>JAFGFB010000117.1 GCA_016931315.1 Anaerolineae bacterium
CTGTATAATCTCTGTTGAGTTGAAAGCCATGGTTCCCTCCGGTTCGGTGGTGTGGTAACCTTACTGTACCTGAGTCTACCTGGTTTTTAACTCATTTGAAACACACCCAAATGATTTCGTTATGCGTCTTGTTTGCTCACCAGCAACCTTCACCCATGCTCAGCTCTCCAGGTCTGGCGCTCCGGCGCCGGTCGTCGTCTGGATCTGGAATCCCAGCCTTCGGAACACCCCCGCGAAGCGGATGCTGAAGACGTACCACGGAACCAGCGACAGCAGCGAAAAGATGATGCCAACGATGCCTGCGGTTGAGGGGATCGTCATCAGGATGGCAGAAGCCAACCCCCATCTCGCCGTCACTTTGTCATAAATCGCGCTTCTCATCATCAACAGCGACACAATCAACAGCGCGATGCCGTTGAGGACATAGTAGGTGTCGAAAGCCGTTCCCTGCCATCCCACCAGCGCCGCTTTTCCGGCAGCCTCCAGCACCAACCTGGCTTCGCTGCCGCCGGCAGTCGCATAGGCGTTGGAGAGCGCCAGCAACTCAAAGGTTGGGTTCGAGGAGATGTAGGCGGCGATGCCCATCCATCCCAGAAGGACCCCGATTTGCAGTAAGCCCTTGTTGGACTCCTTGAGGGTGTGATAGAACGCCAGATAGATGACGGCGATGCAGATATTGTCAATCAGGATAAATAAATCCGCGTGGAAAAAAGCGACGAGCACGTTCTTCTGAAATAGCTCGAACCACTCCAGAACTGTCTCGGGCAACGGGACGATTGAGAATACCACAATCTGCAGTGGAATAATGATCAGGGTGAGAATCGTGACAATGAAGGCAACTTTGAACAACGACCTGTATTCTGAGACATCATCTGAGTGCATCATCTTTTCCTTACTAGTTGGTTTTGCGCCGTGGGCGCCTTCTGCACTGACCGCTGACCGCCGACCGCGAAGATGGCCCGGGGCTAAAGCCGCCGGGCTAAACACACAAAGCCCCCTCAAGGGGGCTGGGACTCGTAGCCGCGATATCCATATCGCGTTCCGGCAACGCCTCTCACGCCAGGGCTTTGCGCGCACAGCCGCCAAGAAAGCTATAAAAATCTCACGCACAGCCGCCAAGAACGCTACGGGTTTCCCTTTGCGCCTTTGGAGGATTATGTCTGTGCTATTCCTCTTGCGCCTTCAACGCTTTGATTGCCCCAATCCCTTGAATCATGGGGATAATAAGGAAGACGCGCGCCACGATGCCGACGCCGCCCGGGTTGTAGCCCTGTGTGACGGCAAGCACGAAGCCCAGAATCCCATCCAGCGCGAAGATGACAATCGCCAGGATGAGCGCCACGGCTGACTTGCGCTGCACAAAATAGCCCAAGACGAGAAAGACCAGGCCGAAAATGATCGAATTCACGCCTATGCCGATGATCTGGAGGAATTCCACATCGAAGAGCGTGGTAACCAGCCCCAGAACCAGGTTCAGCCCGGCGACGAAATAGATCATCCCATAAGCATTCTTCAATTTAGTCCGTGGATCGGCCGCCGAGCCGGGCAGCGGTTGCCCATCGCGGAGCACATGTAGCTCCGTGGTCATGAGTTTGTTGACCAACTGCACCTTGATAGTCGAGCCATCCGGCGCCTGAAATTCCTGCCCCGCCGATAGCGCCTTTTGGCTGGGGATGACGCCTAGCGGCGCGCCATCCAGCGAGACGGTCACATTTTTCCACATCCCCTTCCAGGAAATTTCCAATCGTTTTTCACCACCGGCCTCGAGTGCGAAAGCTTGCATTGGCATGAAAATATCCCCCTGTCGAATGATGTCGTTTGCGTAACGCTTCAGGTAGAGCGCCCTGTTGTCATGCGCTCTACCTGAAGTATTGTAGTTGTAACCAACCACATTGTCAAAAATATCTTAAGGCTACTCGGTCCCCGTAGCGAATCTTACCATGAACCTTGCGCAATCACTTGAGAGCTTCTGCGCCAAGACCAGCGGCGCTATCCCTGAGCGTCAGGGGTAGATAGACCCGGAACGTGATGAAGCTCGCGGTGCAAGTCCGATCGGCGCTCATCGTCACCTGTCCGTCCGCGCAATCGGGGTCGCCGGACCAGCCCCCGAAGGCTGAGCCCGGATCGGCGGTGGTGGTGAGCGTCACGACCGTCCCGGTCGAAAACTCGGCGGTACACGTCAGCCCGCAGGCGATGCCGGGGGGCGTGCTGCTCACAGCGCCGCTGCCCGTACCCTCTTTGGTGATGGTGAGAACCGGCACGGCGGCGGCATAGGCGATCTTGACCTGGCTGTGGCTGAAATCGAGGTAGCTGATGCGCGGCAAGCCGCTGTTATCCAGGGCGATGGCGGTGTAGCGACCCACATCGCCGGTCGAATCCACTGTGGCTGTGTGCCACCCGCTTGCGTCCCGGAAGGCATAGCGGAGATCGTGGTTGGTCCAGTCGTAGTAGCTGATGTGCGGTCGGTCGCTGCTATCCAAAGCCAGGGAAGAGAAGTCGCCGGTCTGGCCCTCCGTGTCAACAGCCTCGATGTGCCAACCGCCAGCATCCTCGTAGGCGTATTTGAGGTCATTACTGTAGTAGCTGATCCGGGGATAGTCGTCGTTATCCAACACCAGGAATATCGAACTCACAGTGCTCGTGACCAGCGGTGTGGTGTGCCATCCGGAAGCGTCTTTGACGGCGTATTCGAGCCGATAACCGGTGCTTGTGTTCCAAGCCCTGAAGCTGATGTGAGGATAGCCGTTGCTATCCAGGGCGATGGAGGTGTATTCGCCTGAACCTGCAACTGACTCAAGGTGCCACCCTGTCGCATCTTTGTAGATGTATTTGAGATGCCCATCCGGGCTAGTAACAAGATGGTCGGTGAAGCTGATGTGCGGGTAGCCGGTGTTATCCAGGGCGAGGGAGCAGTAAGTGCCCTCGGCGCCTGATTCGGTGGTGGCGAATTCTGTGTGCCAACCGCCCGCATCCTGATAGGCATATTTGAGGTTGTTGCCGCTCCGATAGCAGACATGGGGATAGTCGTCGCCATCCAACACCAGCGAGGTCCCCGCACCGACGACGTTGTCCGCCGTATCCACGGTTATGTTGTGCCAGCCCGCACCGTCTTGATAGACATAGACCAGGTGATCGGCGGAGAAGGCGCTGATGTGGTGGTAGCCGTTGCTATCTATCGCGAGGGAGGTATACATGCCTGGAAAGCCCGTGCTCTCAAGCGTCCATCCCAGCCCGGCAGTGGCTACGTCCCGTGGAGGCAGTCCCAAGACCAAAAGCATGAGCATCCATAAGACCAGCGGCAAAGCGAATCTGCGTTTCATTGTTCCTCCTGGAAAATCGAATTTGTCAGGGTCTCCTGACTGCATGCGGCAGCTGTGGCTTCGAGTGCCAACGCGCACCGGCAGGTGTGTATCAGCTCAGGCGCGGTTCATGGCTGTTAGTGCTGGAAGCCACTGGCTTTCCGTCTAGCCGGGGTAATGGGCGAGATGGTCAGCGGATGTGACGTGGCGCCGGTTGGCGCGCATCACCTGGGGTATTCTAGGCTGTACTGCAAACCTGTCAAGAAGCGAAAAGTAGCCGGGTATAGGACAAATTATTGGGAAGTTCAAAGGTCAGTTTGGTGAGGCCATACGTTTAGACACTTGAGCACATTGAAGAGGCGCAGAGGGTAGTTCTTTTTGTGATTTTCGTGAACGGGGCTACGCCCCGTTCACGAAAATCACTCCTGCAGAAAGAAGGCGCAGAGAGTTGATCGCTGATGCGGGTTGTTGAAACGCCTTCGCTATCCCCCCGAGGTCTGCCGCAATACCAGCGGCAGATAGATTTGGTATGCCTGCACCGTAATCGTCACCGTATCCGGCGTCGAAGCCAGCCCCAGGCTATCCGTGACCGTCAGCGAGAACGTCAGCACGGTCGCCGTCCCCGGCGCCGTGAAGGTGGGCGCGACCCCCGCCGGATTGCTCAACGTTACCGTCGTCCCGCTCGTCTGCTGCCACAGATACGTCAGGGGCAGGTTCCCATCCGGGTCGCTGCTGCCCGCGCCGCTCAGCAGCACCAGCGCCCCTACATTCACTGTCTGATCCGGTCCTGCAGCCGCGGTGGGCGCCTGATTCACCGCCCCGCCAACGCCGATGCTCACCGTATCCGGCAGCGAGACCAGCCCCAGGCTATCCGTGACGACCAACGCGAACGTGAGCGTGGTCGCCGTACCCGGCGCCGTGAAGGTCGGTTTCTGCGCCGCCGCATTGCTCAGCGTCACCGCCGGACCGGTGAGCTGGCGCCATCCATAGGTGAGCATATCCCCCACGTCGGGGTCGCTGCTGCCGCTGCCATCGAGTGTGACCAGCGCGCCCAAAGTCACGTTCTGGTCGGGTCCGGCGTCGGCAATGGGACGCTGATTGCGCGCCTGGACAGTGAGCGTGTACGCCTGCGTCGCCGTCGCCCCGTCACGGTCGCGGACCTGCAGCTCGATGGGATGCGCGCCCACCGCTGCTTCCGGCGGGATTCCTTGCACCACCGCGCGTCCGTTGCTCAGCGGCGTCAGCGTCAGCCACGCCGGGAGGACCGGCGCCGTGATGGTCAGCACCTCGCCCGGGTCAACATCCGTGGCGAGCGCGAGATAAGCGTAGAGCTGCCCCTCGAGCGCATCCACCGGTGGTATGCTGATGAACTCCGGCGGTGTGTTCGTTGCCACCGCGAGGATGAAGCTGTCCGCTGCGGTCGAGGTCGCATCGCTCACGGTGATGGTGACTATGGCTGTGCCGGCTATCGCGGCGGTGGGCGTGAGGGTGAGCGTGCGGACAATGCCGCTGCCTCCAAAGGTGATGGCGCTTGTCGGAAGCAGCGCCGGGTTCGAGGACGCTTTGCCGAGCACGAGCGTCGCCACGGGCGTATCGGGGTCTTTAATGCGGAAGGGCACCGGACCCACCGGCGTGCCGCTATCCGTGCGCAGGTTGTGGATGTCGGAAATGGTCGGCGGGTCGTCGCTCGCGGTCACCGTGACCGTGACCGCCGCGGAGGCGCTCAGCGCGCCATCCGTGAGCGCGTACCGGAAGGTATCTACGAAGTTCGTGGTGCGCTGCACGGGCAGATAGAGCACCGCGCTCCCGCTGATGACCGCCTGCCCGTAGAGTGGGGTGGTCACCCCGTCAAGCGTGAGCGCATCGCCATCGGGGTCGCTATCGTTGCTCAGCACGACGATAAGGATGGGCGTGCTCTCGTCGGTGGCGGCGCTATCCGGGCGCGCGATGGGGCGGTCGTTCACGGCAAGCACCGTCAGCGTGAACTCCTGGATGGCGAAGCCGCCATCCGTATCCGTCACGCGCAGCCGAATGGAGTGCTCGCCCACGTGCGCCTGCGCCGGTGTGCCGCTCAACATCGCCGTGTTGTCGCCGTTATCCGTGAACGTGAGCCAGGCGGGCTTGAGCAGTGCGCTGTAAGTCAACGCTCCGGGGACTCCCCCATCTTCTGCATCCGTGGCGTAGATGGTGTATTCGTAAGGCAGGTCCTCCTGGGTCACCGTCAACGGTACGCTCACGAAGAGGGGCAGGGTATTCGGAAGCACGTCCAACCGGAAGCCGTCGGAATCTGTGCTTGTGCCATCGCTCACCGTGATGGTGATAAAGGCGGTCCCCGCAAGGCCCGTTGTTGGGGTGACGGTGACCGTGCGGTCTGCACCGCTGCCGCCGAAGACGATGCCGGCAAGCGGCGTCAGCGCCGGATTCGAGGTCGCCCGGCTTAAGCTGAGTGTGGCGAGAGGGCTATCGCCGTCGCTCAGCGTGAAGGTAAGCGGACCCGTGGGAGTGTTCTGCGGCGTTTCCTGGTCGGGGATATCGGAGATGACCGGTGGGTCGTTGGGCGCGTTGACTGTGACGGTGACGCGCCCCGTAGCCTCGAGCGCGCCATCGGAGAGCGTGTAGGTGAAGACCGCCGCGTAGGTCGCGGTGCGGTTCGCCGGCGTATAGAGGGCGGTCTCGCCGATGAGCGCGGCGCTGCCGTAGGTTGGCATGCCCAGCCCTGTCACGCTGAGCGTATCGCCGTCGGGGTCGCTATCGTTCGCCATCACGGTGATGGTCTTCGGGGTCGCCTCGCTCGTGGCGGCGGTATCGGGGTGCGCCACCGGTGCATCGTTCGTATTCGCAACCGTCACCGTGAAGCTCTGCGTCGCGCTTGCGCCGTTCGGGTCCACCACTTGCAACGTTACGCCGTGAGCGCCCACATCACCGTTGCGGGGCGTGCCGCCCAACGTTGCCCGGCGGTTATGATGGTCCACCAGGGTCAGCCACGCGGGTTTGCTCACCGCCGTGATGGTCAGGGTCTCGCCGCTGTCCAGGTCGTTGGTGACCACACTATAGGTATAGGCGCTGTCCTCGGTCGCCGCGAGGACGGGCGTGCTGGTGAATTCCGGCGGGTTATTTACCGCGCCCACTGCCAGCGCGAAGGACTCCGTCGTGGTATTCGGACCATCCGAGACGCTGATCGTGATGTTGGCGACGCCGCTCAGCCCGGTGACCGGGGTCACGGTGACGTTGCGACCGCTTCCCGCGCCGCCCAAGACGATATTGGCTGGGGGGACGAGCGTCGTATTGTCGGACGCTTTGCCCAGAGTCAACCCGGGGAGCGGTGTATCCGGGTCGCCGATGGTGAAGGGGAGGGGACCCACCGCGACGCCGACGCTGGTGTGCTGGTTGGGAATGTTGGTGATTCCAGGGGGGTCGTTATCTGCGGTGACGGGAATGCTCAGGGTCGCGCCGTCGCTCAGCCCGCCCGTATCGGTCACCACATAGGTGAAGGTATCGGTATAGTCGGTGGTGCGGTTGCTGGGCGTGTAGACGAAAGTCCCGTCCACCTCGAGCGTTACCGTGCCCCAAATAGGCGCCACTGCTAGCCCGTAGTTCAGCGCGTCGCCGTTGGGGTCGGTGGCGGTGACCCGGCTATGGCGGACTGCGCTTTCGTCGAGCGCTGCGGCGGTAGCATTAGTCGCGACCGGCGCGCTATTGGGCACGGTCACATTCGCGGTATCGCTGTTGTTGCCGGTAGCGGTGTCATTGCGGGCGGCGATGGTCGCGGTGTTGGCGATGACGCCCGCGGGTTGCGGCTCTGCCACGACCCCGCTGATGGTGATCACGCCGCCGGAACCGGGCGCGAGATTCGCCACGCGCCACACGTAGCGGTTTCCGCTCACCGGGGTGAGACTCGCGCCGCTGCTGCTGTAGGAGGTCCCCAGCACGCTGGCGGGCAGGGTATCGGTGATGCGTACGCCGGTTGCTACCAGTCCGCCGGTATTCGTATAGGCCAATGTGTAGGTGATGGCGGCGCCGGGCGCGGGCGCGGCAGGCGTCGCGGATTTGCTGAGCGTGACATCCGCGGGCGCAGCCGAAGTGGGCGACTCGTAGGCGCCGATATCGCAGAGGGTGCTGCTCGGACCCGGGCGCGGGGAACCGCGCTGGTCGGTGGTGATGCCTGCCACGCACAGCCCCGCATTGACCGCCGGGCTGGTTGCCAGGAGCGCGTGCGTGAATGTGTCGCCGCCGTTGTTCTGCAAGGACCCAATCTGGGCTTCGGCGTCATCTTGATCGCCGGTTCCCGTCAGGGAGCAGGAGGCGTCATCCGCGAGGTTGTAGCCGCTCGAGAGGGGCGCATATCCGTGGCAGTTATCCGGCGTGTTGCCGGCGAGGAGGGTGTTGGCGAGAGTGGGCTGCGCCGCCCCATAGATGCCGCCGCCGTATGAGGCGGTGTTCCCGGCAATGGTGGTGAAGGTCAGCGTCGCGGTGGCGCCCGTCTTGTTGTAGAGTGCGCCGCCGCAGTCGTCTGTCTCGTTGCCGCTGAGGGTGACATTGCTGAGGCTCAAAGTTCCACCATTGTTGTATATACCGCCGCCGTAGGCGGTGGCGGTATTATTGACCACAGCACACCGCTCCAGGGTGACCGCCGCCCCGGCGTTGTTTAGCGCGCCGCCCAAACCGCCGCTGGCGCTGTTATTGGAGAGCGTCACCTGGCTCAGGCTAAGTGCCCCCGCGGAGGCATAGATGCCGCCGCTGTCAATGGCAGTATTCCCATCAACCGTGACCTCTTCGAGCATTGTCTGCCCTCTGGTGTAGAGGCCCCCGCCGTCTTGGTAAGCGCTGTTGTTGCTGATGGACCCGCCCCGTACGGTAGCCGTGCCGTCCGTGCCCACGTACAGCCCGCCGGCGCTAAAGTCGGCGCTGTTGGCGGTGATGAGGGTGTCGGTGAGGGTTGCGGCGCCTGAAGAAAGGCAGATTCCACCGCCCACGCCGTTGCTGTCCGTGGCATTGTGTGCCACGGTGACGGTATCGAAGAGCAGCGTGCTGACGTTGCCGCCGTAGATTCCGGCGCCGGAGTAGGCGGTATTGCTCAGCAGCTGCGTCTCGTGCAGGGTGACGGTGCTATCGGTGGCGTAGATGCCGCCGCCCGAATAATCCGCCGCGTTGCCGACGATTTCCACGCCGCTGAGCTCGGTGACGCTGCCGTTAATGTACAGCCCGCCGCCATAGGTCTCCTGCCCGCCGGTCAACCGCAGGTACTCCAGTGTGACGTCTACCGACTTGACGCTGACCGCGTGACCGCCGCCTTCGGCATCCAGAATCGCCGGGTGGTCGGGATCGGGCGTGCTCCACTCCCCCGCCGTGTACCCGCCGCGCAGGGTCAGGTCCACCGCCGGTTCGGCGACGGCATCGCCGCCGCCCACGCCAGTGCAGGTCCCGGCGACCTTGACGGTGGCATTTGCTGCTGCAGCGTCAATCGCCTCGCGCAGCGCCTCCGCATCCAAACTGCGGAAAACTGTGGCGCCGTCATCGGGGGTGGCAAAACACTTGCCAACGGTGAGAGTGCCACTACTGCTGTTATTGCCGGTTACAGGATCATCCTCGGCGCCGGCAATGCTTGCGGGATTCGTGATACTCGCCCCACCGGTCGCGCCGCTGGCGACCGTGACTTGTATCGTGATGCTCCCCGCGTCGCCTGCCGCCATATCGCTCACCTGCCAGGCGTAGCTGGAGCCGGTGACGGGCGTGATGACCACGCCGCTGCCCACTGCGCCGTTATAGGTCAGCAACGCCGGGAGCGCATCGCTGACGACGATGCTCGTCGCCTCGTAGGGTCCCGTGTTCGTGAAGGTCAGCGTGATGGCGAGCTGCTCCCCGGGCGCCACGGTGGCGGCGCTGGCGCTCTGGGTGATTGCCAGATCGGCATCCCCCGCTTCGAGTTCCAGTTCCACCGCGCCGATGTCGCACTCTGCGGTCCCATCGCCGTCGCGGTCAATGGGGCGGGCTACGCCGCGTTGATCCGTTGCCGGGCAGCTGGTGGTCGTCCCGGCATCCACTGCGGGGCTTTGGTAGCGGGTGGAGTAGCGCGGTGCGTGTGTGGGCGTTGCGCCGCCATAATCCCCCAATGGGAGCAGATAGGGCTCGAGCGGCGTGCCTGCGGTGCCGGTCTGATCGTAGACCGTCACAAAGCCGCTGCAACCGGTCGCGTCGCGGATGAGGTTGTAACCGTAGCTGGTGTAGGTCCCCGAGCAATCGGGATGCACTGTGCCGGTAGAGTTGTCGCTGTTGCCGCCGATGAGGCTATTGGTGACCCCCGGTTGGTGGGAGCTGTATTGCCAGATACCGCCGCCATCCCCGGAGCCGTTGCCGTCGCTATCCGCCGTGTTATCTGCCAGCGTGACACTGTGCAGGGTGAGGGGACCGTAGTTGGCGATGCCGCCGCCATTGCCGCCGGCGCTATTGCCGGAGAGCGTGCTGTTGGTCATGCTCATATAGGTGGATTGATAGATGCCTCCACCGGCGCCGCCCGCCTGATTCGTGGCTAGCGTGACCTGTGTGAGGTCGGCGTGTGTATCGGAGGTGAGTGCCATCGCATAGATGCCGCCGCCATCGCTAGAGGCAACGTTGCCTTCGAGCAGCACCTCCGTGAGTACCAGGCTTTCGTCTTCCGAATACAGCCCGCCGCCATGAGCTCCGGCGCTGTTGTCGCTCACTGTTCCGCCGGTCACCGCGAGCGTGCCGTCGCTGCGGATGCCGCCGCCGGAATCTTCGGCGGTGTTGCCGGTCACAGAGCTATTCTCCAGGGTTAAAGCCCCCATGTTGACGATGCCGCCGCCGGTATCCGCGGTGTTGTCACTGACATCGCTAGCCGTGAGCGTGGTGGTGGGCTTAGGGCTGCCAACGCTGTAAGCCATGATACCGCCGCCGTAGAAGCCGGCGGTATTGTCGCGCACCTGGCTTTGGTCGAGCCAGGTATTGCTGCCGCTGCCGCCGAAGATACCGCCACCCTCAAAAGCCGAGCTGTTGCCTTGAACGAGCGTGTTGCTGAGGGTGATGACGCCGCCATTGTAGATCCCGCCGCCGTAGCCGGAATCAATGATGGTGGAGGCGGTGTTGGTGAGTACCGCACTGTCGGAGATGGTGAGTGTGGCGTAAATTCCATTATATAAGCCGCCGCCTCTCTCATCGGCATAGTTTTCCTGGATCAGGCTGGCTTCGATGGTGCCTTCACCGCTGCTGACGAGCATGCCCCCGCCTGCTTCGGCGGCAATATTTTGCTCAATGGTGCTATCTACCACGGTGAGACTATCGCGTAGCGAGCCTCTGAGGTAATAGATGCCCCCGCCCTCGGCTGCTTGATTGCCTGTGACCACACAGCTGATGACGCTCAGATCTCCTCTAGCGTAGATACCGCCGCCATAGCTGCCGGACATGCAGCCTTTGACCGTAACGCGCTCCAGGGTCAGATCGCCCTCGCTGTAGATGCAGCCACCCGACTCATTATTGTAGACCGCCTGGAGGGTGATATCGGAGATGGTCACTTCCACATCGTCATCGTCAATCGTCACGGCGCGACCAGTGTCTTCAGAGTAGTAGATTGAGGTGGTCTCCGCATCTGCGCCGGTGAGCGTCACATCGCGGCTGATGACGATGCTTTCCGGGTATTCCCCGGCAGCGATGGTAATCGTGTCGCACGTCGTGTCGTTGATGGCGTCCTGAATGGTCGTGTAATCCCCACCGCCACCCGGGTCCACCGTACAGGCGGCGCGCGTTGCGGCGACCCCCAAGCTGTGAGGCGCTGCACCAACCGCGGGTAGGGGCGTGAGCGCCAGCTGACTTCCCAGCACCAGAGCCAAGACCAAACGCAAGATCCTCATGTTATCCTCCTTTGATGACTGAATGCGAAGACTTTGAAAGACATAGGGCTTGCGGCAGCGTTCCGCCACGGTCGGGATGCTTTACCGAAGGGGCGCGCGGAACGACCGTGAGTGCTCACGGTGACGCGCGGGGGCGCGCCTGCAGAGAACCGCGGGTTATATCGTAATGCAGAGCGTATTTGATGAGCCATGCAACAGCCCTACCTCTCGAATGCGGCAGCGGTGTTGCGGTGTGCCCGAAGGGAGGACGATAAAGCCACGCTTGGAGTGACGCACCTTAAATGCAGTATAGCCCCAATATTCCGGAGTGACAAGACCCATAATGCAAAACCGGCGCCAACCTCAGCCCGCGCCATTTGCCTCACAGCCCCCCCCCATCGCCGCCCCATCCCTAACGCACGTACCGCGAACTCAGTTCGCACCGCCACGAAGTGGCGCTGGCACGAAGCGGCGCCCCATTCTGAACCTTCATAAGGGGGCTGGAATGCCGCGCAAAGGGGTTCTGTAGCCGCGGCATTCTGCCGCGTGTTTTGCTTTGCGACGTGCGCCGGGGGCTGGAAATGCCGTGCAAATCTGGGGGGGGCACCGCGATTTCAAATCATACTCTTTGGGATGATCCAGGGCTAAAGCCCCAGATCCATCAACCGGTCCTTTGCGTCCTCCGCGCCCCCGCGTTAAAGCTCTCCGCATCTCTGCATCGAATTTCTCTGCGTCCTCTGCGTTCTCCGCGTCTCTGCGTTAAAACTCCCCGCGCTAAAACTCCCCGCATCTCTGCATTGAATTTCTCTGCGTTCTCTGCGTCCTCCGCGTCTCTGCGTTAAAACTCTCCCCCTCCCATCAGCCTTCATCTGCGTCCTTACCCGTCTTCCGCAAATCCACCCACAGCGGCGAGCGACGCAGCCTCTTGTACTTCAGCAAATAGCGGATGTCGTTCATATTATCGTGGCTGAGCTGGACCTCGTAATAGTTGATCTGCTCCAGAATGCCGAAGCCGTAGATGAGATGCGCCAGCACCGACACACGAAAGTGCAGCGCCGGCAGCAGCCGACTGGCTACCGCCAGAATGGGGTAGAGCGCTATCAGGACCATATTCGCCGTCTTGAAAAACGTGAACAGGCGGTGGAAGTAGGGCGGCAAAGCCGCGCGGTTTTGCTGGACGCTCCGCAGCTTGAGGTGCCAGTAGAACGTGCCCTGCGCCAGAATAAAGCTGATAATGAAGGCGCCCAACGCAAAGGGCTGCCAGTCTTTGCCAAAGAACACCACCAGGCTCATGCAGATGAAACTCGGCATCAGGAAGATATTCACAAACTCCCAGTTGCGTAGATACTGTAGACGGTGAATGACGTGTTCACGATCCATGGTTACCTCGATTTGAGCGAAAATGCGAGAAAGCGAAAAGGCGAAAAGGCGAAAAGGCGAGAAGGCGAGAAGGCGGTTCACAGCACCTTCTCGTAGGCCTTGAACTCTTCCTCATACATGTGCACCTGCCCCAGGCAGCTGAAGCCCATGCGCGTGTAGAGGCGATTGGCGGCGGGATTGGTGACCGCAGCGAGGAGACGCATGGATTCGTAGCCCTGCGCCTTCGCATAGTCCATCAAATGCCGCATCAGCAACTCGCCGATGTGCTGCCCCTGCCGCTCCGGCGCCACGCACAGCCGCACCGGCACGCACGAGCGCAGGTCGCGCCACCCCAGCGGCTCGTTATCGAGGTCGTCCGTCTCCAGCAATGTGACCGCCGCCACGAGCGTCTCCCCCTCGCGCAGCACGAAGAGCCGCTCGAGCGCGAGGTCCTCTTCGAGAAATTCCTGCGTCGGATAGGCCTCATCCCAATTGGAGCTGCCGTTCTGCCGCCCGGCGAGCATCGCCCGCCGGTACAGCGCGAAGATAGCCTCCGCGGCCTCGGGCCACGCCGGGCTGAACGTGAGGGTAGGGTCAATTTGCGGTTGCGTTAGGGTCATGGTTTCTCCACCAGGGGAGAATCAGCTGGGAGCTCGCCGGGAGACGAAGCCACGGAGAGGTAGAAACCTCCCTTGTTCATCTGCACCTCAAAGTCAATCACCGCTCGCCTGATTTCGGAGAAGTGTTGGTCCTTTCTTTTTATCATCTCCTCTACAAGCGCTTCGAGACCCGCGCGCATCTCTGGCTCGAATGACGCGAAGGCGTCATCCAATGCTTTTGGCCGTTGCTCCTTCGGGAACAACGCCACATTCCATGCCATACTGGCTAAGCCCAGCAATTTGCGCAGATTCTCTTCCGTGTCCGCATACCTCAGATAGGGTTCGATGAAGCTCTGGATCACTTCAGACATCTTGATTCCGCCCGTGATCCCGGTGAAAGCCACCTGATTGCCCATAGACTGCCTGACTTTGCGTTGCAGTCTCTCGACTTCTGACGCCGGTTCTTGAACCGAGCGGCGACGCGCTCTGCGTCTTGATTTCGATGCTCCCATAGGTCTCACCTCGACTTTCTGAAGGGCGCGCCCCGCTGAAGAGGGCGCACACAAAGGTGCGTCCCTACAGGCGGGGGATCAACGCGGGCGCACACATAGGCGCGGGCGCATACATAGGCGCGGGCGCACACGTAGGCGCGGGCGCACCCATAGGTGCGGGCGCACACATAGGCGCGGGCGCACACAAAGGTGCGCCCCTACAGGCGGGGGATCAGCACCGGCGTCTTTTTCTTGTAGGCTTCGTAATCCGCCTGCCCGCCCCATTTTTTATCTGCCTTCTGCTCCAGCAGCGGAATGCCGCTGACCCGGGTGAGCAGCAGGGTGACAAAGAACGGCGAGATCAGCCCGACCCACTGCCAGCCCCGCAGCGCCGGCAGCGCGATGAGCGCTATCCCTACCCACAGCACGATTTCGCCGAAGTAATTGGGGTGCCGGGAACGCGCCCACAGCCCCGTGGCGATGAACTTGCCCTTGTTTTCCGGATCGGCGTTGAAGCGGCTTTTCTGCAGGTCGGCGACCGCCTCGACGGCAAAGCCCGCTGCCCAGACCAGGAACCCGACCAGCGCGAACACGTCCAGCGATGTCTGCCGCGTGCTGCTGATAGCGATGTGCGCCGCCGCCGCGGTGAGCGTGATCCACAGCGCCTGAATGGTCCAGACGTTGAGGAAGCGCAGGAACGATGGCTTGAGCGCGTCGAAGCGGTCATCCTTGCCCGCCTTTCTCACGCGGCGGAAGAGGAACGTGCCCAGGCGCCCCGCCCAGATGACGACGAGCACGGTGAGCAGCACCGACCGGACGCCGGGCGCCGACTGGCCGCCAGCAGCGCTGCTGAGTGCGAGTACCAGGAGCGTGGTCGCGATATACGTCAGGCTGCCGGTCAGATCGAAGAAGCGCTCGCTCTGCAGCACATACGCCGGGATGAAGACAATCCACTGGATGAGGAAGATGCCCGCGACGAGCACCGCATACAGCGGCATACCGAAGACTTGCGCGCTCCCCTGGCTCCCGGCCCAGGCGACCAGCGCACCCACCACGATGACGACGACGGTTGCAATCAAAGCATTACGTTCGGCTTTCTGCATGAGAGATCTCCTTTCCAAAACTCAAAAGCCGCGGCGTTGGCCCTGCCAGGGCGCGGGCGCGCCGCTGCGGAATTCCTCCACGCTGGGACCGTGCAGCGTGCCCAGGCGCCAGGTCCCATACAGATAACTGGCGACGAGCAGCACCAGTGTGGCGGGCCAGCCGGTGAGCGCATTCGCCAGCGCCAGGCGTTCGGTCGCCTGCCCCTGAAAGAGCGCCACCTGCCAGCTCAGGCGCAGCGCGAAGAACGCCGCCCACGCCACCGTCACCTCGGTATACGCCGGGCGGACGCGTGAATGCCAGTACCACTCCAGCGGCCAACGGCGGGCGAGAAAACTCGTCCACGCCACCATCGGCTTGCGGAGCGCCAGGCTCACCAGCGCCAGCGCCAGCATCAGCGCGCCGTTGAGGATGCCCGGCAGGAAAAAGCCCTCCGAGCGCCCCAGTAGCAGCGCAAGCCCAATCGCAAGCCCCACGCTCGCCATGCCGCCCAGCGCGTAGAGCAGCGACTGCCCGCGGCGCAACCGCAACAGCGCGATCACGGCGGCGGCGCCGAGCGCGGCAATCATCGCGGCGTTGAATCCGGCGATGCCGTTGACCACCAGAAACAGCGCCGGCGGCAGCACCGTATCCAGCAAGCTGTTCTTGCCCAGCACCGCGCGCAGCTCCTCGAGCAACTCGCGCGCCTTGGCTTGCAGCTTAGCCGGCATGTTTCCCCAACCAGAACTTGCGCCAGTCGTTGCCGCTCGCCTGCAGCGCGATGAAGGTGTACACGCTCGCGGTGAAGAAGCCCAGCACCATCATCGCCACGGTCCACAGCAGCGCCACGGGCAGCGACTTTTCGCGGTACAGAATCCAACCGGAGAACAGCACAAAGCCCACGTACAGATCCACGAGCGAGACGATGCCCCAGGGCATGGACAGCAGCTGACTGCCCTCGCCGCCGAAATCCCCGCGCGTGAAACCGTTCACCAGCGCCACCGTCATCGCCACCACACCGAGAAGTGCTATGCCTTTAGCGACCTTCATCATCTTGATTGATCCTCCCGAAAAGAATTTTTCTAACCACAAAGGACACGAAGGACTCTAAGGTAAAGCCCCTTTGTGTCTTTGGTGACCCTGGTATCCATTGTGTTTTGCGTGAGCTTTCTTTCCCTCACCCCTGCGACACGCACGCAAAGCCCAGCGCTCCGATACCCAGGTGCGCTCCGAGCACGGGCGTAATCTGCGTAATCAGCGCTTCGCCCTGCGGAAAATGCTCCCGAACCTGCGCGACCAGCGTCTCGGCTTCCGCCTGCACCCCGGCATGAACGACTGCGAGCTTCTCGTAGGGCGCATACGTCGCGAGCCATTCCAGCAAGCGCTCAGTGGCGCGCCGCTGCGTGCGCGTGCGGTGCGCCGCCGCCTCGCCTTGATTCATGTGCAGCAGCGCCTTGATCTGCAACAGGTCTCCAAACTTTGCCAGCGCAAAGCTCATCCGCCCGCTGCGGCGCAGATACTCCAGCGTCGTGAGCGAGGCGAAGACATACGTGCGTTTCATTACATCGCTCACCGCGGCAAGAATCTCATGCATCTCCTTGCCCAGGTCCGCCACCTGCGCCGCGCGCTCCACGATAAAGCCGTGTCCCAGGCTGAGCTGCCCCGAATCCAGCACCGTCACCGGAATGCGCTTGAACTCCTCCGCCGCCAGGCGCGCCGAATTCACGGTGGCACTCAGCGTCTCGGAGATGTGGATCGAGAGGATGGCTTGCGCGCCCTCATCCGCCAGGCGCTCGAAAATCTGCATAAAGACCCCCGGACCCGGCGCCGAGGTGGTGGGATGTGGGCTAAGGTGGGGCAGGCGGCGGTAGAACTCGGTGCGGGTCATCTCCACCCCATCCAGATACGTCTCCTCGCCAATATTGATGGACATCGGGGTGACCGTGATGCCGTAGTTTTGGACAATCTCCTCGGGCAGGTCGC
Organism: Anaerolineae bacterium; assembly: GCA_016931315.1. Classification (GTDB taxonomy): domain Bacteria; phylum Chloroflexota; class Anaerolineae; order B4-G1; family SLSP01; genus JAAZNO01. The sequence continues at coordinate 16,653 of JAFGFB010000117.1, forward strand.
AAGTACTATCGGTGACAATGCGCGTCTTCATGCTCTCCTTTAACACTCAACCAACTATGATGATGTTGCATTTGGGGTGGTGCTGGCAACCATGCCTTCCCAATGCACCACGGTGGGCGCCGTTACCACCATGCAGCATTATATGCCCAGAGCCTGCCCCTGTCAAAACCGCGCGGATGCAACTCCCCCTCCGTTTCTGCCTGATCCTGAAAATCCTGTTAATCCTGTCCAAAGCTCCGAAAAGGCATTTTTAGACAGGATTACCAGGATGAACAGGATTTTTCCTTGAGTGATTTTTCACGGCGCTTAACGCCCCGCCGCAAAAAAACTACAGTGGCAAAATCGGCTAGATCACTCAAAAAACCCCTCTGCGCCTCTCTCCGCGAGCCTGATTTTTGCGGGCGCAGCCCGCAAAAATCACAAAAAAGCTACCTCTTTGTGTTCTTGCATCGCCCACATGCTCGTTAGTCTAGCCA
>JAFGFB010000118.1 GCA_016931315.1 Anaerolineae bacterium
ATAGTTGCGTTATTGTCAGTTGTAAAAGTTCATTTTTCGGGCCGTTTTCGTCACTTCGGCCTTCATTTGCACAAAAGTTACGCTAAGGATTGAAAATGCTTTGGAGAGTCTTACACGAATTGGCGACAGGACGTGTCGCACAGAGCTCAGAATTTGTGGCTCACACGCTGGGCACTACACCGGCTTTAGTACAGCAGATGACGCAAGAATTGGTGCGTTACGGTTATCTGAGTGAGGCTGAACAGTGCGGGGGTGGTGGTTGTGATGGTTGTTCACTCAAAGCTGCCTGTAGTGTGCTCCATACCGGTTCGCGGTTGTGGGTCGTCACGCCTAAGGGCCGTGAGGCGCTAGAACGGAGGGCATCAAACCCCAAGGGGAAGGCACTTTTCTGAGATTCAGAGGGGGTGTAGTGCCCATCTCCGTTCATTAAGAACCTATCCGAAAATTGTAGCCCGATGTAATCTCTCACTGAGCCTTGTGGTCAAATTTGCTTTCTGGAATGTATTTTTTGGTTGGTGGGCGCAGTCCACCAACCAAAAAATACTCTCAAAACTGCGCCTTTAGGCGCAAATCCCGCATCGAGATGAATTTTCGGACAGATTCTAATTGAAAACACACCCGCGATTCATTCGAATCGCGGGCGTGTTTTTTTTGAATCAGAAGACGATTTAGTAATCCATCCCCATGCCGCCGGGACCGCCGCCAGCGGGCATCGGCTTCTCAGGCTCGGGAATGTCGGTGATCAATGCCTCGGTGCTCAGCACCATCGCCGCCACCGAAGCCGCGTTGAGCAGTGCGCCCTTCGTAACCTTGGCGGGATCAATGATGCCGGCTTTCAGCATGTCGCGGAACTCGCCGCTCATCACATCATAGCCGATGAGCTTGCTGTCGGCCTCAGCCTGCTTGCGACGCACGTCTGCCAGAACCACTGCGCCATCCATACCGGCGTTCTCGGCAATCTTGCGGAGCGGGAGCTCCAGAGCTTTGCGCAGGATGGTGACACCCGTTTGCTCATCGGGATAGTCCATTTTCAGATCGGCGATTGCGCTCATTGCATTGATCAGCGCCACACCACCGCCAGGGACGATGCCCTCTTCCACCGCTGCACGGGTCGCGCTCAGCGCATCCTCGACGCGGTGCTTCTTTTCCTTCAGCTCGGTCTCGGTTGCAGCACCCACGCGGATGATGGCCACGCCGCCCGCCAACTTCGCCAGCCGTTCCTGCAGCTTCTCGCGGTCGTAATCGGAGGTGGAGTGCTCCATCTCGATCTTGATTTGTTCAACGCGCCCGCGAATTTGCAATTCCTCACCATGACCACCCACGATGGTGGTTTCATCCTTAGTGGCGATGACTTTGTCAGCGCGCCCCAGATCGGCCAGCGTAGTGCTATCCAACTTGCGACCCTCTTCCTCGGTGATCACCCGACCACCGGTGAGGGTAGCGATGTCTTGCAGCATGGCTTTGCGGCGATCGCCGAAGCCAGGGGCCTTGATGGCCAGCGCGTTCAGCAGACCGCGCAATTTGTTGACCACCAGGGTCGCCAATGCTTCGCCGTCCACGTCCTCGGCGATGATCACGAGATTGCGGATACCCTTCTGTACCAGCTTCTCGAGAATCGGCACGAGGTCCTGTGCGGCAGAGATTTTCTTGTCATGGATGAGGATATAGGCGTCCTCGATGACGGATTCCATGGTTTCAGGAGTGGTGATGAAGTAGGGGCTGATATAACCGCGGTCGAATTGCATACCCTCGACGTACTCGGTCTCAAAAGCCAGACCCTTGGATTCTTCCACGGTGATGACGCCGTCCTTACCGACCTTGTCCATCACTTCGGCGATGAGCTCGCCGATTTCGCGATCCTGTGCGGAAATGGCTGCCACATTGGCGATGTCTTCCTTGGTCACAACCTCGACCGCCTGTTCTTTGATGGCTTCGCCAATGCGTTCAGCAGCTGTCAGCAGGCCCCGCTTGAGCAGCATGGGGTTAGCGCCAGCGGCGACATTCTTCATACCCTCTTCGATCAGCACGTGCGCCAACAGCGTAGCGGTGGTCGTTCCATCGCCCGCGATGTCGTTCGTTTTCGTGGCTGCTTCCTTGAGCAGCTGTGCACCCATGTTCTCAAAGTGGTCCTTGAGCTCGATTTCTTTGGCGACGGTCACGCCGTCATGGGTGATGGTTGGGGCGCCCCACTTCTTATCGAGCGCTACATTGCGGCCCTTCGGACCCAGAGTGGTGACGACTGCTTCTGCCAGAATATCCATACCATGCTTAAGCGCGGTTCGCGCTTCGCTACCAAAAACCAATTGCTTTGCCATAGTTTCTTTCTCCTTGTCGTTGGGATTGGGTGACTGAGTGACTAGTCTTCCAGCACGCCCAGGATATCATCCTCGCGGAGGATCAGCAGCTTCTGTCCTTCGCGGGTCTTGAACTGTGTGCCACCGTACTTCGCATAAATGACAATGTCACCCGCCTGCATGCCGATGATGTTGCCATCGTCGTCCTTGACTTCGATATCCGGACCAACTGCCAGGACCTTGCCCTGCTGCGGCTTTTCCTTCGCCGTGTCGGGCAATACGAGCTGACCGCCGGCGAAAGTCATTTCGTCGTCTTCGATCGGCTCAACCACAACGCGATCACCCAGGGGTCGAATCTTAACCATACTCACTTACCTCCATCTTTGATTGATGTATGTACTCCAATGGTCCACCTTTAGCACTCGCTGAGTCGGAGTGCTAAACACAATATAGTGTACCACGGCTTAGGATTTTGTCAAGCACTCTCGGGGTGAGAGTGCTAAAACTGGGCGGCTATGAGGCGTGCTTGGGCTTCTGCCATGCTTAGCTGGGGAGCGTAGCCGAAATCCCGGTGTGCGCGGGCAATGTCGTAGGTGTGACTCTGTGCCAGTTCACTGGCTAGAAAGCGTGTCATACGCGGTTCACCGGGCAGCCTCAGGCTACGGTACACGCTCTCCAATACGCTGCCAAGCATCCGCGCCGCCGTTAAAGAGAGCCGCAGGCGTGGTTCCGGCAGGTTTAGCTCACGCAGCAGGGCGCGAATCCAGGGCCAGAGATTGACCGGTTCCCCTTGGGTGATGAAATAGACGTTACCCGCGACCCGTGATTCGGATTCTAGTGCATCGGCAGCGAGAAGGTGCGCCCGCGCGGCATCTTCTACCCAGGTCAGATCCACATGATTGTTTCCATCGCCGACCTGTGGCAACCGGCGCGCCCGCGCGGCGGCGAGTAAGCCCGGCAGCAGGTGATTATCGCGCGGCCCGATGATGAGATGTGGGCGCAATGAGACGGTGAGCAGGCCTTTTCCGTTGGCCTGGGTGACGCGTTGCTCCGCCAGCGCTTTGGTATGGGGATAGGGGCTTTCGTAAAGGCTCGGATAGGGGATGTCTTCATTTACCCCTTCCTGGGAATTGCCGTCGAAGATGACGCTGGGCGAGCTGGTGTTGATGAGTTTGGGTACGCCTTGCTGTTGGCAAGCGGAAATTACATTTTCCGTGCCGGTGACATTTACGGCATAGTACTCATCCCACGCTCCCCACAGCCCGGCTTTTGCCGCCGCATGAAAGACGGCATCCATCCCGGCGCAGGCTTGTTGCACCGCTGCTGCATCCTGCAGGTTTCCGCGCAACACTCGCGCGCCCAGCGCTTCCAGCTCTGGATACGCGCCCCGTGAAAAAACCGTGACTGCATCTCCCCGGCTCAGCAGCTGCTCTACAATGTAGCGACCTAAAAAGCCACCGCCTCCGGTTACCAGCGTTTTCATTGACGTGAATTTGCTCCGTTTGGGGGAGTATTTCACGACGTGAAAGAACCGTGTCGCGAAATACTCCCCTGATACTTCCTTTTTGCGCCGCAGTAGCTCGGGGGTCTACTGCGAGTGTCTAAAACTGCTGGTTGTAGACTTGTGGATTCGCGTTCTTTCCGGTCATTTGCCACCAGAGGATACCGCCAATGGCGCCCAGCCCGGCTGCCAACAGCACCGCAAAGATGCCGCCGCACACCGCTGATCCAATCAGTCCCCCCCAGTATCCGACGTTTGCGCCCCCCATTTGGCTGGCATCTATGCCAAACTGCCGCATTAATTCCATTACCTGATCGGGGCTCATCACCGACGCATTGATGGCGGTGCCGATGGCTTGCCCGATGAAACCGCCCGCTCCGGCGATTACCCCAGCCAACGCGCCGGATTTGAGAGCAGCTTGGTTGGTGCGGGGCTTATCGAAGACCCCGGCTACATATCCCGCGCCGAGTCCTATGAAAAGGGCCGCGCAGGGAACGCACAGGGGACTGAGTAGGGTCACCCCCAGAGCCACCACCAGCATGACTGCACCGAAAATCAAACCTGACTTAACCATGATCGCCTCCTTGAATGAAAATGTTTGTACTACTGTCGTGGTTGATTAATGCCGCGCTTCTACCCCTCACTGGCTCACTTCCCTACAATTCTGCCGGCCCATTCTGCAAGTTTTTCTCGCTGGATCTTCGCATTATGGCGTACATCTGTGGGGAAGGTACCGGGATAGAAGAACACTTCGTCGATAGCGCGGGTGTGCGCATGCGCAGCGCCTAGCGCCAATAAGGCTTCTGCAAAATGCACTCGTTCGGCGCTGCTGCGCGGCGCTTTGCCAGGCTGCGCTTCGACGATCAGTATCGGCGTTTGGCGCCCACGTGGACCAACTCCGACCAATGCTGTACGGACCACATCCGGATACTGATTGAAGATGCTCTCGCAGGGCACCGGGAAGAACGTGCCTTGCGCCGTCTCTACGCGGTGCGCTTTGCGTCCGCAGAACCAGAGCCGTCCCTCGGCGTCGAAGTAGCCTACATCCCCCATGCGATGCCAGATGGCGCTCTCGCCCTCCTGAATTTTGGCTTCGGCGGTTTTCTGTGGGCGGTTGAGGTAAGTCCGGGTAACAACAGGTCCTTTCGCGACAATCTCGCCAATTTGACCTTGAGACAGGACTAGATTCTCATCCCAATTGGGAATCGCTTCATCGCTGATGCGAATGATGCGCAGGGTGATACCCGGCAGTGGGCGCCCCACGCAGGTCCCGCCGCCATTGGCGCTGTGTGCGGCGGTCTCTTCTACCAATTCCCGTCCATCCATGAAAGTGAGCGGCATGGCTTCTGTTGCTCCAAAGGGCGTGTTGACACTTGCCTTGGGGCTGAGAACGTCTTCCAAAAGTGCCTTTACCAGCGCTGGCGGCACCGGTGCGCTTGCCATTAGTACGCGCCGCAGCGAGAGTAGCCGGATGCCGCGCTCCTGGCAATAGGGGACTACACGTTTCCAGATGGTGGGAGAGCCAAAGGCGTTGGTCACGCCATAAGTTTGGATAGCTTCGACGATATAGGCCGGATTTACCTGTGCGGATTTGGTGGGATCCATGTCGGGAATCACGGTTGTCACACCCAGAGCCGGGTTAAACATTGCAAAAATATAGAGCAGCGCCAGGTCTACCTCACCCTCTTCGATGTGTAGCTGGTCACGCATGAGTGCGATCTGCGCCTGGAACATCCCATGCAGGTAGACCACGCCTTTCGGAACGCCAGTGCTGCCCGAGGTGAAAGCCACAGCGGCTTCGCTCTCGGTGGTGGTGGGAGCGCAGGGAAAGGGGGCGCTGCCTTCGCGGCGCAGGGCTGCAAGGGTGCTATCGCCCAACCGGGCGGGCTCTCCCACCACGATGCTCCGTCGCACGGTGGCAAAAGGGCGCGGGATGAGACGGCGCAATGCATGCGCTAACGGTATGCCGAGGAGCAACGCCGGTTCGGTTTCTGCAACGCATTGCAGAAAGGCACGGCGTCCCATGCCGGGGTCAATGATTACTGGTACAGCTCCCAGACGTACCAGGGCAAAGGTTACCGCAATCAGTTCGACACCAGGGCGTACCATGAGCAGGACACGCTCGCCCATTCGCACGCCAAAATCGTGCAATCCATGTGCGTAAGCGTTGACTTCAGATTCTAATTGTTGGAAACTAAACTGGGTGAATTTCGAGCGCCCCGCAGAATCGCGTCCGGCGGGGAAGATGATCCCTGGATGATACGGCGCGCGTGCAGCGCATTCCGTCAAGCCGGTGCTGACGTTATACAGTTGGGGCATGGGATCTCGTTTGTCCTCCATGTATATCGCTCTATTTAGTCTTGGCTCACGGTTTGCGCTCTCAGTCATTGTTGGATGGCGTCGGGACCTGTGTCTCGGTCAGAAAACTCTGAATGAGCGGTAGGATGCGCTCGTGAGCGTCCTCAACGACATAGTGCCCGGCATCCTCAAAAACATGCACCTGGGCGGCAGGAAAGCGCTGTTTCCAACCGGCAAGGAAATCGCGCGCGGTAAAGACAAAGTCGCGCGCCCCCCAGAAAATGAGGGTAGGGCGTTCTGCAAGCGGCGGCAACCGTACGTCAATTTCGTTGACGGTCTCGCGTGTGGGATGGGTCGCCGTGACCGGAATATCCCGCACGAAGCGATAAACAGCGACGCGGTTGGCCCAACTATTGTATGGCGCCACATAACCCGCGCGCACCTGTGCGGTCATCCGTTCGCGGTGCTGCAGACCTACAAAGGTCGCGCCGATAGCAAAGGCATTCAACCCGCGCAGCAGGACCTCTCCCAGCACACGGCTGCGCGCCAGATGCAGCACCCACGGCACCGCTGGGAGGTAAAAGGCTGAGGTATTGAAGATGACCAGGCGGGTAATCCGTTCTGGGTGGCGCGTGCCAAAGCCCATGCCGATTGCCCCGCCCCAATCATGCACTACGAGGGTCACGTCACGCAGGTCAAGGTACAGGAGCAGGGTCTCCAGGTTGCGGATATGTTGTTCCAGAGTGTAGGGATAGTTCTGGGGCTTGTCTGAAAGCCCACAGCCGATATGATCCGGAACAATGACTCGGTGCGTCTGGCTGATGCCTGGAATCAATGTGCGGTAATAGAAGCTCCAGGTGGGATTGCCGTGTACCATCACCACTGGTGGCGCGTTGCGGGGACCCTCATCGAGATAATGCAGGCGGTTGTCTCCTTCTAGCGTCAGCCAGTGGGAAGTAAAGGGATATAGTGTGCGCCAATCACCCATGGCTTCCAATTCGCTCTTTCACCTTCTCACCCTCTTGCTCATCCTTCGTTGGCTCTCGGGACGAGCCTGCCTTCTCGCTTTTTCGCTCTACCACTGGACTCCCAGGACAATGCTGTTGATTCCGCTGCCCACACCGAAGAGCACAACCTTGTCACCTTCATTCACAAAGCCGGCTTCGATGCCCAGAGCCATTGAGATAGGCGCTGCGACCGAGGCCGTGTTGCCTAGAGTGCTGACGGTAGGAAAGTCCATTGTATCGGGCAGACCCAGCGCTCGTAGTCCCACCTGCCGCTGTGGTTCACTAACCTGATGGCTGAAGATTTTGTTTACCATCTTGTTGGTCCACCCCATGACGGTCTGAAAACCTTTCCAGGCGTTTGCGATGACTCTGGTCCCTTCACGGAGTAGTCGCGTCGAGTCAGTTTTCATCCAGGTGGTTTGTGCTACACAGAGGTCGTTATGTGAGGTGTCGCTGTAGGCATAACCTCCCAACAAGTGTTTGCCAGTGCGCGATTTCTCATGGTGGCGCAGAATCATGGCTACGGAAGCGCCCCCCAGGGTGAAGGAAGCCAGATTATCGCGCAGCGATTCTTTGTCGGGGCGATTTTCCAACAAGTTCTTGATGGTTGCCAACTGCCCATCGCGGGGCATCTCGGCAGCGACCACCATACCGGTATCAATCTGCCCCAGCTCGATCATATTAGCGATGATGACCATGCCGTTGAGAAAGCCGAGACAGGCATTGACTACGTCGAAGCTCATCGCTGTAGGGGCTAAGCCAAGCTTGTGGTGTACGATTGCCGCTGTTGCCGGTTCGATATAATCGCGGCAGACTGAGGCGTTGATCAGGCATTGAATTTCGCTGCGATCAATGCCGGTGTTCGCTAAAGCCTGCTCTCCGGCTTGCGCCGAAGCATCGGAGACGCGCGTACCTTCATCCCACCAGCGTCTCTCGCGGATGCCAGTAAGCCGTTCGATGTATCCTTTTGGGATTTTAAGCGCCTGGTAAACAGGAGTGATTTGCTCCTCCAACCAGGCGGTGGTGACGATGTGGGGCGGGATAATATACCCCAGGCCTTCGATGCAGACGTTTTCGTAGCGCATATTTCTCTGAGACTCCACATTCAAGATAGGTACTATCCTACCGCTTTTTGCCGATGGCGCAAGACGCTTTTGGCCTACGGTGCGTTTTGTAGTGGGAGAGCCCCAAAAGAAAATGGATGATTCGCGACGCAGTATTCCCGCATTGCGAATCATCCACGGTGTGCGTTCAACCTTGTGATCCGTTTATCCCTCAGCGCGGGCGTCCAGCAGTGCTTTCACTGCGTTGAGGTCGCCATCCCACGGTCCGGGGCGTTCTTGTTTGAGAGTGGTGACTGCAGCGGCGAAGCGGCAGGCTTCTTCGGCGCTGTGATTGAGCCGGTAGCCCACGTAGCTGGCAAAACATGTGTCGCCGCGTCCGGTGCGCCCAATCAGCGAGCGCGGCGTGAAAGGCGCTTCATACAGGGCGCCTTCTGCGTAGACCGTGACCCCCGCCGATTGTGTAATCACAATCTCACGCGGACCGTAGCCCGCCAGCTGCTGCGCGGCAAGGCGCAGGTCGGTCTTGCCGGTGAGCATCTCTGCCTCGGCGCGATCCACTTTGAGATAGGTAACATAGCGCAGCCCTTCTGCCATATCTTTCCAGGGGTGGAATACCAGATCATCCCCATCCCGAACGCGTACAAAGCCCTGTACATCCAGACCCACGGGCGCGCGCGCCGCCAGCACCTTTAGCAAGGGAAGGTCTACTTCTCCCGCGATGATGGACGCAATGAGAATCACGCGCGTGGTCACATCGGGCACTTCCTCTGCGCTAAAGGGCCCGGCAAAAGCGATGGGTTTACAGATGCGCCGTTCCATATCCGCCGAGTTGTAGAAATTCTCGATGCCCGAAGTAGCCGGTGCAGGTGTAGCGAAGACCGTGGCGCCGTGGCTCTCGAATTCCGCCAACAGCGGGAAATCATCTGGGTGCAGCCGCGTGACTACAGCGACGCGCAACCCTATATGCCGCAGGGCGATGCCGCCGTAGTAGATTCCGCCGCCTTTGGCGATCTCTCCCTGCCCATCTACAACCAGGCGGTCTTTGGCAAAGTGCCCCAGTGTCAAAACGTCGAAATCGGTGTCAGGTGTGAACATAGCCTCATCCTTCTTCATGGTCCCTTGCACCTTAGCCTTTGGCAACCTCGTCAAGTTTCACCGGGCGCCCCTCATGCAACGAGCGCGTCGCCGCCATCGCCATGAGCACCGGAGCGCGTCCATCCAGCCCGGATACGGGCGTCGGCGTGCCATCGCGCAGACAGGCGACGAAATCTCGCATTTCGGCAACGAAGGACTCTGCGTAGCGTTCCAGGAAGAAGTACAGCGGCTTAGGACCGTGCACTCCCTCGGCATTGCTGAGGCAGGCGTTGAACGGCGTATTGTTTGCGGAAGCCACCATGCCGCCGGAGCCGAAAACCTCGGCGCGTTGATCGTAACCATAGACAGCCTTGCGACTGTTATCAATCACGCCAAGCGCGCCGTTGGCGAAGCGTAGCATGATCACGGCGGTGTCCACGTCGCCGGCTTCGCCGATGGCGGGGTCCACCAGCACCCCGCCCATTACATAGACTTCTTCCACTTCGCTGTCCAGCAGATAGCGCGCCATATCGAAATCGTGAATCGTCATATCAAAGAACATACCCCCGGAGACTTTGACATATTCGATGGGTGGCGGTGCGGGGTCGCGACTGGTGATGCGCAGAATTTGGGGCGCCCCAATCTGTCCGGAGGCCACGGCTTGCCGGAGCGCACGGAAATTGGGGTCGAAGCGACGATTGAAGCCAATTTGCAAGCCGACACCTGCCTTTGACACAGCGGATAGTGCGGCGTCAATCTGCGTCAGGTCGTAGGCGATGGGCTTCTCGCAGAAGATGTGTTTGCCTGCCTGCGCGGCTTCAATGATGAAGCGCGCATGTGTGTCGGTAGAGGAGCAGATGGCGACAGCGTTGATGGCGGGATTTTCGAAGAGCGCCTGCGCCCCCGCAACCGCGCTTGGAACGTGTAGCCGGGTCGCCAGCTCGCGTGCCGCTTCCACATTGGGGTCGGCAATGGCGAGGACTGCCGCTCCGTGGATGCGGCTTGCAAGATTTTCAGCGTGGATTTTGCCGATACGCCCGGCACCAATGACGCCAAAGTTGATGGTTGTGTTCATGTTGTAGAATCTCCTGTTGTTTTACAGTCCGATGCTTCGTAAGTATTCACGATTGCGGCGAGCAGATTCCTTGGGTGCGCCCATGCCGGGGAGTACATCCTGTTCCACCACGCCCCAACCCTGGTACCCCAGTCGTTCCAGCTCCGCGATGAGCGTGGGGAAGGGCACATCACCCTGCCCTAGTTCGCAGAAGACGCCCTGGCGCACGGCTTTGAAGTAGTCCCAACCCTCGATGGCAGCGCGACGTGCGACCTGCGGTTGGTGGTCTTTGAAGTGGAAATGCCAGACCCGTTTGCCATACCAGCGCAGTCCTTCCAAGGCATCGCCGCCGCCGAAGCGGTAGTGCCCCGTGTCGAAGACCAGCCCCAACAGGGTGGGGTCCGTCAGGTCGAGCAGATGCTCGATTTCAGCCGGCGTCTCCACGTAACCTGCACAGTGATGGTGGAATGCGGTGCGCAGTCCGGTTTCACGCCGCACTGCTTCGGCGACGCGTGTCGCGCCCTCGGCGAAGATTTGCCACTCTGCGTCGGTCAGTCCCATTTCCGGGGTGATACGCCCGGCATTCTGCGTGCGCTCCGGAACGCGACCGTTCTCATCGGCTAAAACAATGAAGGGCGAATGCCCTGGCAAGTTGCCCTCGACAGTTGCCATCAGCCGGGCAATGCGCACGGCAGTCTCGCAACCGGCGGCGTGCGTGGCAGGGTCTTTCATAAACACGGGGACGAAGGCGCCCAGCAACGTCAGCCCGCGCGCGTGGAGTGCCTGCGCCAGCGCCTCAGGCTCTGTGGGCATGAAACCCCAATCGCCCAGCTCTGTGCCGCTGTAGCCGGTCGTCGCCATTTCATCGAGCACCTGTACATAACCCGGCGCTTCGCCTTCCAGATCGAATTCCAGCGCCCCCCACGAACAGGGCGCGTTAGCGATTTTAATCAAGGGATGCCTCCTGTGATGGTTGAATCATGAGCTAGAATGTGCGTGACCAGGCTTGTAGCCAGCGCTCAACAACCACTTTGGTCTGCGTGAAAAACTCGACGGCATGCTTCCCCTGTCCGTGCAACGTGCCGAAGAAGCTCTCTTTCCATCCGCTAAAGGGGAAGAAAGCCATCGGGGCGGCAACGCCGATGTTGATTCCGATGTTGCCAGCTTGCGCTTCGTGCCGGAATTTTCGCGCCGCAGCGCCGTTGCTGGTAAAGATACAAGCCATGTTGCCGTAGCTGCCACCGTTGACCAGCGTCAGAGCGTCTTCCAGGGTGGGGCTGTGCAAGATGGACATTACAGGCCCAAAGATTTCTGTCCGTGCCAGGGTCCCGCCTGGCGTCACGTCATCCAGTACGGTGGGGCGCAGGAAATAGCCGTGCTCGCAGCCTGGAATGACCGGGTCACGTCCATCCAGCACCAGCCTGGCGCCTTCTGCCATACCCGTCTGAATCAGCCCTTGAATGCGCGCCTTGCTCTGCGGTGAGATTACAGGTCCCATCTCGATGCCAGGCTCGAGGCCATTGCCCACCTTGCGCCGCGCAGCGGCTTCCGCCAGCAGTGGCGTGAAGGTCTTTCCCGCGTCTGCCACCATGACGATATTTGACGCCGCCAGACAACGCTGCCCGGCATTGCCGAAAACGCTATCGGTAACGATGCGGACGGTCAACTCTGGGTCGGCATCGGGCAGGATGAGCAATGGGTTCTTTGCCCCGCCCTGAGCCTGCACGCGTTTGCCGTTTGTCGAGGCTCGGCTGTAGATGTGGCGGGCAACCGGTGTGGAACCGACAAAGGTGACCGCTTGAATCAAGGGATGATCGAGGATTGCGTTGACGGTATCCGGTCCCCCGTGGATCAAATTGACCACGCCCGGCGGAAATCCAACTTGCTCGAACAGCTGGAAAACCTTTACCATGGTGAGCGGTGTGCGTTCTGAGGGCTTGATAATCACGGTGTTGCCACATGCCAGGGCATAGGGCAGGTACCAGAAAGGAATCATGCCGGGGAAGTTGAAAGGGCAGATCGAGGCGACGACGCCGACGGGCTGGCGGATCATATATTCATCAACGCCGTGTGCCACGTCCTCCGCAAAATCGCCCAGTAACAGGCTTGGAGTCCCACACGCGACCTCGACGTTCTCGATGGCGCGCCGCAGCTCCCCGCGCGCATCATCCAGCACCTTGCCGTTTTCGAGCGTAATGCTGCGTGCCAGCTCCTCGAAGTGCGCCTCCAGCAGCGTTTTGAGTTTGAAGAGATACTGAATACGCTGCACGGGCGGCGTCTTTCGCCACTCGAAAAAGGCGCGTTGCGCCGCCTCAGCTGCCTGTGCAACCTCCTCCGGCGGGGAGAGCGGTGTGCGCGCCAGCAGTTCATC
>JAFGFB010000119.1 GCA_016931315.1 Anaerolineae bacterium
ATTGGGATCGTCCAGCCGCGCCTGTAAGATCGGTCTTGCCTCGTCCCGGTCGCGCAGCATGGCGTCGAGCACAGGCCGCCAAATCCAATCAGGGATTTCGGTGCGGAAAAGCGTCGCCATGTTTTTCGCCAAAGTCCGCCCGCTGCCCGACCATAGGCGCAGCCCTTCTTCGAGATTTTTACGGAGCTTGTACGCAAAATCGGCGTCGGTGTCGATCTGCGCCTCTTGCTCCAGCCAGGTCGCCAGACGCCACGCCGCCGCATCGGTCCCCTGGATACTCAACGCGCCCGATATCGCCGAGACACGCCGCCGCCGCGCATCACCGTTCCCGGCATGCCAGCGCTCCCCTGCTGTGACCAGTTGCGCCAAATCGACATTCGGGGAGCGTGCAATGCACCAAAGCAAATACACGCCATCCTCGCGCCCTGTAGGGCTATCCAGGGATAACAGCCGTCGTGCGATGCCCGGCTCTTCCAGCAGAACAAACTGTACGCTCTGCCACGGGCGAGCGAATATTTCGTGCCAGAGGTAACCCACGGCATCCTGACTCAACGGCGCGAGAGCCAACAGCGCCCGACTGACGACCTCATCGTCGAGCGTTGGCGGCAGCAACGCGAGCAGTGCCTGCTCCGCTTGCGCACGAACCCGGCGTGCCGATTCGTAGCCTTCCAACAAGCGCAGCGCAGCCCCAACCGCCTGTGCGCCTTGCAGCCACCCGCTGCCCCGCCAGGTGCGCGATAGTTCGCTGGCGACAGCTTCGAGCAGCGCCCCGGCAAACTCGTTCCTTTTGCTGTCATGAGCCGCCCTGTCGATGATCCAGGCAATGGTTTGTTCCCAATCCCGGACGCCCACCAATGCCACCGTTATCTCTTCCGGCGTGTATTTCTGTTTGATGGCATGGTCCGCCGCGAAGAAACTCCGCCACAGGTCATGCGAGAAGCGAAAAGTATCGTCCGCTGACTCATACATGACCCGCATTTCACAGGCCCACAGCGCCGACTTTTTGTTATTGTGCCCCACCGTCTTCCACGTATTTTCTCCATCCGTAATCTCGCGCCAGGCCTCGGCGCGTAAAAGTGAGCGGTATGACCGCGCCTCGCCGGGCCGACTTCGCTCGGTCGTGACCTCGGCGAGCGCCTGCTCCAGCATCTCGACCGGGCTGTCGAACGGCTCGCTCCCCTCGATTTCGGCGGCGATGCCATATTCCCAGGGCCGGGGAAGCATACGTCCTTCGCGCACCCAGGCTTCGAGTTGCGCAAAACGCCTAGCGTTCCCCCGACGCAGCATAACTTGTTCGAGCCGGTCGCTGTCCCAGGCAGGCGCGACCTGACGGCTGGCGGGCGGCCATTGTGATGTGCGTCCAACTACAAGCACGCTTCTGGCGCAGTCGCCCAACACCTTGAGGATGCGCCGCGTCACTCGCCGGTTCCACTTCTCCCCTTCTTCGACCAGCGCGATGATGCGCCTATGCTGGTGAGCGTATTCGGCAATCAGGCCGACCCAATGCGCCGGGATGTCGAAGCGGTTGATGCTGCGCAGAAAGTCCGTCAGGTAGCTTGCGAGGGCCGCTTCACCGGCCAGGATCTCGTCCCCCAGCTCGATCCACAGCGGGAGATACCCGGCGTCCAGCAACCGCAGCCCGAAGTGGCGCAGGAACATGCTCTTGCCCATGCCCGCGTTCGCTTGCACGAAAACCGTCTCGCCGCGCGAGAGCCAGTCGATCAGGTCCTCGTCGGCGACGACATCATCGTTTTCGAGCAGACGGGGCGCGACGTAAACCTCGGTCAATCGGACATTGGGCAGCGCATCCAACCAGGCGCGTATCGCCTCACTGAACTTGCTCAGCGCGGTTTGAAGGCTGCCGCCGGGCTGCTCGAACGCAAAGAGCGGCCCGTTCAGACGCTCCGCCAGCGCCTCACGGCCCAACTCCATATACTCGTAGATTTTCGGCTCCGAGTAGTACAGCAAGTTTGGTGTGTCTGGCGGCAGGTGGTAACGCGCGCACCAGTCCGGCCATTCTCGATCCCTCACCTCGCGCAGATACGCGGAAAGGTCGGTCTTGTGCTCAAACCCCAAGTTCAGCATCGTGAACTCAACGCCATGCCAGAGTGCCGCACCCAACGCGCCTTCAGCTGCGTCGGTTTCTTCAACCAGCGCGGCAATCTGCACCTCAAAAAACTCATCCCATTTGTCCAAAGCAACATCTGCGCTATCGGAGAGATTGTAATAATGCCGCACCGTGCGCACCAGCGGGCCGATCTCATCCTCGAAGCGCGCCAGGCGCTTGGGATCAGCGTCGCCCGCGCGCCATATCGAAATCAGGGACTTCAACATCCCTGCCGTCACATTGCCCATCATCACCTCAATTTTGCGGAACGCCAGAATCTATACCCCTCGGCACGGCATCCCGCCTTTACCATAAGCGAAACAGAACAAGGAGAATTTATGCAAACAAAGACAAATCATATCACCGCGCCGCCCGCAAAGCACAAAATTTATCAGACCGAGGCCGTGCTCATGCCGCCGGTCGATGCGCTGTGCCGCATCCTCGCTCGCATCCTCATGCGCGCGGCGGAAAGGAGCGCCGATGACTGAAAAACGCATCGCCGGATACATCCGCGTCTCCAGCGAGGAGCAAAGCGAAGGCTGGAGTTTGGAAGCGCAGGAGCGGCAAATTCGTGAGTACGCCGAACGCTACGCTTACCAAGTTGTGCATGTTTACCAGGACGAGACATCGGGGAGCAGTGAAATGCGGCCCGGTTTCGACCAGATGCTCATGGACGCGCACGAGGGGATGTTCGATGCCATCGTCGTCGTACATACCTCGCGGCTGTTCCGAAATCTGGCGCTCGCACGGCGCTACAAAGACCTGCTGCGCAACAAGCTCAACATCGATGTGATCTTCGTCAACCAGCCCATCACCGATCCCAGCGACCCGACCAGCTTCATCATGGAGACGGTCAACGAAATGTTCGACGAATACTACCTGCACCAACTGCGCTTCTGGACCAAGCTGGGCAAAAAGGCGCGCGCGCAGAACGGGCTTTGGAATGGCACGCTACCTTTCGGCTATGTGACCGATGAGAACGGCCTGCCGGTCGAGCATCCCACCACCGCCGACGGGGTGCGGCTGGCTTTCGAGTCGTATTCGACCGGGCGCTACTCCGATCAAGGCATTGCCGATCTGCTCAACGAAGCGGGCTATCGCACGACCGGCAATTGGGGCGAGCGGCCTTTCACCAAAGACACCGTGAACCCGATGCTCAAGAATGTCTTCTATCTCGGCTTCGTGAAGTACAAGGACGAACTGTATCCGGGCAAACATCCGCCGCTCATCGACCAGGACTTGTTCGACCGGTGCCAGGAAGTGCGCGCATCGCGGGCGTCGAAGCGCAAATCGTTTGGACAGAAGTCGCGTGTGTACGTGCTCGCCGGGATCGCGCGCTGCCACGAATGCGGCCTGACGCTGCGCTGCCACTCCACGCTGAGCGGCGGCGAGTGGCGTTACTACCGGCATACTGCCCAGGCGCGCGGTTTTGAATGCAGCGTGCCGTCGAAACACCTTCGCGCTGACGAGTTGGAGGCGCAGTGGTCGGAGATCGTCGCGGCAATCCGACTACCGGATGACTGGCGGCGACGCATCGAGGAACTAGCCGGTAACGTCGATGAGCGCGAAGCGGTGCTGCACGAGCGCGCGCGTGTGAATGAAAAACTCCGGCGCGTGAAGCAGCTTTACAAGGATTTGCTGATCGACGACGCAGAGTATCGCGCGTCGCGGCAGGCGCTGGAGATGCAGCTTGAGGCGCTGGTCTTGCCGAGCAGTGAGCATTTATTCGAGGTGGGGGAGTACCTGGAAAATCTCGGCGCGCTGTGGGCCGAGGCGACTTTGCAGGAGCAGCAGGACATCACGCGCCTGCTGCTCAAAGCGATGTATGTCGATGTGCTGGCGGGGAAGATTGTTCGGGTGGAGGTGAAGGATGTGTTTCGGAGGCTGTTTGGGGATAAGAGATAGCGGGATAGCTCCTCACAAAAATCAAGCATCCGATCTAATGGGGGCTACATCTTCTTCATGTTGTGGAACATATAGCCAAAAGTTTATGGGATTAGAAGGATTAAAAGTTGTGAGACCTCGTTTTGTTTTTAGACTAACCCCTAGTTTGTTTTTCTTACATTGTTTGTTCAAATGGTCTAGAAATATACAACGTTCTTTATCCCTTCCACTGAACCGACGATCTTCAACACCAGAAATAATTGGAAGTCTCTGTTGTAGCGATTGACATTCAACCCATTGGGTGTATAAATCATAATGAGTTCGGGAATATACGGCGACTCCGGCGAATAGATCAGCAACCTGGCAAATTGGCGCATTTTCAGAGTGTACTTGTTCAACGTTCAATATTCTGAAATCATGAAACCATTTTAGTTTTATCGAATTCCAATCTCGGAGAGAGCCTTCTAATATAAGATGAACTCCGGCAGTATCAAGGTACTGTGATAATTCCCGCCAATCAATTGCAGAGTTTTCATCAGGATAAAGTTTCCAAGTACTTTTTATAGGCCAGCGATTTGCTAAAACATTTCTGAACAAATGGAAATACATACGCTGCAGATTTGCAATGTCATCCCGACCTTGTACATCATGACGGTCATCGTATGTGTCCCAAACTAACACATCCACACGGATTTGCTGTGCGCATGCCCTTGTGATTACCCAATCCGCAATTTTGATAGCAGCAAAACGCTCCCTAGCTTGACGTAAATTAGACCATTTAAACTCTTTGCGAATACCGCTATCGTCTAAAATACCTCGAATAGCACCCGCATATTCCGAAGCGTTTTGGGCCGCTAGTGTGACAATCGCAACACTACGATAGCGCTCAGCATCTTTATAAGCTTCATCTCCATACGCTACATGTGAAACCATAACTCTTTTCCATCAAGATTCTCGGCACAGATGTTCTGATAAGTAATTGTAAAAAAGTCAGGTTGCTACACCTGACTTTCTGTTGAATATACGGGAGCGACGGGCTTGGACATCCCTCTGGCTACGTCTTTTGGAGCAGCCACAACGAATATCGCATCGTGATGCGAGCAATTTTGGCGCTTCCAAG
Source organism: Anaerolineae bacterium (assembly GCA_016931315.1). Taxonomy (GTDB): domain Bacteria; phylum Chloroflexota; class Anaerolineae; order B4-G1; family SLSP01; genus JAAZNO01. The sequence continues at coordinate 5,112 of JAFGFB010000119.1, forward strand.
CGTCGCGTAAGATCATCCAACAGAGCACTTCATACAATAGCATATCCCACAACGACTTCAGCAGCAAACACTCTTTGAACTTGATCCCAATGCAACATTTGGCATTGACATCTCAACCGGTATATGATGCAATGTGGATCGAAAACAACTATGGACTTACTTCAGTACAAGATGTGCTTCTTTTAACCAAACTCCATATCTTACCGGCGCACTCTTCCACGAGGATATGGGCACAGATGGCGGACTTGCTGGCCCGTGCTTTCGCTGGGTGGTGGAGCGACTCCCTTATGACGACTATCAATTTCTGCGCGATTTGTCGGCGAGTTGACAATGGATGTACCCGGTTATGGCAAGGTAGCCGGGATTCATGCTGCGCCGGGCGATGATGAAGTAGACATTCTACACGATTTGAATGTGGCGCTGCCGGAAGGGGCACATGCGAATCGAAGATATCGCTTCGCCGGTTCGGGTCTCCAGTCCAGATGGGGATTCTGCTTTGGCGTTAGCCATCTAATTCATCATAAATAGCCAGCGCCCGCTCGTGCTGGCCGTCCAACTCATAGGCCTGTCCCAACTGCACATATAAATCATGTCGGTGCGACTCGAACTCCGTGCGGGCAACCAACCCATCCTGGACCAGTTGGCGCGCCTTCTCAAAATGGACTATGGCGCCGCTCGCGGCGCTTAAGCGTAACGCTTCTTGCCCGGCATCCAGACTGTAGTGGAAAGCAGCCTCCGCCAATCCAGCGGCCAGAGCGTGGTGGGCCAGCACAACCGCCGAGTCTTTGACTGTTTCGAGGACTTCCAACGCACGCCGGTGGAAAAGCCGCCGGCGCGCATCCCCGGCTTCGGTATAGACGACATCGCGGATTATGTCGTTCGCAAAGGCATAGATGCTAGCCGTACCAGGCTGCGCCACCTCCCGCAAAAGCCGGCCACTGACCAATTCGTCCAGGGCGGATAATCCCGTATCTTCTGCCACGTTGGAGATGAGGCACAAATGCTCAAAAGTGATCCGTTGCTCGAGGACAGCTCCGGCGGCTAACAGCGTGAATGCAGTAGGACTGAGGCGATGCAAGCGGGAGCGGATCACAGCCTGCACGGTGGATGGAACGCGAACCGCTTTCCCGAGATCATGTTCGGCGTCAACCTTAAAGACCCATACATCTGCCCGCCGCTTGGGGTGGAGTGCGCCACGTTCGAGCAAATCCTTCAAGGTCTCCATCAAGTAGAACGGCTGTCCGCGCGTTTCGTTGAACACCCACTCCGCGAAGTCAGCAGCAGGTGGAGACAGGATGGAAAGGACCATCGGCACGACATCGCGTTTACCTAACGGCTCCAGCTCGAGATGATAGGGCGCTAACTCACGTCCCACATGCTCCAGCCACTTGATAAGGTTCACTTGCGGGGGCTGGGTCATCGGAAGCAAAGCTTCCGATCGCAGGCTGACCAGCAGCATGACCCGCGCCGCGCTCTCTCGCCAGCGCCGGGTGGCGTAGAGCAGCAGGTCCAGCGTGGCACTATCCGCCCACTGCGCGTCGTCCACAAACAGCACCAGCGGCACTCGATGGGCAAGCGCGAGCGTTAACCGCACGAGTGACTCGAAGAGCCGTGTCTGGTCTGTTGTTGTTTTCACAACAGCGGGAGGCAGTTCAGGATAACGATCACGCAATTCCGGCACGAGCTGACTCAGGGTGGTTAACCACGTCTCCCCTAACAAATCCTTTGGGGCATTTTCACGCTCGAGCCAAAATCGGAGCGCCTCAATCAGAGGTTGAAACGGCATATGATTGGCGCTCTCAAAGGCACTCCCTTCCAGCACCTCCGTCCCTTGCGCACTGGCCCAGGCCAAGAATTCTCTGGCCAGGCGGGTTTTGCCGATCCCAGCCTCGCCGCGCAGTATGACAATCTGGGGTTGACCCGTGGCGGCAAGTTCATAACGCTCCACCAACACCTGATGCTCAACGATGCGTCCGACAAACAGGTTTTCCAGATAGGAAACAGCGGTATCTAATTGAAGCGCGGGGTGTGGGCTGGGGTGTGGACTGCGAATGCGCGCCGCCAGCACCTCCGTATCTGGCTCCGGCTCCACGCTCAACTCATCCGCCAGGACGGTGCGACACGCCTCATAGGTTTCCAACGCCTGGCCACGCTCGCCAGCCGCGAAGTGAGCGCGCATCTTGCGGCGATAGGCAACTTCATTCAGCGCATCAAGGGTGATCCAGTGCGAGGCGGTCTCCGCAGCGCCGGCAAAATCGCCGCTTGCAAACTGGATTTCAGACAGTCGGTCGAGGACCAGCCCCAGGCGTCGCCGCCAGACTTCTCCCTGACTGGTGGCCCAATCGTCGAAACCGGGCGCATCGCTGAGTGAAAACCCGGTGAGAAAATCGCCACGATGGCAAGCAGCGGCTGACTGCAACAAGGACTGGCTGGCCGAACTCCCCGGTGGCGCCCGGCTTGAGCGGTCGGTACGGGCCAGGGTATAGGCCCGTTCCACCATGTGCAGATCCAGGTCAATATCGGCGTCGGGATTCAGCGCCAACGTATGGCGCGTGACAGTGAGGTAGAAGGTTGGGGTCTGACCACGGGCCAGGCTTAAGGCAGTTTGCAGGTGTCCCAGAGTGTTGCGGAGCGAGGCATAGCTGCGCTCCGGGTTGGAGTCCGGCCACAGCAGGGTCGCCAGGTGCTCGCGCGGCTGTGATCCTCCTTCAACGGCCAGGTAGATCAACAGCGCCAGTGTCTTACGCGTGGGAAACGTCAGCCGATCTTCACCAAGATGCACTTCGGGTGGTCCCAGGAGATGAATATGTAAAGGTAGTGCATATTCCGACATTATCCCATTCCTTGTGACGCTCTTGAGACTCTGCTTCATTATACTAGATTATAAAGCTTAGAAATGTACTTGAGTGGTCCGGCACAAATCTTATGAACTGATGTGCTGGATACAAACTGACACAGTTCCGCATCTCCGTCCACTACCCGATTTTGATCGCGATGATATACCGATCTGTAGATACAACGCTCAAGCTTGCCGTCGCATAAGCAAGAAAAGCGTTGGAGGATGTTCCTGATGCCCGGCATTATTCTAACATTCCCTATTGTGGCTGGCAAAGTGGAAGCCTGGCGTCGGTTTTGCCAGGAGTTGTCCGGTTCTCGGCGGCAGATGTATGAAGCCTCTCGTCAGCGTATGGGCATCACGCGCGAGCGGTTGGCATTGGTGGAAACCGCCTTTGGGTCGGCGGCAGTGACCACCCTTGAGGCTCCCAATGTGGACGGGGCGTTGGGCCAGATCATTGCCTCTACTTTTCCATTTGACTGCTGGTATCGAGCGCAGGTGCAGAAACTGCACGGCATCAATCTGGCCGGGTACGAGCAATTCTCGTTATCAACGCCGTCTCCCGACAATCAAGAAGTGCTTTTTGAGTGGACATCACTTTCTAACGCTGGCGAGTAAACCGCAACGTAACGGCAGCTTACCTATCACAGTCCACCGAACGAGGAACAAAACGAGCGCGAAGTAAGTCATCAGACCTGAGCCTGAACGGAATTAGGATGTTGCCGCCAGACCAGTTGAAAGGCTTTCAGAGAAGGCGACAAAACCGGGACGAAGATCGCTTTCGGACTTTACCCAGGCAGAGACGCAAAGGGTCTTAGAGTTATCGACACATGAACATTCGATAGTTGGTAGTAGTGAAGGGTACATACAATGACAACATTTGAGAAATCGATCCAGATCGCGGCTGCGCCGGAAGAAGTATGGACATGCCTGATCCATCCCACTTGGATCCAAAAATGGTGGACAGCGGTGCGTGAGTATCACTATGGTAGTGAACTGCATTCGGGCATAGGAATGACATTTGTGGTCGAAGAGAAAATCGGGATGGGACCACCGCTTAGGATCAGGTTTGAAGTTACCCGATGGATGGAACCGGAACAGATCATATTCAAGATGGTGTCAGGTACTGGGGCGAAGGATTACGAAATCTCTTGGAGCCTGGAACCTGTTGAGGATGGTACGTCGTTTAACTACATGGAGCACTTGACACTGTCCAATGGGTTTATGGATAAGGTGTGGAGCAAGTTGGGGCGACGCTCCGGCATGGGACACATCGAAGGATATTTGTCCAACCTGAAGACGTTCGCCGAATCACGGGCAGCAGAGACAGCGCAACGCGAAACCGCCTAACTCTGTCAGTCGCGATTCGGCGAGTGAACCAGGGATCGTCTTAACCGCGTTCGATTTTGAGCGCGGTAAACAAAAAAAGGAGTTACAGATCATGGATCAAATGGGATGGCTTGCTTGGATAATTATCGGGGCGATCGCCGGATGGCTCGCCAGCAAAGTGATGAAGACCAGTCGCCAGCAAGGGTTGCTCATGGACATCGTGGTGGGAATCCTCGGTGCGCTCATCGGTGGCTTTCTGTTTAACCAGCTCGGCATAGCAGGCACGACGGGCTTCAATATCTGGAGCCTCTTCGTCGCTTTCGTCGGAGCGGTGGTGCTGTTGGCCGTTCTCCGCGTGTTTAATGGATGGCGGATGGTTAAGTCTTAAGAAGTAGGCTGCGTTTGGGGATACAGGCGAATCGTCGTCCGTATCCCCTCCTCGGAATAGGATTTTATTAGATGAAAGAAGGGACCAATGACAAACAATGATCGTGTTTATTACAGTCACAACGCAGAAATACAGGTCAGGCGTGAAATAATCGTGTTGACGACGCTGACTTTGACGCTTGGGTTGGGCATCGGAGCAATGTTGGCCTTACTCTTTGCCCCCTCTTCCGGCGAAAAAGCCCGGCACAATCTCGTGCAGGGCATAGAGGAGGAGTGGGGGAATGACCGCGATACGGTTGATCCAATGGTGAAGCGGCTCGAAGAAAAATTCGGTGAGATGCTCAAAAACGTTGAAGAGCGCGTCACTCATCTGACGTGAAGCTACGACTCACGCATCCACATTATTAAGGAGATAAATCGTCATGACCGAGAGTGAACTCCGCAATCAGGAATTGACTCGGCACGAAGCAAAAGTCGGCCAGAATATTGAACACGATCAGGCTGTGAATCTGGACGAAAAGAAACGGGGCATCGCGGCCGCAAATCAGAATTCTACCACTGCGCGTATCGTCAGTATCGTCTACTTCCTGTTCGGCGCATTGACACTATTGCTAGCGGTCCGAGTGATTTTACAGTTGGTCGGCGTGAATGCAGCTAACGATTTTGCCAGTTTCATTTACGGACTGTCGGCGCCCTTCGTGGCGTTGTTCGCAAGCCTCCTGCAAAACCCGACGTTGGGCGGGACCTCAGTGTTGGAAGTCACCACGCTGATCGCCATGCTTGTCTATGTGATATTGGCATGGCTGGTGGGTCGGGCAATCTGGTTGATACTGAGTCGTTCGCGCTAAGTGGGGAATGGTTCTGCAACATATATTTGGTGAGTTAAAGGAAAAAAAATAACTATGGATCACACAGCGAACTGGGAACAAATTGCTGGTAAGTGGAAGCAGCTCAGGGGTGAGGCCAGGAAAAAATGGGGTGAGTTAACGGATGACGAACTCTTGCAGATCGACGGCAATCGCGAAATGCTGGCAGGCAAAATACAGGAGAAATATGGCATTGCCAAAGAAGACGTCAACAAACAGATTGACGAGTGGGCCGCTAAGTTGAAAGTGTAATTGGCGAAACGTTTCTGTTTCGTGCGGCTGTCTAAACAGCCCAACTATCACTTATCGAAACCGCGTTCAATTTCGAGCGCGGTAAACAAAAAAAGGAGTTACAGATCATGGATCAAATGGGATGGCTTGCTTGGATAATTATCGGAGCGATCGCCGGATGGCTCGCTAGCAAAGTGATGAAGACTAGTCAAAAGCAAGGGCTGCTCATGGACATCGTGGTGGGAATCCTCGGTGCGTTCATCGGTGGCTTTCTGTTTAACCAGTTCGGCATAGCGGGCACGACGGGCTTCAATATCTGGAGCCTCTTCGTCGCTTTCGTCGGAGCGGTCGTGCTGTTGGCCGCTCTCCGCGTGTTTCATGGATGGCGGATAGCTAGGTCTTAGAAGTAGTAGGCTGCGTTTGGAGGATACGGGCGAATCGTCGTCCGTATCCTCTTAACAAAGCGCCTGCAATTTTACGCTTTCCTCTATAAAAAGGAGCGAGTCATGACTGCAAACGCAAAAACCGTTGGTCAGGGAGCTGAAAAAAAAGGGGTCCTGAATCGCCTGAATCGTTTGAGTTTTCGTAACAAGGTGATCGGCGTCGTAGTGCTGGTGTTTCTGGCATTGCTGGTTCTCTCGATCCCTGGAGATCGCAATGAACTGCTCACCCGCCAAGAGAGGGTTGAGGCCGCGCAGATAGCCTATGATTTAGCCTTCCCGGCAGTCAGCCCCATAATGGAAAGCGTCAAAACTTTCCTCGACGGCACTGGGGTAGACTTGTCTGATAATCGGTTATATACCGGGCTTGAGGGTAAATTGACCACGTTTAACCGCGCAAGTGTCACAACCGCAAGTCAATTTCAGGCAGTCGTTATGTTCCATCGTAATGTCCATGCTCTACTGGAAGCCGTGCCAGAACTAGATACGAACGAATTCCGGGCAATAGTCACCGAGATGGACACAACCCTGAGTGTGGCCTTCGTCGCGTTGCTGGAGTTGAACACCTCCATTGACGAATACAACGGTTACCACAGTTGGATAAGTGCACAAGTTGCCGGAGCGTTGTTTGGCCTGCCACAAAATTACACTGATCCAGTTCCAGCCAGAAATCGCCTGGATCTCGAAGCATTCGAATAGCCGAGCAAAAGGAACCACTGATAGGGACAAAGGCAAGGTTCGTGCAGCGAGGGATCACGCTGCACGAACCTTGATTAAGGTAGTGTTTGTTGGAGGAACTTATGCTGAATACTGTGCTGGTGCCTTTGGATGGTTCGAATTTAGCCGAATGTGTGCTGCCACATGCAGTTGCCATCGCCAAAGCATTTGATGCCCGGACTATCTTACTTAACATTTTAGAACAACCCTCTGAATCTCTTCGAATGCCCAAGGCCGATCCCCTGGATTGGTATCTTAAGAAGACGGAAGCCGACACCTACCTGAGTGTCGTAAAAACTCACTTGGAAGAATGCGATGTAGCGGTCGAAAAAATGCTTATTGAAGGGCGTGCCGCCGAGCAAATCGTTGAATTGGCTCACACCAACATAGCGGACCTGCTGATCTTGAGCAGCCACGATGGAAGTATCATTCAGCAGATTCTTCAACGAATACGGACTTCAACACTGATTATCCGAACAAACCTGTCTAGCTCTACCCCAATCAGCGATTTACGCTATCGGCGACTCCTTGTTCCCCTGGATGGATCACGACGAGCAGGGGCCACCCTGTCCATGGCGACAGCCCTAGCCCAAGCTCACCAAGCAGAACTCTTGCTCGTGCATGTTGTCAATAAGCCGGAGATGGCTCGTCGTATGCCGCTTACCCATGAGGACGAGGAATTGATAAACCGATTTGTTGAGCGCAATCAGGAGGAAGGCGCTAAGTATCTGGAACACCTTCAAACTCACCTGTCAATTGATGTCCAGACCCACCTCCTTGTAAGCGACAATGTTGCTGCTACTATCCAGAGTTTCAGCGAGCAAGAGCGGATTGATCTCTTGATTTTGGGTGCTCACGGATATTCCGGCGAGACAAAGTGGTCATACGGAGGTGTGACAAACCGATTTATAACCGATGGGACAATCCCGCTACTCATTGTGCAGGATTCGCCACATGAGTCATCTGAAATAGCGCAAGATGCCGTTACCGTTAGGCGTATGGCACGTTAATCTATGGCATACAATGTATCTTCACCAGAAAACTTCAATACCCAGGAAATGGAGCCGGCAGGGGGCGAAGTCTTTAAGGAAAGCCCGGTGGTGGTCTTGGCTCATCGTCTTGCCGGGCAGTACATCCTTTCCCAAACAGTGGCTGGCAAACCTTTGCCCCTGCAGCGGCTGCAACAGCAAGAGCAGTTTCTAAACAGTGCCTACCAGCATTTCAGCAGTGCAGCGCAGCAAGACATTACGCCTTCTTACGCCGCCGAGTGGCTCTTGGACAATTTCTTCGTGGTTCAGCAGACCATCCGCCAGATTCGCGAAGATATGCCACCCGGCTACTACCAGCAATTACCCAAGCTCGAAAACACGGTTTGGGCAAAGTACCCACGTATCTATGCGATTGCTCACGAAGCGATTGCCTACGGCAATTCTCAGATAAGCATCGAAGATACCGTTACCTTACTTCAAGCTTTTCAGGCGGGCGGCGTATCTTTGACGATGAGCGAACTCTGGGCATTTCCTACGATGCTGCGCCTGGGTATTCTGGACAGCCTGACGACGGCTCTGGCGCACCTTGTCCAGACCGAGACTCCGCCTGTATCCGTTGTTCCATCCAGTACCGATGACAGCCTCGTTGGACACTGCATCACCAGCTTACGCATGTTGGCCATCCAGGACTGGAAGAGCTTTTTTGAAAGCGTCTGTGTGGTTGAGCAAATCTTGCGACTCGATCCCGCCGAGGTCTATCCGACAATGGATTTTGACACGCGAAACAGCTACCGGACTGCCATTGAGGACCTGGCCCGTCTGACGAAGCAATCGGAAGAAGAAGTCGCCAGGCAAGCGATAGCCCTCAGTACCGAAACGTCCCCCACATCGCGGACAACTCATGTGGGCTATTATCTGGTCGGGGCTGGTCGCCACCAGCTGGAAGACCGTCTTCATTACCAGCCAACATGGTTAATTGCTTTCCGCCGTTGGCTGCTTGCTCATCCTACTCCAACCTATCTGGGCAGCATCGTTTCACTCTCAGGCGCACTCGTGTTCTTGTGCATGATTCTCTCCACGGCATTAGGTGGCAGCCCTAGCCAAGTCATTGGCGCGGGCATTTTGACTCTGTTGCCCGCTACAGCGATTGCCATCAACCTGGTTAACTGGAGCATCACACACAGCCTATCGCCCTCCAGGTTATCACGGCTGGACTTCCAGAACGGTATCCCCAGCGAATGTCAGACAATGATCGTCATTCCTACCTTATTCACTGATGTGGAGGAGATTGATTCGCTCTTGCAGCAGTTAGAGCTTCACTTTCTGCGAAATACTGATCCCTCTCTGTATTTTGCTTTGCTCACCGATTATACCGACGCATTGAGCGAGCATATGCCTGGTGATGCGGCTCTGATTAGCCATGCTCAGGCAGGGATCACGGCTCTCAACATCAAATATGAACGGGATATTCCCCCATTTTTCCTGTTTCATCGTGCGCGGCAGTGGAATGCAAAACAAGATTGTTGGATGGGGTGGGAGCGTAAACGCGGCAAGTTAGTAGAGTTCAATCACTTGCTCCGAGGATGTACGACGACTTCATACACGGTGCAGGTCGGCGACCTGAGCGTTTTGCCGCACATCCAGTACGTGATCACACTGGATGCCGACAGTATTCTACCTGAGGACAGCGCGTGCCGCCTGATTGCTACGCTGGCTCATCCGCTCAATCGCGCTGAATACGATCCGCTCACGGGCAAGGTAACGGATGGTTATGCGATTCTTCAACCGCGCACGGAAGTCAAACCGACCAGCGCCAATCAATCCCTGTTTACCCAGATTTTTGCCGGTGAGGTCGGACTGGATTTGTATACCCGCGCTGTGTCCGATGTTTATCAGGATTTTTTCGGTGAAGGCAGCTATGTAGGGAAAGGCATCTATGACGTTGATGTTTTTGAGGCGTGTGTTAGCAATCGAGTACCGGAAAACGCATTGTTAAGCCACGATCTATTTGAAGGCATTTATGCACGTGTGGCGCTTGTAACCGATATTGTGTTGCTTGAAGAATACCCGGCGCGCTATTTGGGTTATGCGCGCCGGCTGCATCGCTGGATACGCGGCGATTGGCAGTTAGTGCCCTGGTTGCTGCCCCGTGTTCCAAGCAACCAAGCGGGCAAGCGCATTCCCAATACACTTTCCTTGCTTGGCCGATGGAAGATTCTGGATAACTTGCGGCGCAGTCTCATCTCACCTGCGTTGTTGGTCTTATTTGTAATGGCCTGGTTGGACCTGATTGGTGCGCCATGGGTCTGGACGCTTATCGGCCTGGGAACGCTGGGTTTTCCTCTATTCATGCCGATGTTTGACGGGCTGCACCACCGTTCTCGAACGGTAACGCTGGGTGATACGCTGCGACCCTTCCGCATGGATGCATGGCGTTGGTTGTTTGCACTCGTTTTTCTCCCTTACGAAGCACTCCTGGCATTCGATGCGATCGCAATAACCTTGGTGCGCTTGTTTATCACGCGAAAACAACTGCTGCAATGGACAACGGCAGCGCATACCGCACGGTCTTTTGGGAAAAATCGCGGTTTAGCGTTGATCTGGCGTGAGATGATCCTGGTTCCAGTTTTGGTGGGACTGGTTGGTTTAATGATCGGCGTGCTAAACCCGGCGGCATTGCCTATTGCGGCACCACTTTTGATCTTATGGCTCATTTCCCCCCAGATCGCTTATTGGATCAGCCGCCCACATGCACGTTTGGAATCTCTGCTATCCACAGAGCAGGAAGTCGGTTTATACCATCTGGCCCGCCAAACCTGGTTGTTCTTTGAGCAGATGGTCGGGCCTGAAGATCACTGGCTGCCACCGGATCATTTTCAGGAAGCGCCACGAACTGTGCTTGCCCACCGTACATCACCAACGAATATCGGCATGTTGCTCCTATCTACCCTGGCTGCCTATGACCTGGGGTATATGGGGGCGCTAGATTTAGTCATGCGGCTACAAGCGACTTTCGATACTATCGATCGATTAGAGCATCACCGTGGGCATCTTCTAAACTGGTACAATACGCAAAGTTTGGAGCCGCTCTTGCCGCGTTACGTCTCGACCGTTGATAGTGGCAATTGGGCAGGCTGCCTGATTGTGATCAAACAGGCTTGCTTGGCGTCTCCCAACGCTGAGGCAATAAACCCGCAACGCTGGCAAGGATTACTGGATACACTGGGGCTGCTAGAAGAAAGTCTCGATGATTGCCTTGCTAATAGCTCGAATGCAACAGTTATGAGTTTATATACTTATACGACTTCGCTGCGCCAGCAAATCCAGACTGTTCGACACACTCCTGAGTGCTGGGCTTCCCTGTTGGTATGGTTGAATCAGGAGGCATGGGCAGAACTTTCACACCTGATACTCGCTGTGCTCGAGTCAGAAGCGTTTGCGCCCAATGCTGAGATGTTGAGCGGCTTGCGCATCATCTCAGAGCGGTTTCAACATCACTTGACGAATTTGCAGCGCGACATGGATTTGTTTCTGCCCTGGTTATCGCTTTTGGACAAGCCGCCGTCGCTCTTTATTCAGCCGGACAGCCCGCCGATTCTTTTATCAGGTTGGCGAACTTTGGTGGACGCATTCCCTGTAACACCGCGTCTGCGCGATCTCGCAGCAATCTGCGAAACAGCTTATTCCCATGTACAGTCCATCCAAAATCTGCTACAAGACAACTATAATACATCGGATCAGATGCGCGAGGCCCTCAGTTGGTGTAATCAATTGGGAGCGTGTCTCAATTCGACCCAGTTGCGAGTCAAAACCTTATTGGCAGGTTATCAGAATTTAGCGTTCCGGGCCGAAGCTTTCTTTGAGGCGATGGATTTCGGGTTTTTGTTCAATACCCAACGCAAAGTATTCCATATCGGCTACAACGTCACACGCGAGAAGCTTGACGATAACTGCTACGATTTGTTAGCATCTGAAGCACGCCTTGGCAGCCTGTTGGCCATTGCCAAACACGATGTTCCCCAAACCCACTGGCTGCATTTGGGCCGCCCCATAACCAATGCCGTCAACGTGCGCACACTGCTCTCGTGGAGTGGAACCATGTTCGAATATCTCATGCCAACTCTGCTCATGGAAAGTTATGAGCACACCTTCCTGACTCAAAGCTGCCGGGCGGCAGTCGATTATCAGATCGCCTATGGTCAGAAGAAAAATGTACCCTGGGGTATCTCTGAGTCGAGCTACTATGCTTTTGATACTAATATGACGTATCAGTATCGCGCCTTTGGCGTACCGGGTCTGGGGTTTCAACGCGGTCTTACCCAGGATTTAGTCATTACACCTTACGCTTCTTTGCTTGCTTTACGACTACGCCCGCAAGCCGTGCGCCAGAACATGGATCACCTTGATGATCTGAAAATGCGCGGGCATTACGGCTTTTATGAGGCGGTAGACTATTCGCAATCCCGGCTGCCGCTACGCCAGGACCATGCCGTTGTCCGATCCTACATGGCCCATCATCAAGGCATGATCTTACTTTCGCTGACGAATTACCTACTCCACGACCCCATGATCCACCGGTTTCACACTGATCCAGCCGTGCAAAGCGTCGAGATGTTGCTTCAAGAGAAAGTTTCTAACAGTGCCCCCTTCGAATATCCCCACCAGGATGAAATAACCGCCCAGGCGCTGCACCAACCCCATGTGAAACTTGCTCCCTGGCCCGTGCCGGTTGATCCAACCCTGCCACAAGTGCATGTGCTTTCCAACGGACGCTATAGCACCCTGATCACGAGCGCGGGAGGCGGTTATAGTCGGTGGCAGGGGCTAGGTCTCACTCGCTGGCAGGCGGATACGACCAGTGATGCCTGGGGTACCTGGCTCTATCTGCAAGATCAGGACAGTGGGGTTGTCTGGTCAGCCGCATACCAACCGACGGGGGTTACACCTCACAGTCAACAGATTTTATTTTATCCCCACCAGGCTGAGTTCCGACGCCGTGACCATGATATCGCGCTGCATATGCAAATCACGGTTGCGGCGGACGATGATGTTGAGATCCGGCAGATAACACTCGTTAATCACAGGGATCAGGAACGACATTTAAGACTAGTGAGCTACGGTGAGGTACTGCTGGCGCCACAGGCCGAACAACATCCAGCTTTCAACAAGCTGTTTATTGAAAGTGAATATTTGCCTGAAAACGGCATGCTCTTGTTTAACCGCCGTCCACGTGCCGCTGACGAGGAACCGGTCTATCTGGGGCATCTGTTAATTACTGGCTCAAACGACAGCCTTCCCGGCGCTTATGATGGCGATAAGATGCATTTTATGGGGAGGGGCATGACGGCTCAGGCGCCAGCAGCACTTCATTCAGGCGCGCACGACTTCTCGCAACAGGTCGGCGTTACCCTTGATCCCATCATGTCACTGGGTCAGGACCTTATTCTAAAACCTCATGCCAGTGCGCATCTCGCCTATCTTACGCTGGCGACTTGCTCGCGCCAGGAAGCCATTAGCCTTGCTGATCGTTACAAGGAATGGCCCACCATCGCCCATGCTTTCGATAGTGCCCGTCGCCAGAATGAACTTGCGCTGCATCAACTTGACCTCGGCACGCCGCAATTAGCGCTTATCCAGCAGGTGCTTGCGGCGCTCCTGTATCCTTCTGCGAGGCTGAGAGCGTCCCCGGAAGTGCTAAGCGCCAATACGAAAGGGCAATCCGGGCTGTGGGCTTACGGCATTTCAGGCGATTATCCGATTCTCCTCGTCGGCATGAGTGATGCCACCGAATTTCCGCTCGTGCAAGAACTCCTGCAGGCACATACCTACTGGCGCAACCAGCAGATCATGATCGATCTGGTGATTCTGAACCTGTATGATAGCAGCTATTCGCAAGAACTTCAGGGACAGCTTCACCGCCTCATCATGCGCTCAAAGGGTAATGCCTGGCTGAACCAGCGTGGTGGCATTTTTACATTGAATGCCGATCAGATGAATGAGGCGAATCGTATCCTGCTTCAGACGACTGCCCGCGTTGTGCTGGATGGTCAAAAAGGATCACTGTCCGAACAACTTGCCCATAGACGCGAGCCACGAACACCGCTGCCGATTTTTACACCAAGCCTGGATTCAGAGACAGTCGAAGTGACGCCGCCCTTGCTCCGACCTGACAACTTGAATTATGACAATGGATGGGGTGGATTTAGCGCCGACGGCAAAGAATACGTGATTTACCTTGCGCCAGGGCAGTGGACACCTGCCCCGTGGGTAAACGTCATCGCCAATGAAACCTTCGGCTTTTTAGTATCTGAGGCGGGCGCAGGATATACGTGGGCAGAGAATAGCAGCCAGAACAGGCTGACTCCCTGGAGTAACGATCCGGTCACTGATGCCCCTGGCGAAGCCCTCTATCTGCGCGATGAGGAAACGGCCCAAGTTTGGTCACCTATGCCGTTACCCAGCCGCGATGCTGAACCCTATTTAGTACGTCATGGTGCGGGTTACTCCCATTTTCAACACAATAGCCAGGGATTAATACAGGACACCTGGCTTTTCATGGCCCCCGACGCCCCGGTCAAAATCATCAAATTGCGACTGGAAAACACCTGGAGTCACCCTCGGCGCATTACGGCCACTTACTATGCCGAATGGGTACTCGGCGTGAGCCGAACTGCTTCACAACCATATATCATTCCAGAATATGACCATAATCGCGGCGCGCTACTGGCACGCAATGCCTATAACACCGAATTCGGAGAGCGGGTGGCGTTTCTGGCTACTAACAAAGCGCCTCATGGCGTGACCGCTGACCGCACCGAGTTTCTTGGAGGAGAGGGAAGCCTCAGTCGTCCGGCTGCCCTTGGTCGCATTGGCTTGGCAAGCAGTGTCGAACCAGGTGGTGACCCTTGCGCGGCTATTCAGCTTCACATTGATTTACCTACCGGCGGGATCGAAGAAGTTTATTTTCTACTGGGTCAAGGCGCCAACAAAGAACATGCCCTGGAGCTTATCCAACGCTTTCAAGACCCGGCGCAGGTTGAAACTGCGTGGCAGGCTACCCATGTGTTTTGGGATGGGGTCTTGGAGACAGTTACCGTCCGTACCCCGGACCCAGCCATGGATATCATGTTGAACCGCTGGTTACTTTACCAGGCGCTTGCGTGCCGGATATGGGGCAGAACCGGATTCTACCAATCTAGTGGGGCGTTCGGCTACCGTGACCAGTTGCAGGATGTAATGGCGCTGGTGTTGACGGAACCAGCGATTGCGCATGACCATATTCTCCGTGCTGCACGCCACCAGTTCGAGGCGGGCGATGTGTTGCATTGGTGGCATCCCCCGTCAGGGCGGGGAGTGCGGACGCGTTTCTCAGATGATCTGCTATGGCTACCATTCGTCGCGGCCTACTACGTCGAAACAACTGGTGACACAGCCATCCTGAGAGAGAGAACGCCCTTTCTGCGTGGTGATGCGCTGCAACCAGATGAAGAAGAACGCTATGGGCAATATGAAACCACGAGCGAGGCCTATACCCTCTATGAACATTGTCTTCGCGCCGTCAAACGCGGTTCAACAGCAGGTGTTCATGGTTTGCCCTTGATGGGTACAGGCGATTGGAATGACGGCATGAACCGGGTTGGCGTTGGGGGACGCGGCGAGAGTGTCTGGGATGGGTGGTTTTTGCACAGTGTGTTAATGAATATGGTACCGCTCTGCCGACACATGGATGATCCTGATCAGGCCCATACTTACAGCGATCAAGCGCAGCGCTTGAAAGCAGCGCTAGACACTCAGGCTTGGGATGGTCATTGGTACCGGCGGGCCTATTATGACGATGAAACCCCCCTGGGATCGGCACAGAATCAGGAATGTCAGATTGACTCGATTGCTCAATCATGGGCAGTGCTTTCTGGCGCGGGCGATCCTGACCATATGGCGCAGGCAATGAATGCTGTTGCTGCGCGTTTGATTCGCGATGCGGATCAGCTCGTACTCTTATTCACGCCACCGTTTGACAAAACACCCCGCAATCCTGGCTATATCAAGGGATATCCGCCCGGAATTCGTGAAAACGGCGGGCAATATACTCACGCGGCGGTGTGGGTTGCATGGGCTTTTGCCAAACTGGGACAAGGCAACCGCGCCGTTGATCTGTTCAGAATGCTCAATCCAATCGCGCACGGTGATACCAATCACAAAGCTGGCAGGTATCGGGTCGAACCCTATGTTGTCGCTGCTGATGTCTATAGTGCTACGCCACACACAGGCCGAGGTGGCTGGACGTGGTATACAGGCTCGGCAAGCTGGATGTATCGCCTGGGCATCGAGGCCATCCTGGGTTTGAAGCGAACGGGCGAGAAATTAGTGATCGATCCATGTATCCCCAGCGATTGGGCTGGTTATGAACTGACCTACAATGATAGTGGAACACTGTATATCATTCGCGTCAGTAATCCTCTTGGCGTCAATTGTGGTGTGATTCAGACCACGCTTGACGGCAATATTGTCCCTAATGGCTATATCCCCTTGTTAAAGGATGGCGCAAGGCATGAAGTTCAGATTGAGCTTGGGAAGACGTAGGAAGAGTTGAAGTGTAAGGGCAATTTCAGCCCGTCTAATTTTGTGTCAGGAGCGGATTTCTAATCATAACAGGTTACAGGCGTAGACGAAGAACTTGGTGGCGTGATACATACCAGAGGTAGAACCAGGAGAACTTCTGCGCGACCTACTTTAGAAAAGAAAAGAGACAACCGCCAATGAAAAAGAATCAGCACGATGACAATGAGGAAACGTTTCCAGGTGAGATTCCTGAAACAACTGAGCCTGAAACCGAACCAACAAGGCCATTCTCCATCGTGGGGTTGGGCGCCTCGGCTGGCGGGCTGGAAGCGCTTAAGCAATTCTTTGCACATATGCCGCACGACAGCAACATAGCTTTTGTTGTGGTGCAACATCTTGACCCCGACCACCAAAGCTACTTGAGCGAATTGATTCAACCCCTTACCCAAATGGCGGTTGTGGTTATCGAACAAGGTGTGGATATCGTACCCAATCGCGTTTATGTGGTTCCGCCGGGTCGAAACGTCGAATTGGTGCAGAGCAAACTTCAACTGAGCAAGCAGGAAAGATATTCTGGGATGGGCGCTGATCTGCCAATTGATTTTTTCTTCCGTTCGCTGGCATATGCACAGGGCAACCGGGCGATTTGCATCATCCTCTCGGGCATGGGTACCGATGGTACGTTGGGGTTGAAGTTGATCAAAGAGCAGAATGGGCTGGTGATGGCTCAATCGCCCGAATCGGCGCAAAATAAGGGGATGCCCAACAGCGCGATTGCGACCGGGCTGGTCGATTATATTCTGCCGCCTGACGAGATGCCCGCTAAATTGATTAACTACACGACCCTTGCCTTCACTCTGATGGATCGGAAGATCATGCCGGAAGGACTGAATGCAGCCGATTACATCGAGCGAGTCTTAGCTTTGCTGCGTGCCCAAACCGGGCACGATTTCAGCTTGTATAAACGCAATATGATCGACCGCAGGATTCAGCGACGCATGGCGATCAACCAAAGCCAAGACTTAGTGGCGTATGTCCAATACCTTCAACAGACCCCGGATGAAAGAGAAGCGCTTTTTAAAGACCTGCTGATCGGAGTAACCGAGTTCTTTCGCGATCCAGAGACTTTCGAAGTGTTTGAGCAGGTGGTGCTGCCACATCTTTTTGAAAATCGCACGCCTGATCAAGCGATTCGGGTATGGGTGCCGGGCTGTGCGACCGGCGAAGAAGCGTATTCCATTGCCATGCTCATCCAAAAGCACATGAAAATGCGCGACCAGGTTTTCGATGTGCAAATCTTTGCGACCGATATCGACGAAGAAGCGCTCAACAAAGCCCGGGTTGGTCTATATCCGGGCGGCATCTCTGCCAACGTACCTCCCGAGTACCTGCGCACGTTTTTTGTCGAAGAAGACCACAGCTATCGAATTGTCAAGCAAATCCGCGATAGGGTGATTTTTGCAGCTCAGAATGTCATCAAGGACCCGCCCTTCTCTAAACTTGATTTGATTAGCTGCCGCAATTTATTGATTTATTTGGGCGCAACCTTGCAGCAAAAAGTGCTTTCTTTGTTTCACTATGCGCTAAACTCATCCGGGTTTTTGTTCTTGGGTACATCTGAAAACTTAGGCAAACTCGATTATCTCTTTGATCCGGTTGACACAAAAGCGAAGCTGTTTAAACGCGCGGCAACCAACATCACTCGCGTGCCGGACATGACGTTTGTTACTTCAGATTGGGCGAGCAAAGATATCGTCCGCATCGTCGCTTCTGACACGCCAGCCGATATCCTCGCGCTGATTGATCGTATGCTGCTCGAAAACTATGCACCGGCTTGTGTTGTCGTCAATGAACGGCATGAGATTGTTTCAATCCGGGGACGAACCGGAAGATATCTGGAATTGACTACCGAGAGAAGGGCTAATCTGGACATCCTGGCAATGGCGCGCACCGGGCTGCAGACATCGCTGGGCCATGCATTACACACCGTCATGGCAACGAAACAGGAAGTCGTCCATGAAAGTGTACAGATCAAACAAAATGGCGAAACACACATCATTAACTTGATCGTCAAGCCGATTGGGTTCCCTGATTCTTCCGAACGAAATCTGATAGCGGTGATCTTCCAAGATGTGCCTATCTCTTTGGGGGCGCCAAATGATTCTGAGCTTACATCAGACCAGAGCTATGTGGATCGGCGGATTGTGGAGCTGGAGCAAGAGCTAACCGCTACAAAAGACTATCTCCAAGCGACTATCGAAGAGCTGAGATCGGCCAATGAAGAAGCGCAATCAGCCAACGAAGAAATGCACAGTGTGAATGAAGAACTGGAAACCTCGCAAGAGGAACTGAAGGCGGTTAATGAAGAATTAGTGACGGTGAACGCCGAACTGCGCAACAAAGTTAGGGAACTTACCTGGGCTAACAGCGACTTAGATCATGTGCTTGCGAATATGGAAATGGGGCTTATCTTGCTGGACATAAGAATGCATATACGGCGCTTTAACCCCGCAGCCACCAAGGTCATCAATTTAATTGAAACGGACATCAACCGCCCACTTGGTCATGTTTCTTCCAACCTGATTGATGCCCACCTGGTTGAAGACGTGCAAAGCGTCCTCGATACTTTGGAAACGCAAGATTTTGAAGTGCAGTCTCACACCGGGGACTGGTATCGGGTGCGGATCAAGCCATACCGGACTGAAAACAATGTCATCACGGGTGCGGCTATCATGTTCACCGACATTACTGCACAACACCAGCGCACGCAGGCGATTGAAGATGCACGCCGGTTTGTCGAGAGCGTTGTGGATACAGTGCGGGAGCCTTTGGTTGTGTTGGATGAAGACCTGCGTGTGGTTTTTGCCAATGCTACTTTCTACAAGACATTTCATGTGAAGTCCGAAAATACTGTCGGCGCATTGCTTTACGATTTGGGCAATCGACAGTGGGATATCCCTCGGCTGCGCGAGCTACTGGAGGAGATTGTTCCCCAAAATACTTTCTTCGAAGGTTTCGAGGTCAGACATGACTTCCCAGGCATCGGCTCGAAGCGAATGTATCTCAATGCGCGCAAGGTCAAAGCCAACGACGAAGGCTTGCATTTCATTCTACTTGCCATCGAGGATATCACGAGCGGTTAAACCGAGAGGATATTAATTATGCCAGTGTCCAATACGGACCAATTTGCAGATCTGCGCATGCGCGCTGAGCAAATCGCGCAAGAGCGGCGGCTGGAGCTTGGCGAGCTTTCTCCCGATGAAGTAGAAAATCTGATGCACGAACTCCACGTACACCAAATTGAGCTGGAACTGCAAAATCAAGAACTGCGCCAGGCTCAACAAGACCTGGTTGTATCTCGGCGCCGGTATGCCGACCTGTACCATACTGCGCCAGTTGGTTACTTTACGCTGAACATAACCAGCACGGTGATTATGGAGGTCAATCATACCGGGGTGGTCATGTTAGATGCTGAGAATGGACACCTGGTCGGGCAACCGTTCACGGATTTCGTTATGCCAAACGCTCAAGACTCTTTTTACTTATACCTCAGAAGCCTCGCGAAGCATTCACCTTCAGTCTTGCAATCCTGCGAGATTGGCATGACTACGACACAGGATATTGAATTTTATGCAAATCTCGAGGGAGCCGGTGTTGAAAACAGTGCAAGCAGCACTGATCAATGTCGTTTGATAGTCAGCGATATCACCGCACGCAGGCAAGCGGAGGAACATCAACGGGATTTGGTGTTCGAAAAAGAAAGAGTTAAGATTTTACAACGCTTCATTGGCGATGCTTCGCATGATCTCAAGACGCCGCTTACAACGATGAAAGTCAGCCTTGCTGTATTGCGTAAATCA
>JAFGFB010000120.1 GCA_016931315.1 Anaerolineae bacterium
CATGGCGCAGAGCGGCGACCCCGAAGGTGGCGCCTGCTATGGCGGCGCGGGCTGCGATAACCAGACGACGACACCCTTCACCCTGGCGGCAGGCACAGCCCATGGTCCGGATTACTTCGGCTATGACGGCGGTCTGAACCTTGGCGATACCGTCTACACCGATTGGAACGGGGATGGCGACCAGGACACTGGCGAGGAAGGCCTCAGCGACGTCAACGTGCGGCTCTACCGCGACCTGAACGCCAACGGAATTGTGGATGCCGGCGACACGCTGCTCTCCACCGCCATCACCGATGCCAATGGCTCTTACCAGTTCACAAACCTGCCCGGCAACGGCGCGGATTACCTGGTCATGGTGGATCCCGGCACGCTGCCAGCGGGCTACACACAGACTGCCGACCGCGACAGCACCAAAGACAACAAAACGGTGGTCGAATTGACCAACGCCAGCGTGGATAACGCCGACTTCGGCTACCGCCCGCAGGGTTACAGCAGCATCGGCGATACCGTGTGGAGCGACACCAACGTCAACGGCGTGCTGGACGCCACCGAGAGCGGCATCAACGGGGTGACGGTCAACCTCTATCAGGATCAGGACGGCGACGGCGTGATTGACGCCGAGGATGCACTGGTCGCCACGACCCTCACCGGCATCGCCATTAAGGATGGCTACCTCGATCTCGACGGGGATGGCACGATCGCTGATAGCGATGACGACAGCCCCGCGCTCCTGGGCATCCGCGTGATTGACGGCAAGCTGGACATTAACAACGACGGCGTAGTCAATACCCTCGATGATGGCACATTCGCAGGCTACACGGTCACTGACGGATTGCTCGATGTGAACGGCGCGGGTGGCGTGACCACCGACGACGACGGCACACTGGATGGGCTTTACCAGTTCCGCAATCTAGCCGCCGGCAACTACGTCGTGGATATTGCCGATAGTAACTTCGACAGCGGGCAGCCATTGCATAGCCTGTTGCAGACCTACGATCAGGATAGCGCCACCGTGCGCGATAATCAGGATGCTGTGGCGCTGGGCGCCAACGAGACTTACATCCTGGGTGACTTCGGCTACACCTCCAGTTCCATCGGCGACCTGATCTGGCAGGATAGCAACGGTGACGGCATGTGGCAGAGCAACGAGCCCGGCATTCCTGGCGTAGCAGTGGAGCTCTACTGCGATCCCAACAACACCGGCAGCCTGACCGGCAGCGGCGTGACACTGTGTGGCAGCACGACGACCGACGCCGATGGGCTCTATCTCTTCGGTGGGCTGGCGCCCAACAACTACCTCGTCAAGGTAGCGGATAGCAACTCCAACACGGGCGGCGCACTGGAAGGCTACACCCTTACCGCCGACCCCAACTCATATAACACCACACCGGGGGAGACTTCGGTCTCCTGCCTGGCGACTGGCGCTCAGGAATGCGACGGCGTCAATCCACTCAAGGGTATCACCGTCGAGAATGTAGATAGCACCACGACCTTCTTCTATGGCCTACAGCTGGGGCAGAACGACATGAGCAGCGACTTCGGCTACAAGCCACCGACGCGTACCATCGGTGATACAGTCTGGATTGATGGCGATGGTGACGGCACACGCGACACCGGCGAGGAGGGCATCCCCTACGTCACGGTGCAACTCTGCGCCAGCACCGACCCAACCTGTACAAGCCCGCTACAGACCACAGAAACCGACGAAAACGGCAATTACAGTTTTGCGGGATTGGCAAACAATACCACCTATGTCGTCAAAGTGCTCACCACCGATCCAGACTTCCCGGCAGGGTTGACACCCACCCACGACCTGGACGGCGCCGGCACGCAAAACATCACCGAGGTAGCAGTAGGCACCACCGATCGCTATGATGTGGACTTTGGCTACCGCTTCCTCGGCAACAACAGTATCAACGGTACCGCCTGGTACGATGCCAACCAGGGCGGGCAGTCTGGCGGCATTGGCGACATTGACGCGGGTGAGACGCTACGGTATGCCAATGTGCCGGTCTATCTCTGGATCTGCGTCAACGGCTGCGGCGGCACAGATGACATCCTGGTAGCCACCACCAACACCGCAGCCGATGGGACCTACAACTTCCCGAATCTGGCCGATGGAACCTATCGCGTCTCGCTCAACGGCAATGCACCCGAAGTAGACGGGATGAACTCCACCACCGGAACCAGCTACAGCGGCATCTCCCTCACCGGGGGTACGGTGGCCCAACGGGACTTCGGCTTCTACGCCGCCATTGACTACGGTGACCTGCCCGATACCTATGGGACCACAGTCTCCAACAACGGCGCGGGGCACATCGTCGGCGGGCTGAGTCTAAGCACAGTAGTGGCATCCACCGATGGTAACCCCTCCACCGAGGCGAATGGCGACGACCTCATAGATGACAACGGCATCACCTTTGGCTCCGAATCGTGGGAACCTGGAAACACCGTAACTCTCAACGCAGACGTTAGCGGCGCGAATGGCTACCTGGTCGGCTGGTTCGACTGGAACGGCGATGGCAAGTTTGATACCAGTGAAATGGAGATCTTCGGCGATGTGGCTAACGACGCCAACTCGTTGAGCCTCAAAGTGCCCACGGATGCCTCCAATGTGAATTCCTACATCTACATGCGTTTCCGCCTCTACGACAAAAACACCCTGACCGCCCTCTCCCCCACCGGGCTCGCAACCAACGGTGAAGTGGAGGACTACCGGCACTCCTGGGCGCCCACCGCCGTTGAACTGCTTCGCTTCGAAGCCGCGGCACAGGGCGAAGCCGTGCTGGTCACCTGGGAAACGGCGACAGAGCTGGATAACCTCGGCTTCAACCTCTATCGCGGCGCCGGTCCCGCCGGTCCGTGGGTGCTGGTCAATGCTGCCCTCATCCCGGCGCAGGCTCCGGGCGCGGTCTTCGGCGCCGTCTACGAGCTGCTCGATACCGGGGTCACGCCCGGCGCGCCCATCACCTACCTCCTCGAGGACGTGGACATTCACGGTGTCAGCACCTTCCACGGCCCTATCTCGATCACGCTAACCGGGCCGAGCGCCGTGAGCCTCGTCAGCTTCGGCGCAAGCGGCGCCACCTTTGGGCTGCTGCCGGCGTTGCTCGCCCTGGGAGCCTTGGGCATGGCGCCCAAGCGGCGTAAGTAGCGCGCGGCGCTTCTCAAAATCAAAAAAGCGACGGGGCCTTGCCCCGTCGCTTTTTGTCCTCTTATGCTCCAGCTTAGCCAACCTTAGTGCCGCACTCAGGACAGAACTTCGCGCCCTTGATTTCTGTACCACACTTAGGACAAATCGTCACCGCGGGCGCCCGCTCGATGCGCGTTCCACACTCCGGACAGAACTTGGCGCCATGCACCTCTGCACCGCACGCGGGGCACTTATCCACGCCGGGTTGCGTCATCGGTGCGCCGCACTCCGGGCAGAACTTGGTGCCGGCTGGCGCCACGTGCCCCTCGGGGCAACGCGCCATCTGCACCTGTGCCTGCGTCTGCGCCTGGCGCACCGCATCGCCAGCCTGCTTGAAGGCCTCGCCCAGGCCAAAAGCGTTTGCCAAACCCTTCAGCGCTGCGCCCGTCTGCGCGCCACGCGATTCAGCAATCTCTTCCTGGCGCGGGCTATGTTCCTGGCAGTAACCGCTCTGCGTGTCGAAATCCGAGAGGCAGACGATACGCTGGCAGGTCGGGCACTCGCGGAAGTGCTCCTGCACCTGCTTCCAGGCGGATTCGAGCTGCTGTGGCGTCATGGTGTAGCTATAACGCGGATCTTCACCCATAACGCTTTCGGCAGCAGCTCTACCGACCAGAGGCACCTTGCGCAGCAGACCGCCAAGCGCCTGCCGTCCCAGGTCCTGCGCTACCGCACCGCCAAAATCCGGTTGGCTGCGAAATTCACGGTTGCAGATATCGCAATAGAAAATTGCATATGGGCCGGCGCCATCGTTGCGAATTTCATAACGAGGCATGTGAGAGAAAGCCATACTTCAATCCTCCCTGAATAATATGGGCAAGAGCGATTCCGCTCCCCGCCTCACAGAATTCGAAGCCATGAGCATCCACCATAGTGCCTGTGCTCTATCGCTCAGTGTACCCCGCTATGGGATACTGTCAAAACGAAAATTGACTCTCCTGTTTGTGGTTTTTGCAATGAAATCAAAACTCGGTTTTCTCATATACAAAGGTATCGGCCTCGCCGCCGTGCTCCAACTCAAAGCCCAAATGGGTCAAGATGGGCAGAGCGGCCAAAGGCTGCGGCGTCGCATAGGGCAGCATGACTTCTACGCTGCGCGACTTACGCGCCAGAGCCAGAGCATGGCGCAGCAAAATCTCGACCGCCTCCGGTTCTCCATCCACAAAATCAATCATGAATTCCTGCTGGTGACGTCGTGGATGCCCAGAACAAAGCATCGCACGCACCTCCGAGCCGCGTCGCAAGCCTAGAATCCAACGCATTCGCGCAAAAACAGCTTCCGGAGCAACTGCAAAGGGAAGAAAACACCAACCGTGCGGAAAATAGCCGCCTGAAGCGCGCATAAAAGTGGAGTGGGAGATAAAATCGAGTGCCGTACCGGTATCGAGCACCTGCACTTGTGGAGAAAGCTGCGCATGCGCACACACCGGCGCGGTAGTCTTGGCTTCCGTATAGATGAAGGAAGCCACCCGCCGAAAGCCACACGCTTCGGTGATGCGCATCGTAGCAGCGTTATCCAGATAAGTGGAGAGCGCCACGCTCTCAGCGCCTTGTAGCCGTGCCGTCTCGAAGAGATAGCGCGTCAGCGCTTTGGCGATGCCCTGCCCACGCGAGACCGGGTCCACGCGCAGACCCTCCATCCATAGGTAACCGGGCCAAAGTTGCGCCCAACGCCCATAACCGACAACCTCACCGTTCAAGACAGCCACAATGACCGCGCCGCGCGGGTCAGCCAACCACTCATCAATCACCCCCACAATGTAATCGTCACCGTCCCAGATTTGAGTAGAGATAGAGATAATCCGTTGTACATCTGCCTGTGTCGCTTGCCGCAGCACTAACGCCATCCTTGCGCACTCCTGTCAACCGAGATCAAACCAACTTACAACTGCAATAGTATGCACCTAAAACGAAGGCTTGCAAGCCGCTGTCACAATGGCGCCCAAAGTCTGAATCTAGCCGGCGCGACACTCCTGCATAGCAGCATCGCCCGGCGAAGTCACTTCACCGGGCAATGCCATTCAACAACCGCGACAGCTACAGCGCCATCAAGCAGGTATAAATCAGATGTCTCAGCTGGCGCGCTGCGGGTGCAACGCCGCGCGTTTGCGTGGGATGATGATCCATAGCAAGAGATATGGAATCAGCGCAGGGAAGCCTCCCGGCAATGCCAGGAGCAGAAAAAGCAGGCGGAACCAGAAAACAGAAATGCCCGTAAACTCCGCTAATCCCCCACAAACCCCGGCGACGATACCATTCTGTCGTCGTAATTGATGTTCAGCAGACATGGCAATAATCCTCCTTGTGTGATCTATGAAAATATACGCAGGAGACGCAAAAGGGTTTCAAAGGCAAAGAAAAGAGGGGGATTTGCGCAATCCCCCTCTGCTCTTATTCCTCGCTGTTATGCAGGCGTCAGCTCTACCACCAGAATTCCATAGGGGGGCAAGGTAACAGTGCGCAAATCAAGCGCGCCACCGCCTGACGCCATATCGGAGGACGCCGGATACACAAAGAGCACCTTCCCCGTCGCCGCCAGGTCCAGCGCCCGCGTCTGCTCAATACCGGAGTAGTTCAACACCACCAGGCAGGTCTGGCCCTCAACGTCACGCAGAAAAGCCAGCACACCTTCATCGGTCTCCAACAATGGCGCATAATCTCCGGCAACGAGCGCGGGCGTGTTCTGGCGCAGCGCAATCATCCGCCGGTAGAAGGCAAGCATCGAGTCAGGAGCCACTTCCTGCGCGGCGACATTGATGCCCGTGGCAAAATTCGGGTTCACCGGCAACCAGGGTTTTACCTCAGCAGGACAGAAACCCCCATTGGGCGCAGCGGACCATTGCATGGGAGTGCGGCATTTATCACGACTGCTCACCATAGCATGCCAGGTCGCCTCTTCCAAAGGCTCGTCGAAGAGCTCCCGATATAAGCGGAAGTACCAGAACGCCATCGTGTCGCGGCACTGGCGCATATCATTGAGGATATAGTCGCTCATGCCGATTTCTTCGCCATTGTAGAGGAAGGGCGTGCCGCGCAAAGTTAGCATCAAGGCCAGCGAGAGCCGCGCAATCGCGTCGGCGCGCGGGCTGCGCTGTCCCGGTTCATCACCGCTATATGCGGAATATACACGGGTGCGGTCGTGATTGCCCAGGCAGTTGCAGGGCCAGGCTCCCGTGGGCAACGCGCCCAACCGTGCATGCTGGTTGTCGCGAATCCAGGCAGGTGTCAATGCTTTGGTGCGCATCAGGGGGAAGTTGAAGGCAAGGTGCAGCTCATTAGAGCCATTGCCGTAATAGGCCACATCGTCTGTCTCGCCGACCAACATGCGGTCGTCATACTGCTCGATAATCTGGCGCAACTCCTGAAACAGCTCATGAATACCCGGGTAGGCACGCTGATATTCGAAAAGCCGGCGCCATTGCTCCTGCATTGCGGGATCCCGTTGCTCCCAACGCGGACGTCCGGACATGCGATACAGCTCGTCCTGCGAGTAATCCGCGGTATGGTTGGGCAGGTCAGGGTCCTCAAAGACGGTATCAATGGCATCCAGGCGGAAACCATCTACCCCCATTTCGAGCCAGAAACGCACGGCAGCCCACATCGCCGCCTTGACCTCGAGGTTACGCCAGTTGAGGTCAGGCTGCTCCTTGAGAAAGTAATGGTAGTAGTATTGTCCCGTGATGGGGTCAAATTCCCACGCCGAACCGCCAAAGGTGGACTCCCAGTTGTTAGGCGGTCCTCCCTCAGGCGAAGGCGCGCGCCAGATATACCAGTCGCGCTTGGGGTTATCAAGGCTGGAGGCAGATTCCTTGAACCAGGGATGCTCGTGCGAGGTGTGATTGAGCACCAGGTCCAGGATCACGCGCATGTCGCGAGCGTGCGCCTCCTCCAGGAAGCGGCGGAACGTCGCCAGGTCGCCGTAATCAGGGTCTACATCCGTGTAATCGGCAATATCATAGCCCACATCGAAGTTAGGCGAAGGATAATGTGGCGAGAGCCAGATACCCTCGACGCCCAGAGACTTGAGATAATCCAACTTTTCGATGGCGCCATACAAATCGCCAATGCCATCCCCGTTCCCATCAGCGAAGCTGCGGGGATAAATCTGATAAAAGACGATTTTCTGCCACCACTTCAAATCAGTCAAGATGCACCTCCATTAACAGCGCCAATCAAGCGTTGGGAGCCGTGACTCCAGAAGTGCGACCGGCGCTCTCACGTTCGACGATGGCGCGGAAAGCACGCTGCAATTGCCGTGTAAGCGGTCCTGGGGCGCCGTCGCCCACGAGCCAATCATCCACCTGCACCACCGGCATCACCTCGGTCGTCGTCCCCAGGATCATCAATTCCTGAGCGTTCGGCAGATCGCTCTCAAAAATAGGGAATTCCTTGACCGGAATGCCCAAGTCGCGGCAGGCTTCCAGGATAACCTGACGGGTCACGCCGCCGAGGATATTGTTCGTGACGGGCGCAGTGACGAGCGCGCCATCGAAAATGCCACAGACCGTAGTATGCGAGCCTTCCATCACCACCCCATCGCGCACGAGAATGGCTTCCCAAGCCCCCTGCTCGTGTGCTTGTTGGCTGGCGAGAATATTGGGCAGCAGCATCAGCGCTTTGATATCGCAACGCGCCCAACGGATATCGGGCACGAGGATGACTTTGATGCCGGTCTCCCACTCGCGGACAGGGGGGGTGATAACGCCGGCAGTGATGTAAACAGTGGACGTTGGCGGCGGATCGGGGAAGATATGTGTGCGCGGGGCAACCCCACGGGTGAGTTGCAAATAGAGCCGGGCATCAGTGTCCAACAGCCCATTGCGCGCCAGCAATTCCACACACACAGCTTCCAGTACCGCCAGATCGGGCACGGGGATGCGCAATTCGCTCATACTGCGGCGCAGGCGGGCAAAGTGCATATCCGCATGGAACAGCGCCCCATGATAGGCGCGGATAACCTCGTAGACGCCATCGGCGAAGAGAAAACCCCGATCATCCGGGGAAATACAAACCGCTTCCTTGGGCAAGAACTGCCCGTTGAAGTAAACGATCATGGTCTATTGGTCCCTCAAATGGATTTTATATCAGCACTTATTGTACCACAAGCCCTGAAAAAGCCCCGATTCCTCAAGAAGGATTCTTGGCGGTGGAGCTTTGCCCCACCGCCAAAAATCAATCTCCTCCTCCCGCATAAAGGGGTGCATTCCAGTTCTGGGGCAAAAGTAAGCCGATTCTCATACAAAAGTTCTCTCTTTAATTGTTTTTTCGCGGTGGGGCTGCGCCCCACCGCGAAAAATAAACTTTCTCCCGCGCCCTGTAGGGGCGCCTGAAATTTTCGCCCCCGTTTTGAAGCGTACCCCCACATCAAAGTGCTTTTGACAGAATCTGAGAGCGCACCTATAATAAATCAAGTCTGGGAGCGGTACCAGGGATGATTTCCATCGGATACCAGCTCGCCTTTGGCAACAGAGCACGTCCAGCAGTCCAGGAGAGTGTAGCGATGTCCATCCTTGCCAAATTATCCTCCCAAGCTGGTGACCGCTCCGAAGGCGCCAATCGCCAGGTTGTGATTCAATGCCTGGAAAACCCCAACCTGCTCGATGAAATCGTCACCGGTCTTCATAGCCAGTATGCAGCGCTAGTCGGCGACTGCGCTGAAGTATTGACCCAGGTTGCGGAGCAACACCCTGATTGGTTAGCCCCTCACGCCGCAGCGTTAGTGCCCCTGCTGAACCATAAAGCCACCCGCGTGCGCTGGGAAGCCATGCATGCTTTAGCCCTGGTTGCACGATCCGCCCCCGCAGTCATAGCGGACCTGCTTCCCACCCTGGCGGAAAAAATCCGCACCGATTCAAGCGTCATCGTGCGCGATTACGCGACAGATGCTATTGCAAACTACGCCGCGACCGGCAAGCCCGCGGCAGAGAGGGCCTATCCCCTGCTCAGAGAGGCCCTGACCGCCTGGGAGGGCAAACATGCCGGACATGCACTGCGAGGCTTGTGCAACGTCGCCACAATGGCGCCCGCTCTTATGGATGAGCTCTGTGTCATCGCTGCGGACTATTCGCTCGCCGGGAGAGCAGTTGTACGCAAGGCGGCAAAAGAGCTGCTCAAGACCATAGAATCCGCACAAAGACAGCTATCGTCCACAGGAGGCCCGGTATGCCGGTAAATCATGAACAGGGTTTGCGGGTAATTTTCTTCGCGACGTTCTTCGCTATACTGGCCGTCCGATTCATTTCCGGATTGAAAATCCGGCAACGGGATGAAAGCAGCTGGTTCGTAGAGCAGGAGGCGGTGGGACGTGAAGGGCTATGGAGCATCGTGCTGCGACTGCTCCTGTTTCTGTGGATGGTAACGGCGGTGGTCCTTTATGCCGTCTATCCCCCATGGTTTCGCGTTTTGACCGTGCCACTGCCGTTGTGGTTACGGTGGGTGGGAGCTGGCCTGGCGCTGCTGAGTGTGCCGCTGCTCGCGTGGGTGCACAGCGCACTGGGACGGCATTGGTCCACGAGTCTGCAGTTCAAGACTGAGCACCGTCTCATCCAGACAGGTCCCTATCGCTGGGTGCGGCATCCCATGTACACCGTCTTGTTCAGTTTTTTCATCGGGCTAGGACTGCTCTCGGCGCATATTGTGATGTTAGGACTGGCGGCGCTGGCAGTGACCGTAGTGGGTGTGCGCATCCCCAAAGAAGAAGCAATGATGGTGGCGCAGTTTGGGGAGGAATACCG
Source organism: Anaerolineae bacterium (assembly GCA_016931315.1). Classification (GTDB taxonomy): domain Bacteria; phylum Chloroflexota; class Anaerolineae; order B4-G1; family SLSP01; genus JAAZNO01. The sequence continues at coordinate 9,928 of JAFGFB010000120.1, forward strand.
GACGTATATGCAACACACCGGGCGCTTGCTGCCGCGCCTGAAACCACGTCGCTGAAGAAAGAAATATGGCGAAGAGCTCGGCTGAAATTGCCAGGAGTGTAGCGTGGTGGGGTGTCAAGAACCTCATTACCGCAGGGGTTTTCGCCCTCGCGCTATTTTTACCAGCTCGCGACCCGCGCTGGGGCATGGGATGGGCTTATCTGAGCATCTATATTGCCAACCAGATTCTGTTGGCGCTGCTCCTGCCAGCCGAATTGCTCGCGGAACGCTCTAAGCCGCAAGAGGGCAGCAAGCGCTGGGACATCGCCCTCGCCGCTGCGGCGGCGATTTTGGCGCCGCTGGCAATCTATCTCGTCGCCGGATGGGATCACGGCAGTGGCTGGAGCCAGGGGCTGCCCGTGATAGTGCAGGTCGGTGCGCTCGTAGTGATGATTGGGGGCATCGCTCTGGCGGATTGGGCCATGCTCGCCAATCCCTTCTTCTCCGGTGTGATCCGCATTCAAGAGGATCGTGGACATACGGTAGCGACCAGGGGCCCCTACCGCCTGATGCGACATCCAGGTTACGCTGGAGGCATCCTCCACCACCTGACGGCGCCGCTGATGCTTGGCTCGTGGTGGGCGCTGATTCCCGGCGTGATTGGCGCGCTGCTGTTTATAATCCGCACGGCGTTGGAAGATCGCACGCTGCAGTGTGAACTGCCGGGTTATGCCAACTATGCGCAACAGGTGCGCTTTCGACTAATGCCCGGTCTATGGTGAAAGGAGGAAACTAAAACATGGAGGTTTTTCCTGAACTGAAGTTAGGGTTGCTCAACGGGTGGCTTTTCCTGGGAGCGCTGGTTCTGGTGGATGGCATCTGCTTTCTGGTCTTCCCCAAAGCCGTGGTCAAGCGGCTCTGGGACCGTTCAGGTTGGGAGCGCAAGCAGGTCATCTTCACCGTGATGGGCAAAGTAGCCGCGCTGGTCTGTCTGGTCCTGATCGTTCTGACGCCACTGAAAATTGGAACAACCGTCTTCGCCGTGAGTGTGGTGATGGCAGCCGTGGGATTGATCGGGGTAGCACTGGCACTCATCCATTTCAGGAACACGCCCTTCGACCAACCGGTCTCGCAAGGGCTTTACCGAATTTCGCGACATCCCCAGATTGTGATGGCTTCGGCAGTGTTATTGGGAGCCTGCATCGCGATAGGATCCTGGACGGCGCTCATCGCGTTTTTCATCGCCAGAGCGCTCAGCCATTTCGGGATTCTGGCAGAGGAAGAGGCCTGCCTGAAACAATATGGAGAGCCGTACCAAACCTATATGCAACGCGTCCCACGGTATTTCGTGTTCTTTTAGGGAGGCTATGGAGCGCGTTTGAGCACGCTCAGCGAGAAATCAGGATAATGCCGGCAAAGATCATGCCGATGCCCAGAAAACCCAGCGTATTGGGGATCTCCTGGAACAGAAACATGCCAATGAGAACGCCGCAAACAGGTTCAAGCAAGCCCACCATGCTCACAATTTGGGCATTGACGCGCTTGAGACCCTGAAAGTAAAGGAAATAGGGGATGCTAAGCGCCAGGGTCCCCAATGCCAACAACCAATACCAGTTAGCGCGCACAGCCCCCAGGGGGGCGCCAAGGGCGAACGGCGCCGCAATGAGCGCCGCAATCCCAATGCTCCACCACGACTGCGTCACACCGCTCACGCGCCCACCCAGCAAACGGCTAAAGAGCATGGCGAAAGCATAGGTTATCCCCGTAGCCAATGCTGCCAGAATTCCCAACCACGAATCGGAGCGAAAGTCTATATTAGCCGGATCGGTAATGAGTACCATCCCGATCAGCGCCAGCGCCAGGCTGACCCAGGTCAGGCGCGGACGCGCCTCCTTGAGCATCCAGGGTGAAAGCAAGGCCACGTAGACCACCGCTGTGTTATTGAGCAACACAGCAGTCGCCGCGGTCGTGTAGCGCAACGAGGTCATGTACAGCGTCGCCGTCGCCCCCACCGAAACGCCCAGTCCGAGCAACAGGGGCAACGCCGAACGGTAGTTGCGCACGCGGAAAGTCTGGCGGTCGCGCGAGGCGAAAAGCGAGAAGAGCGCAAAGCCAGAGAGCGCCCGGAAAAACGCAATCTGCGGCCCATTCAAGCCGGTGATGGCGCGGTTGAAGATAATGCCGCTGGCAAAACCCAGCGCGCCGAGAGCTACAAAGAGGCTACCGAGAAGTAACGGAGCGGGGATACCGCGGGTGTGTGACGGCGAAGACAGAACAGGTTCTGCCTCTCCTCCCCCACCCCTCAAGGGCTTCATCTCTGGGTCCATCCCACACTCCGCATTATCCACGCTTAAGAATATACAACGCCGCGAGTACGCGCAACCCGCCAAAGACCAAAAGTGCCATGCGAACGCCCATCCAATCGCCGCCGGCCGAACCAAGCAGAGAACCGACCAACATCGCGGCATTGATGGCGAGATTGTACCACACGAGCGAGGCTGCCCGCTCCGCCGGAGATACACGCTCCAGCAGCCAATTGATCATTGCGCCGCCTGCCAACGCCCATCCCATGCCCCCAAACGGCGAGGCTGCCACAAAGCCCCACACGCTTCGACCCAAGGCCATCACCAGGGGATAGCAGCTGATAAAGAGCGCACCTATCGCAGTGACCTTCTGGTTGCCCCAGCGGCGCACCAGCCGGTCCAACACCAGCGAGCCGCCTAACATCGCAACGTAGAAAAGCGCCGTGCCAAAACTGATTTGAGGGTCGGTGAGGTTTAGGTCATTGACCATGTAAAGTGAGAACAGCGGCGAGGGCAGATACAAGGATAAGTGAAAGACCATCAGTGCAATCAACACTTTCCCAAAGGCGCCATGCAAGACCTCCAGGCGCAGGCCGGGGCGGTGCTTCAACGCCGGTTGGACCGGTGCTAAAGCCTCTGCATCCGCGGAAGCCGTAACAGCTTCGGGTTCCGGCGCGGGCACTTGCCGCAGCCTGATCAAGCCCAGGTGGACGGTGCTCATAGCTGCGCCCAACACTGCCAGGGCAAAAATAGCCTGGTAACCCAGCGGGAACGCCAGGGTCTTGAGAATCCAGCCTGCCATCAAAGTCACCAAAATGAAAATGATGGCATAGAGCGCATTACGCCGCCCGGCAACATGACCGCGCCATTCCATCGGCACAGCTTCCGCAAAGAGCGCATTGAAACCCATGTTGAGCGCCGCGCCGGGGATGCTTGCCAGCACGGTCAGTCCCAGAATTGACCAGACCTGCGCTCCTGGTGTCAGGAAAAACGGCAACACTACCCACGGCACATAAGTCAAACGGTTGAGGATTGCGGTTTGCCGTACCGATTTTTCCAGTGGGCGCCGCTCGAGCCACCTGCCGGCAGAAGTCGAAATCAACAGATTCACCACCCCAGGTCCGGCGCTCAGCAAGCCAAGTTGAAAAGCCGTGGCGCCCTGTCGGGTAATAAATACGCCGACAAAAGACATTGCCGTCGCTGCCGTCATGGCAAACCAGGCGATATCCAGATACAGATGCAGAAAATTCGCCCGAAAGGTTCCCGGCACAATCGGACGTCCCAGTCGTGGTATGACAAACCGTGCAAGATCGCTCAATCTACGCATAACCCTTCCTCACAGAAAAAGGCCGCCGGGCGGTGTTCTAACCCCACTATAACCCAGCGGTCTTCCATATTGTAACCGAGATGAGCAAAAAAGCGAATGAAGTTTTACCGGAAAAGTCAGGCGTCACGAACCAAAAGTCACGTGGGTGCATTTCACCTTTGGGGCAAAAAGAAGACGATTATCACGCAAACGCCTTTCTTTTGATTGATTTTTGGCGATGGGGCAAAGCCCCGCCGCCAAAAATCAATCGGGTGTGTTTCAAATGAGTTGAAAACCAGGTAGACTCAGGTACAGTAAGGTTACCACACCACCGAACCGGAGGGAACCATGGCTTTC
>JAFGFB010000121.1 GCA_016931315.1 Anaerolineae bacterium
CCAATTGGTATTGCCCTTGTTCAAAAGTTGTGTTTTTGCGCCGATTTAGCCCTTTTCGCTACTATTTGCACAAAACTTACGTTAGGAAAAAGTGTTTTTGGAAGCGGCGCCGGGCGCCGCTTCCAAAAACACAGAAAAGATCCTCTTTGTCTGTTTGCACAACCACTTCCAATTTTCCCCAAAAATCTGTCCTATACCCCCAATTGCCTTCCTGATTGAATGGGGTATCCTCATAGGATGAACCCCGACCCGGAATCACCTCGCGCTTCCGGGAGCATAATACGATTTGTAAAGGAGAAACACGATGAAGATTGTCATACCCGAGTTCGTGCTTTCACACGTAGAGGCGCGCGCCTGTACAATGCTCGATACCTGCGACTTTGTCATCCTCGATCAACATGGCCAACCACAAAGCGAGATTGAGGGCGCAGAAGTGCTGATGCTACCCTGGAACCTGCCAGCTGAAATCCGACAAGCGCTCTACGCGCTCCCAACCCTCAAATGGGTTCACACGGTTAGCGCGGGGGTTGAACACGCCTTGGATGAAGCCCTGCGCGTTGCGCCGGTAACACTCACAAATGCCCGAGGAGTCTTTGATCTTCCCATTGCAGAAACTGTACTCACCTATATGCTAATGATTGTCAAGCAAATGCCAACGTTCATGGCACAACAGCAGGCCCATCGGTGGAAGAAACAACCGTTGCGCGAGCTTGCCGGTTTAACCGTCGGCATCGTCGGATTGGGCAGCATTGGCGCAGAGATTGCCCGGCTGTGCAGTGCGCTAGGAATGCATGTCCTGGCGACCCGACGCCGCCCCGAGGAGGGCGCCCTCAATGTAGAACAGCTTTTCCCCCCGGAACAACTGGAGACCCTTCTGGCGCAAGTAGATTTCGCAGTACTTGCGGTTCCACTGACGCCCGAAACTCGTGGGATAATCGGCGAGGCGCAGTTGCGTGCGATGCGCCCTGACACATGGCTGATTAACATCGCCCGTGGAGCTATCGTAGATGAACCGGCGCTCATTCGCGCGCTCCAGAACCAACAGCTGGGCGGCGCGGCGTTGGATGTCTTCTCTCATGAGCCGTTACCGGCGAATTCACCGCTCTGGGATATGGAAAATGTCATCATCACGCCGCACAACTCGTGGAGCACCCCGCACCTGGAAGAACGCGAGGCAGAGTTATTCCTGGATAACCTGGAACGGTACTTGCAGGGAGAGCCGCTGCGCCACGTAGTGGATAAAAATCTCGGGTACTGAAACCGGGTCTCGCCCACACAAACTGACGGCAGGTAATGTCTACCTGCCGTCAGTTTGCAGAAATATGGTTTCGCCTTCAGCTGCGCCGTCGGCGCTCAATCAATCCAGCCACTGCGGCTATCAGCATTTCACCCAAAAAAACGAGAGCTGCACCAAACAAGAATGGCTGCTCGACCGCACCGGTTTTGGGAAGCGCCCCTCCAGTCAGGCCAAACAACACTGCCGGAAATGCCGTGCCACCGGCATCAGGAATCAATGCCTTTTGTTGAACAGGCGTTGTTGCCACGTAGCCCGGTGGAACGTGTAGCGTCACGGTCCAGTCACAAGGTTCAAGCACCGGGCCAAAATCACCCGTGGCGAAGACATGCCCGTACTCATCCACCGAACGCGGTTCGGAATATCCCACAACTGAGAAATCCCCGCAGCTGGCTGTAAAATACACGCCGCCAAAACCGGGTTCCCAAGCTTCAGGCTTTGCCGAATCAAAGACGCCATTGCCGTTGGGATGATTCCATTTGCCATCACCGTTGAGGTCATGAAAAACGAAACCATGGAGGATTGCGGTTCCAAGAGGCCAATCTTGTGCCGGTCTTGCAGCCATTGAAGACAACGCCAACAATGCAAGAATCAATACACCCCACCACCGTCGCCCTGGCATGTTCCCTCCTTTCAAAATAGCTGAACCCATGCCATCAAACACAACTTCATTGTATTATAGAATCTCCACGAATGCAAATTTAGCGGGCATAAGAAGTGTATTTTAACTTGGAGGCAAAAACAAGATGGCCATCATGCAAACGCCTTTCCTTTGATTGATTTTTGGCGGTGGGGCAAAGCTCCACCGCCAAAGATCAATTTTCTCCGAGATTTTTACCCCCTGTTTTGAAACGCACCTCAGAACAGGCTAAAGTTGCCGATCAGCCAATTCAGTGCTATAGTCAAAGAAGGTTTTAACATCAGGCTTACCAAGGAGAAAACACCATGCAGACTCATAGCAAACGCGCCCTGGTACTCTCTGGCGGCGGCGGACGTGGCGCCTATCACATTGGCGCTCTAAGCTATCTCGAAAGTCACAGTTGGCGACCCGATATCATTGTGGGAACTTCAATTGGCGCCGTCAATGGCGCCACGCTGGGGTCCGGCATTCCTGTAGCCGCACTGCGCGAGCGCTGGCTGGACCTTACAACCGATGATGTGCAGAAGATGCGCGCCGACGATGTATATATTGACAACCTGGTTCGTGGGGGAAGACACGTCTTCGATACCAGCCCTCTGTTGGCTACCCTGAAAGGACAGAGCAAGAAATGGTTGGGCAAGCCCTGGGTTATTCCGGAAATTCTCAATAGCGCGGAAAGCCATTATGAGGTATGGATCACCGCGGTAGATGCGGATTCCAGGCAGCTCGTTTACTTCAACAACCGCGAAGCAAACGGCATCACGGCAGAAAAAGTCCAGGCCAGCTGCAGTATTCCCCTGTGGTATGAGCCCACAGTCATCAACCGCCACACCTATCTCGATGGTGGTGTCATCGCCAACACGCCTTTTCGCAAAGCTTTGGAACTAGGCGCAACGGAAATCGTGGTCGTAGTCATGGCGCCCTTACCCGTACAAACGCCGCGCGCCAGCCGAATCGCTGCGCCGCCTTTCCCCGATGACGAGCTACTCGCCATTCCGCAACGCCTTTGGAGTGCCTTCGAGCCAGCCTTGGATATGATGCTCACAGAAATCGTGTGGAACGATTACCGGCTCTTTGAAGCTCAACGCCGTGCAGGCGAGTTTCCAGAGGTGCAATGGCTGCGTTGCGTGGCCCCTGCTACGCCGCTTCCGGTTGGGTTAATGACCACCTATAACCGCAACTATCATATTCGCCTGTTTCGTCAAGCCGAAGAAGATGCACGCGCAGCGCTGGATGAGTTACTTCAAGAAGAGGCGTCAAGCTAACGCGGCTGATTGAAGAGAATTTGCGCGAGGCAGCACAGGCAGATAGCGGATCTTAGACGCGTTGGGCAACGTAGCGCTCCCCAAACACGCCTTCTACAAACTGAGCCGGGCACGTCGGGCGCCCGGCTCTTGTATTGGAACGCCCTGGCGCTTTCAGAACAAAGCCTGAACCAGCCCTTGTAGCAGCATTTGCAACAAGCTAAGCAACAAGATAGCTACCACAGGCGAGAAGTCCAATCCACCCCAACGCGGGAGAATGCGCCGAATGGGGCCCAAAACCGGCTCCGTAATCCGCCACAGAAAAGTCGTGAGCTTCTGCAAACGCGGGATGCGAATCCAATCAAGCACAACGCGCAGCAGCAGTGCAAAACTGTAGAGCTGAAAGATCAACCCCAACACACCATTGATCCAGCGCGCCGGGTCCGCAGCGGGGGGAAATAACCACAGCGGGGGAAAAGCAATCAGCAGTAATAGCCGCACCAGCAACGTCTCTACCAACCACAGCAACATGAAAGCCACCACCGGCGCAAAATCCAGATAACCTGCGCCAGTCACCCAGGCCCTACCACCGCCAAGCCAACCGCGCACAGGGCGCACCAACGGCTCGGTGAAGGTGGTCAAAAAACGCAAGACCGGATTGCCCGGCGCGACCTTGAACCACGGCAGCAGCACCCGCAGAAAAAGCGCCAGCGAGAAAAGCCCAAACAAAATCTCAATTGCTCGAATCAAAACTGTGATAATCATTGTCGCTCCGCTTGAAAAATCGCCCGTCCAATTCTCACCAGGGTGGCGCCCTCTTCTATTGCCACCTCAAAATCATCCGTCATCCCCATGGAAAGCTCCGCCCACGGCTGTTGGGGGAAATGCTCGCGCAAGACGTCGCACAACCCACGCAGAGAAGCAAAAACCGGGCGCGTCGCTTCTGGCATCTCGGTCAGAGGCGCCATCGTCATCAGTCCCTCAACCCGCAAACCATCCAATGCCAATAATGACCGCACTTCGCCGAAAAAATTCTCACGCATGACCGGATCATGCTCCCAATCATACAGAGTATAGCCCGCTTTGCTCGCTTCGCCGGAGACATTGCACTCCAATAGTACCGGCAGTACACGCCCGGCAGCCATGGCCTCGCGGCCCAGGCGTTCCGCCAGCGCTAGCCGGTCCAGTGAATGCACCCAATCAAAGTGTGTGATGACCAGACCCGTTTTGCGGCGTTGAACCGCGCCAATCATATGCCAGACAGGTCGAGAATCACCAAGATGCGCCTCCACCTGGGGGATTTTCTCGGCGCCCACCTCAGGACGATTCTCCCCAAAGTCGCGCTGCCCGGCATCCCACGCCTCCAACACCGCCGAAGGCCCGCAGGTCTTGGTGACCGCAACCAGACGCACTCGTGCCGGGTCGCGACCGGCGCGCAACGCCGCTTCAGCAACACGGTTGCGCACTTGCTCCAGATTATACCCAATATCTAGCATGACCCCACCCCGCTGCAGAAATTCACCATTGTCGCCGCCATAATTCCTCGATATCATAAGGCGAAGTATACGCAGGACGCTTCTGGCGGAACAACAGTAAGAATAGCATCCCGGCGACAAAACCACCGATATGCGCCCACCATGCCACGCCGCCGGTCTGCGTGACGACGTTCAGAGTCATCAAGCCGTTGAAAAACTGAATGAGAAACCATCCCCCAAGGACCAGGGTTGCCGGCAAAGCAAAAGTCGTAAAGATCAACGGCAATGGCACAAGCACCTCCACCCGGGCGCGGGGAAAGAGCAACAGATAGGCGCCTAACACACCGGCGATGGCGCCACTCGCACCAATCCCGGGAATAGTGGACTGTGGTGCGGCAACAATCTCCACAGCCCAGGCGACCAAACCACTGAGGGTGTAAAAGATAAAAAACCTTCCGTGCCCCATACGATCTTCGACATTGTTGCCAAAGACCCCAAGATAGACGAGATTGCCAATCAGATGTGCCCATCCCGCATGCATGTACATGCCAGTCAACAGGGTCATGAGCACTTGTGGGTTCTGCCACTCGGTCACAATACGCAGCGGCACAACACCATAAGTCATGATGAGTTCCTCAACTCTCGGACCTGCAAACAATTCGATGATGAAGACGCCGATATTGACCAGGATCAAACTGATGGTCGTCAATGGTAAACGCTCACCCGGAATGCTGTCACGAATTGGAATCATCGCCAAACCTTTCGCCAATGTGCTGGCGCTGAGAGAGTACCACGTTAATTCAATCAACCCATCTCAAGTATACGCGCAACAAAGCAAGCCGCAAGAAAAGGATGAGGGGGGTATTCGTAGCAGTTCAGCATCCCAGACAAAGCAAACACCGCCGGTTAACCCGGCGGTGTTGAGAACAGCCAATACAGCACTATTTCTTCAGAATGATCCGTGCGTCAACAACCTTTACGCCCTGTCCCTCTTCATAAACCAGGACCGGGTTGGCGTCCGACTCGGAAATCTCATCACCCAAGTCGGTGATCATCTGGGAGTAGCGACTGAGCACCTCAGACAACGCCTTGCGGTCCCGAGGCTCTTCACCGCGCGCACCCGCCAGAATCGCCCCCGCCTTGATCTCCTCCAGCATCTTGTAGGATTGCTCCGCGGAAACAGGCGCCACACGGAAAGTGACATCCTTGAGAATCTCCACAAAGATACCACCAAGACCGAACATCACCGAGGGACCAAAAGTGGGATCGTTGACCGAACCAACGATAACTTCCGTGCCCCAGGGCGCCATTTCCTGAACCGCCACACCCTCAATCACGGCATCTGCCTTGTACGCCTTGGCATTGGCAATGATAGTGCGGAAAGCCTCGCGCGCACCCTCGGCGTTCTTGACGTTCACCTTGACGCCACCAGCATCGGATTTGTGAAGAATGTCGTGGGACATAATCTTCATCACAATGGGATAACCAATCTGCTCCGCAATCTGCACGGCTTCGTCCTCAGTGGTCGCCAGTTCCGTCATCGCCACCGGCATGCCATAAGCGCGGAAAATCTTCTTCGATTCAATTTCGGTAAGACTGCTATTCTTGTGTGCACGTGCATTCGCGATGATTTGGCGAGCCGCAGCCTCATCCACATCCGCGTAGCGCTGGAAGGGCACAGCAGCCATCTGCCGGCTGCGCGCGTACTCACGCAGCGCCGCCAACGCGTTGATCGCCACATCCGGGGCATCATAGGCAGGAATACCATTCTCCACAAGCCATTTGCGCGCGGCAGCCGATTGTTCACCGCCGACGAAGGAAACCGCCACTGGCTTACCCTCGACACCGGCATCCTCCAAGGCCTGCTTGATGCCTTGAGCGATTTCCAGTGGGTCGGTCATTGCCGTCTCGCAGTACAAGACCGCCAGCGCATCCACCCAGGGATGTGCAAAAGCGAAGCGCACCGAAGCATAGTACCAATCCTTGCCCGCCATACCGGTCAAGTCTACGGGGTTCTTCGCCGAGCCGAATTCAGGCATGTGCTTCCTGAGCTCTGCCTGTACGTCCGCCGGCGCAAAACGCAGCGGCACGCCATAGCGCTCGGCAGCATCGGTCGCCAGCACCCCCACACCACCACCATTGGTGATAATGAGCATATTATCGCCCTGCATCGGGGGTTGCAGAGAGAGCGCCAACGTGCGGTCGAAGAGATTGTTCAGGTCGGAAGCGCGCACCACGCCGCCCTGCTGGAAAGCGGTATCGTAAATCTTCCCGGAACCCGCCAACGAGCCTGTGTGAGAGGCGGCCGCAGCGGCGCCGTGCGCCGAGACGCCAGCTTTCAGGGCAATGATAGGCTTAACCGCATTGAGGGCGGCATTGATAAACGCGCGTCCATTGCGCAAACCCTCGATGTAGAGGGAAATACAGGCGGTGCTTTCATCCTGGTCCAGCCACTCGATCGTGTCAGCAAAATTGACATCGGACATGTTGCCGATAGAGACCATCTTATCAAAGCCCACCCGCCGGGTGTACGTTGAAGCGTCCATGGCGATGAGCAAGGCGCCGCTCTGTGAAACGAGCGCCGCCTTACCGGGCAGCGGCAGGAAGGGGGCAAAGGAGGCGTTGCACAGGTCCGAGTTCGAGAGAATGCCGACAATATTGGGTCCCAGAACACGCATCCCATAAGAATGTGCGATATCTACAACCTGCTTCTCCAGGTCCTGACGCCCCACCTCGCTAAAACCAGATGCAATAATGATCAAGCCCTTGACGCCTTTTTTGCCACATTCCTCAGTGACCATCGGCACCAGTTTAGCCGGCACGATAATCGTTGCTGCGTCAATCGTTCCCGGAACATCCAGCACCGAAGGGTAAGCCTTCAATCCCAGAATCTCGCTATCGGTAGGATTAATGGGGTAAATAACCCCTTCATAATGGCTATCGAGAAGGTTCTTGACTACGGTATAGCCAATTTTGCCCTCCTTGTTGGAGGCGCCAACAACTGCAATAGATTGTGGCCGCAATAGCCCGTTCAATGCTTCTAGATCCACGTTTAATCCTCCTGAAACAGGTTTTGAAATTTGCTTAAATTATAGCTAGACACTCAAAAAACAACCAGGGGGAAAAGTAATTCCCCCCTGGCACAAATGTCACTTACCGTTTCCTGCCGGTTCCAGGACTTTGTCAACGATACCCAGTTCCGCTGCCTGAGCCGCTGTCATGTAGAAATCGCGGTCCGTGAAGCGATCAATCTGCTCCTGCGACAATCCGGTGTGTTCCAACAACAATTTGTTGATCAATTCTCGCATCCGCAGAATCTCACGCGCCGCAATCTCGATATCCGCCGCCTGCCCCTGGACACCGCCCAATGGTTGATGCAGGTGAATGGTGGCATGGGGTAACGCATAGCGACGCCCTTTCATACCAGCCGTCAACAAAATCGTCGCCATACTCGCGGTCATCCCCACGGCAATCGTAGAGACAGGCGCGTGAATCAGCTGCAACGTATCGTAGATGGCCAGCCCAGCCGCAATTTCGCCGCCAGGAGAGTGAATATAGAGAGAGATTTCGCGTTCCGGATCCTCGCGATCCAGAAACAACAGCTGCGCAACAATCAGATTAGCAACCTGGGCATTGATCGGGGTCCCCAGAAAAATGATCCGTTCTTTGAGCAGCAGCGAGAAGATATCATACGCCCGCTCCCCACGTCCAGTGCTCTCAATAACCATGGGAACCAAACCCATATTGCCCTCCTCCATGCTCTTTCTGGCAGATCAGGCTGACGCCGCAGCCGCATCTGGCTCAACAAGCGTGATAGGTTCCGCGGTTTCAGCGGGCAATCCCTGAGCCATGCGCTTGAGCACAGCCATCGAGCGATCCTGCAGCAGCTGCTTGCGATATTCTTCCACCACCAGCAAGTCGCGGCTGAAGGGCCGACGTCCCGAGCGTGGAATCTCCAATTGCTGCAACAACTTGTTATAATAATCGCGCAGTTCCTCTTCTGAGACCGTGATTTCCTCACGGCGCGCAAACTCCTCAAGCACCAGGGTCTCAGTCAGGCGCTTGCTGGCACGGGGACGTAGACTCTCGCGGAATTGCTCCTCGGTCATTCCCTGTAGGCGCAGGAAATCTTCCCAGGGCATGCGCAGTTGCTCAGGAATACGCGTCTTGAAGGACCTCGCCAGATCATCCATCTCTTCACTTAACAGCACATCGGGGAACTTAACCGTGGCGCGATTCAGCAGTTCAGTCAATAGCGCTTCATGATAGGCTTCATGCGCTTGCTCGTGCTTGTAAGCCTCCATCCGCTTGCGCAAGTCCGCTTTGAGGGCATCCAGAGTTTCGAAATTGCCCACGACACTGGCGAAAGCATCATCCAGCGCTGGCTTGACCATCTCTCCCACACTCTGAACATGCACCACAAATTCCGCATCGGCATTGCGCAGCGTCGGTTCGGAGAAGTCTTCCGGCAAAGTCAGATGGAATAGCTTCTCTTCGCCAGCCGAAAGCCCCACCAGGCACTCAACCAGGCCGGGCACAATATTCCGATCTTCAGGGTCCAATACCAGAGTTACACCATGTTCATGGATGAAGACTTCCCCATCGGCCTTAGCCTCTACATGCTCCAGGGTTACGGAATCACCTAAAGCTGCCGGGCGAGATACCGGTTGCGGGGTGACGTTCTCATCGCGCAGATGCTCCAGCGCGGTCTGCAATTCCTCATCGGTGACTTCATGCGCTTCCATGTCCAGCCGTAAGTCGGCATACTCGCCCAGTTCTACAACCGGCGACGTTGGCACACGCAGTTTCAAAACTAATGGCTCAAGTTTGATGTCTTCCAGGCTACCTTGTCCGACAGGATCAATTTCAGCCTGCTTAAGGACATCAGGATAAATCTCCTCTAACAGCAATTCGGCGGCTTCGCGCCGCAGCACAGGAAGACCCACACGGCTGACAACCATATTATAGGGTACCTTGCCCTTGCGGAAGCCGGGGAAGGGATTCTCGCGGGCAATGTTCCGCGCAGCTTTCTGCATCGCGGTTTGAACGGCAGCTTCTTCAATCTCAATAGTGATGAGCGCTTCGCAATTTTCCAGTACTTCTTTTGCAATTGTGAACACAGGCGTTGACCTCCAGTACATAATCAGAAGGATTATAACACGTTTTCATGGAGTTACCAGGATTTGAAAGATATACAACAAATGATTAGCGAAACCAGGAGAGGGTTTGCAAGCAGGCGCAGAGGGACGTCTTTAGTGTTTGTTGGACTCGGCGCCGCCGTATGCGACGCCGAGTACGGCGTTGCCGCATCCAACAAACCCTTCTTTCTTTACAGAAGCGTCAAAACGCTACGCTCCGGCAAGGCGCAACAGCGCCGCTGGAATCCATAGTCGCCCAATCTCAAAGAACGATAGCACGGTTGAGACGGCAAAAACCAACCCACTAAAGGCAATCAACAGATAATCCGCCTGGCGGTAATGCAATTCATGCACCCAGGTTCGCGGACCAATGCCAAAAGCACGCAGGTCCATCGCATCAATGATATCTTCAGCGCCGAGGATGGCATTGATGGTGACCGGCACAACCAGCGGCGCCAGCCGCCGAATCTGCGCCACGATACCACCGGAAAGCTTCTCCACTTCATAACCCCGCGCACGCTGCGAATCGAGCGTAATGCTGAAATCGCGGCCCAGTGTTGGCACGAAGCGAAAAGCCAGGTCCATCGCGTAAGCGAATTTATCCGGCAAACCCAGCCCGCGGAAGGTGACGCCGTAAAGGCTCGGGTCAATTGTGTAAGGCAATGTAACCGCCATGAAGGTGATCGTATACATCCGCAGCATCTGGCTCACCGCAAAAACCGTTTTCTCGGCAGTAATATCAAGTTTGAGTTGCCAGCCCGTAAGCGGCAAGGTAACCGGACCCAGACGCCAAAGCAGGTGCTCTTCGAAATACGCCGTCTGCATGCCGCCGCGTCCCGTAAGGAACGTCAGCAGCGTCATGAAGAAGATGATGAAGGAGACGAGAATCCAAACCCGACGCGTCTCACGCCAGGTGAGTCCCGAGAGTGCATATTGAAACACCGCGAGCGCCAGAAACACCAGAATAACACGCAGATCCCAGAATTGGATGATGGCAAACAACAGTGCCAGCATCATGATGATGCGAGCCCGCGGATCCAATCGCTGAATCAGTGTATTCCGTTCACGATAGCGCCAGGCTATCAACATGGCGTCACCCTCCGTCCCAGAAAGTGCCTCAACGCCCCGTTCGCGACTGCACTGCGCGGTATGCGGCCAGGAGGATGGGGGTGAGCACCATCGAGTTGAGAATATTGGGACCCGCAGCGGGCGCGAATTCGCCAATCATCGCCGTAGCCAGGCTATAGCCATTGACCCAGATATCGGCGATGGCAGCAAAACCAATACCGGCAATGATACCCAGTGTTCCCCAGATATTGACAGCTGCCAGGTCAATGTTGACACGCTCGAGCATGAAGCGCAGTGCAATCACGCCAATGCCGCCAATGATGAAAGCCCACGCCCAGAAGGAGAAATTCTCGATCTCGCCACTCCAGGGACCGACCACATCCGGGCTGATCAGAATCGCCGCCGCCACAATGAGCACCAAAATGCCTACCAGGATGGTGAGGAAGTTGAGACTGCGGCGCTTGTCGGCGAAGAGCATCACCAGACCGGCGACAAAGCCGATCAAGCCATTGCCCATATCCCATGCTGGATAAACGCCCCAACCGGTGAGGAAATCCCCCAGGATATTGCCGACGGCGCCGGTAAAGAAGCCCACCACCGGACCGAAAACATAGCCGAAAAATACTGGAATACAAATCGAAGGTCGTAGCGCCACCTGGCTTACCGAAGGCAAGGGGAAGGTATTGAAAATGTAATTCAGCACGCCGTAGAGCGCCGCGCCAATGCCCATGTACACGACTTCACGCGTGCCAATCGTCCAGGCATCATTTCGCTGCGTTGCCAGATAGACACCAAAGATGATGAGAACACCGATGACGGTGAAAACGATGGGATAGACGCCGCGAATCCGGTCACCCGAAGTAAACACGCTGGCGAGAACCATCAGCAACACAAAAACACCGAGCACGGCCAGCCATATTGTGGCCTTCTTCCCTAATGCACCCATGACATCCTCCTCAAAATTGAAATGGTTAAATAAGACAATGCAACAGCGTTTATGCCAGGTCATTCTCACTCCGTCTTACAGCAACTCACCTCCTCCCAAACCATCACACATAGCGAGGGCTATGATGCGTCTGACAAATACAACACTCGCCACAGCCGCTCACAGCCAAAGTAGCCTTCGCCACCCGGCACTCAGGCAATTGGCAAAAATGGCAGCTCCCGCGGTACGCTGTGTGCCAATGCTTCAGCGGACATGAAACGTCCCGTCAGGGGCAGGTATTCCAGATTGAGCGCCAGAAGCGAGGTTGGCACAAGCCGACAGCGTCGCAGCAGCTCCACATCGTGCAGCACCTCCGCAGGCGCCCCTTCACCGGCAACAGTGCCATCCTGCAGCAACACCACCCGATTAGCATAACTAATCGCCAAATCGAGGTCGTGGGTGATGAAAAGCACCGCCTCAAAACCGGGCATCTGCAGAATAGCATCCATGAAGGCACGGTAATTCCAATAGTCTTGCCCCGCCGTCGGCTCATCCATCACCAGAATTTTGGAATACATGGCGAGAATTGCCGCAATGCTCACGCGCTTCTGCTGCCCAAACGAGAGCGCCAACGGCGGATAATCCTCCAATCCCTGCAGGTTGACAATTTCCAGGGCACGCCGTGTTCCCTGTTCAATCTTCTCCGCGGCGTAACGCAAATTCTTGGGACCAAATGCCAGCTCTTCCCGCACCGTGGCAGCAAAGAGCATGTGACTAGGGCTTTGGAAAACGTAACCCAGCGTATGCGCAATCTGCGCCACACTCAACTCGCGCGTATCACGCCCTTCTACCAATACCCGACCTCGACGCGGCTTGAGCAAGCCAATCGCATGCTTGACGAGCGTCGTCTTTCCGGCGCCGTTGGGACCCAACACCGCCACAATATCCCCACGCCGGATCGTGAAGTTTACCCCGTGAATGACCTCCGCGCCCCCCTCTTCATAGGCAAAGCTGACGTCCTCAAATACCACCAACGGCTCCGGTCCATCAGGCTTGAGCGCCGGCGTGAACGTCGGCGGGGGGTCTGCCTGTGCACGCTGCAGAATGATGGGCGCAGGGAGTTTCACCTGATGGTAATCCACTGCCTCTGCCATACCCTCAGGTGGACCTTCATAAGCCATACGGCTATCCTTCATGAAAATCACGCGATCGGGCCGAATAGCCAGAGCGTCCTCAACCCGGTGCTCTACCAGAAGAATGCTCACGCCTTCATCTGCCAGACGTCGAAACAACGCGAGGGATTCCTGCGCGCTGGCAGGATCAAGACTCGCCAGCGGTTCATCTAACAGCAGCATAGCAGGACGCATTGCCAAGACTCCGGCAAGGGCAATTTTCTGCTTCTCGCCACCGGAAAGGTGGAAAGTTTCCCGGTCGCGCAAATGAGAAATTCCCAAATAGCAAAGTGTCTCATCCACCCGTTGACGAATCTCAGCTCGGGGCAAGCCCAGATTCTCCAACCCAAAAGCCACTTCCGTGAAGACATGCGCTCCCAAAATCTGGCGGTCGGGATCTTGCAACACCGTTCCCACACGCTGCGAGATGTGCGCCAGGCTCATTCCAGATATATCCTGCCCTTGCAGCAATATTCGCCCTTGCAGTTCGCCCTTATAGCTGCGAGGAATCAACCCATTGATACAACGAATCAGGGTAGTTTTGCCACAACCGCTGCTGCCGGCTACCAGCAGCAATTCCCCGGCGTGCAGCGTTAAGGATACCTCCTGCAAGGCCCACTCCGGACGTGAGCGGTAAGAGAAGGAAAGGCCTTCGACAATGAGAGGGAGAGCTACTGCCCCGCGCATCGAATGTTGGGGTGCATCTTCTGAGAGCGACGAGAGTTGAGTCTCCAAAACAGCCATCCTTCCGGCGTCATCACCGAGTATAGAAATCCGCCATGACCCAGGAGCAATCAGCGCTTCAGTCAGCTCCATTTTAGCCAAAAGCTATGAAGTTGTCAAACTCAATACGAAAA
>JAFGFB010000122.1 GCA_016931315.1 Anaerolineae bacterium
CTGTGGGTTAGTTGTTTGTTGGCACTAACACCTATACCCGCAGGAGGACGTTTTGTCAATCGGTTTTAACTAGCACAAGGCCCTACTTATAAGCCTCATACGCCAGAATCCTTTGGCGCAAGCGTTCGGCAAGAAAATCACTAGCAGAACCCAGGGCCTCAAGAATTTCGCGGGCCTCAGCCTGATATTGTGCAATCTTCTCAGCCGTCCAATAGAAGGGCGGCGGCGCCAGGTTGGTAATCCGATCCGCGAGCTTGACCATCCAGATTTCCACCGGTTGTTGCCGAATGCGTTCCAGACTATCCGCCATCTGCGATGCTTTGGGCAACGCGGCATCTTTGCTCAGAGCCAGCACCCCTCTGGCAACAGGCTCTCCAAAAGCCTCACGCAATGCGTCGAAAGACACCGCTGTATCCTCAAGCACATCATGCAGCAATGCTGCCAACACAGCAAGATTCTCATCGTGCCCGGGCTCAGCGCGGAGCGCTGCCATGACTTCCATGCTTACCAGGCACGGATGCACGCTGTAAGGCAATTCACTGCCCGGAATCTGCTGCCCGAGATGCGCTGCTGCCGCAAATTTGTACGCCCGAATATACTCATCTTGTGACCACATCGGTTGCTCCCTCCCTCCCATATCAGATGACTGCAATCCGAAACAACCACCGAATGATAAAAATCTGAACAGCGTCATCATTTTACCACAATCAGACGCCGTTATTGGAGTATACGACAAATGATTGGTCGCATACCCTTACATCTCAGGCGTGGCATGCCCGCCTGAGACAGGGGTGTTTTTGGGCTCGGCGCCGGGCGCGGCGCCGAGCCCAAAAACATAAAAAAGATCCTCTTTGTCTGTTTGCACAACCTCTTCCAGTTCTTCCCCAAAATATCACCTATATCCCCGTTATTGCCAACCTCGCAGAAGCGCTTATACTCCAGTGAGGATGGAACGCGCCAAAACTTATCCGTCCTCATGGAGGATGCAGAATGGGATTCCGTGGCGGAATGCGGGGGATGCTCAGTTCTCCAGATGAAAAACCGAAAATTACCCGCCGGTTGCTGAAGCGGGTTTTGCACTACGCCCTGCCCTATCGCTGGTTGATAGCCCAGATGCTGCTGTTGATTTTGGTGTACACGGGCACGGGTCTGCTCACCCCGATGATTCTCCGGGATTTGATTGACCAGACCCTACCCGACAAGAACCTCAACCGGCTCATCTGGTTAGCAGCAGCCTTGTTAGCACTGCCAGTGATCAATAGCGTCATCAACGTTATCCAGCGCCGCCTGAGCGCACAGGTCGGCGGCGGCGTAATTTATGACCTGCGACTGGCGCTCTATACCAATCTACAGCGGATGTCCCTGCGTTTCTTCACCAATACCAAATCCGGTGAGTTAATGAGCCGCCTGAACAACGACGTGATGGGCGCTCAAAATGCTATCAGCAGCACCATCGTGAGCATCATCACCGATCTTATTCAAGGGTTAGCCGTGCTCATCGTGATGCTAACACTGGAATGGCGGCTAACGCTCATCAGCGTCGCCATTCTCCCCCTCTTTATCCTGGCGACTCGAATATTGGGAACCCACTTGCGCGATTTAGCGCGCAAGCAGATGGAAGCCAACGCACTGATGAATGCCATGATGAGCGAGACCCTCAACATCGGCGGTGCCCTGCTGGTCAAACTTTTCGGTCGCCGCCAGTTGGAAGTGGAACGCTTTGGGCAGCGCGCGGCGCAGGTACGCGAACTAGGTGTACGGCGCGTCGCTGTCGGTTCCATCTTCTCTGCGATTACCGGCTTGATCAGTGCGGGCGGCACAGCGCTGATCTATGGGCTGGGTGGCTACTTTGTCATCCAGGGGGCCTTTACCATCGGCACCATCGTTGCCTTTGGTTCCTACATGGGCAATCTCTACCGCACCTTGCAAAGCCTCGCCAACGCGCCGGTGGAATTTGCCACTTCAATGGTCAGCTTCGAACGCGTCTTCGAGGTCATTGACTTGCCCGTGGATATTCCGGAAAAACCGGAGGCCCTGGCGCTGGAAAGCATCCAGGGAGACCTGAACTTCGAGGATGTCTCGTTCCAATATGAAACTGGCGATGAAACGCTGCTTAGCAGCGTGCACCGCTACGGGAGCATCGAGCACGTCACCGCGGCGCTCTCCGGAGCAACGGTCAACGCCGAAGATGAGAAGCATACTCCGCGCAGTCAGGCGCGCCGCCTGGCGCTCGATCACGTCAGCTTTCGGGCAGCGCCCGGGCAGCTGGTAGCGCTCGTAGGCCCCAGCGGCGCAGGCAAGACCACCCTGACCTACCTGATTCCCCGCCTCTATGATCCTACTTCTGGCGCCATAAGCCTGGACGGACACGATTTACGCGACCTGACGCTGGAGTCGCTCACGGCGCACATCGGGATGGTCACCCAAGAGACCTATCTGTTCCACGATACCATCCGCACCAACCTGCAATACGCCAAACTCGATGCCGCGCAGGCAGACCTGGAAAACGCTTGCCGCATCGCCAATATCCATGATTTCATTCAAGCCTTGCCAGATGGCTATGATACTATCGTCGGGGAACGGGGCTATCGCCTGAGTGGGGGTGAGAAGCAACGCCTGGCGCTAGCGCGAGTGATTCTGAAAAACCCGCGCATTCTGGTGCTGGATGAAGCCACCAGCAGTCTCGACAGCGAGTCGGAGGCGCTCATTCAGGATGCCCTGAGACGCGTGATGGCGCAACGCACCAGCATCGTCATCGCCCACCGGTTGAGCACTATCCTCGCAGCGGATCTCATCCTGGTCATGGACCGGGGCAGAATTGTGGAACGGGGCACGCACAGCACGTTACTGGAACAAGATGGGTTATACGCGACGCTCTATCAAACGCAGTTCCACAGAAGTGAGGGCGCAGACAACGCCTAGTTCGGTCCACGGTATATTTCCAGATGCGCACACCACACAAATAGCAGTGCTGCCTATCCGGCAGCACTGCTATGAATAGTGTGCATTTCATCTTTGGGGCAAAGATAAAACGATTGTCACGCAAATGTCTTTCTTTTGATTGATTTTTGGCGCGGGGCAAAACCTCGCCGCCAAAAAATCAATCTTATCCAGAGCATCACCCCTATTCTAAAATGCCCCGCTACGAATACGTAAATGCACTAATAACGCAACTGTTCCACCTGTGTGGCAAGCTCACCGAGCAAATTGAGCAGTTTTTGGAGACGTTCGACATTCTTTTCCACGCCCGAACGTTCATAACGAAGGGTATCTCCCTGAAGCGAGAGATTGAGAGAAGGGAGCTCCAGTAATTGCTGGCGAAACGTTCCATAAGCAAACAATTGCTTCACGATATCTTCTGGTTCCCCTTTAATCCTGAAGCGCCGGTCAATTTCTGGGTCATCCAGCTGAATATCGTGAGAACCTAACGCCTGCGCCAGTTGCGTGAAGATATTCTCCCCATATAAGGATAGGCGCAAGTCTCTCGGGTTAGTCACAGTCATGCGAATCCGTGTGTAGGTTCGCCTGTTTTTGCCCGCCCCCCGCGTGAAAGTATCCAACAGCACTTCGTGCCCACGGTGGATTCCGGTCACCGTCGGAGAAGACAAAAACGATTTCCCCAGATCGAGTGTCAGTCCCGATTGTGATGCCAGGTCTTCCCAGGAGCGACGTTGCGCTTGCCTCAGAAGATATGTCCCCACAAGAACCGCAGCCACAGTCCCCACAACAACTAAGACAGAAATGACATAGATTTGCCAACCGGCGTCCATTGCTCCCCCCTGAGTTGAGTTCTGGTTTCAATGCCAGGCCCCGGAAAATCCTGCATAAAAACTCCCACCGGACCTGATTTTCACGATTCAACTGAGCACAACACCATCATAATTAGAACTGAAACTAAAGCAAATCGGCGAATAGCCAGGGCACAAGCTCACTCTGCAAACCAGTATTCAGAACGAATGAAGCGCCGGGTGCGGCTCTCGGCGCGAACGACCAGAGATTGGGTCTCAGCCTCCTGACCATGATAATGAACACCCGCCAGCAGCGAGCCGTTGGTGATACCCGTTGCAGCAAAAAAGATATCATTGCTGGCGACCATCTCATCGCACGTCAGAATCCGCTGCGTATCCAACCCGGAAGCCTGCACTGCCTCCAACTCGGCAGCGCTCTGAGGAGACAAGCGCGCCAGCATGCCCCCAGCCAGCGCTTTGGTGGCGCAGGCCGCCAGAATCGCCTCTGATACGCCACCCACCCCCATCATCACATCTACACTTCCGCGAGGCGAAGCCGCCATCAAGGCGCCAATAACCTCACCACCGGTGCGCAGCATCGTGCGCGCGCCCGCCGTCCGAATCTCACGAATCAGGTCTTCGTGACGTGGGCGGCTGAGCACAAAAACCACCAGGTCACGCACAGCTTTGCCCTTCGCGCGCGCAATCAGCGCCAGCGTCCAGGCTGCCGGAGCATCCAGACATTCCGGGACCAGGGCCTCCGCAACCTCACGGTTGACAATCAGCTTATCCATATAAACCGCGGCAGCGGGCGCCCAAACGGAACCCCGCGGTGCGACGGCGGCAACGGAGATGACATCAGGATGCCCGCGCGCCAAGAGGTCTCTACCGTCTATCGGATCAACGAGCACATCCATCACGGGACCGTGCCCTGAACCCACAGGTTTCCCAGTATCCAAATTCGAATGGATCCCCAGACGACCTTCCTCGCCGACAACAATGTGCCCATCCATATCCAGGCTATTGAGCGCCTGCCACATGGCGATACCAGCCTCCGCATTCGCTTTGTCCAGCTCGCCCAAACCCATCCAACGACCCGCGGCAAGCGCTGCGGCCTCGGTCACCCGTACCAGGTCCAATGCCAGATTACGCGGTGGATGTTCGTTCATCGGCTATCCTCCTTCACCCCTCGAAGTACTCCACGGCAGTTAAAAGATTGGCAGATTCCCAAGCCAACATCCCCCCTTGCAATATGTGCACCTGATCATAGCCCAAGTTCTGCGCCAGGCAGGCGGCGCGCAGGCTGCGTCTGCCGCCACGACAGACAAAGACCAGCGCCCGATCGTGGGGTAATTCCGGCATAGCGCGGCGCAACGTCGAAAGCGGCATCAAGCGGGCTTTGGGGATATGGCCGCACTTGAATTCGCGCGCCTCACGAACGTCTAGCACCAGAGGCGGCTCAGACTGGCGCAGCCGTTGCCACAGCTCCCGCGCAGACATCTCCGCCACACAACCCGCAGGTATCTCGGTATGGAGCGGCGCCTCCGAGGCAAAAGTGGCTTTCGGAAGATTCTGGCACTCTTTGAACGCTCGAGTCTCACATTCATAGATACAAATAGCCGGGTCGAGTATCCGGTTGAAAAGGTGGGAAATGACGATATCTTCCGCGATGAAGTGGTCCTCACCCAGATAAGCCCAGAAACCCGTGGAGCGCATGAGCGCCAGCACCGGTGCGCGCACCCGGACCATAAACAGGTCGCCGCCCCGATCACGGATGGCGCGGACGATGTTCTCCAAAGTGTGAATGCCGCTATAATCGCAATGCTGCACACTCTGCATACGCAGCAACAAGAAGCGCTGGGTGGGGTTGAGTGACAGATGTTTGCTGATGGCCTGTTCGACATGGCTCACCGCACCAAAGTAAAGGTCTCCCAGAATATCGAAAACCGCCAGCTGCGGACAGGCAGGTTTGGCCGGTTGGTGGATGAAATGGCGGAATTCATCATCAGGCAGCACGGGGATCACCCGCGGGACGCTGGTCTTGATGATATACACGGCAAAGGAAAGCAAAATACCGGCAAGGACGGCAAACTCAAGATGGAGAAAGAGCGTCGCCAACAAAGTCACCATCATAATCATCGCGTCGGCTCGCGCCCCACGCAGAATGCGGCCGATTTCGTGGCGATTGACCATACTGAGGGCGGTCAAAATCAAAATGCCGGAAAGCGCCGCGCGCGGGACATAGGCTGTGAAGGGCGCCAAAACCAACATTGCAAGCAGCACGAAGAGACCGGAAAAGACACTGGCGAAGCGGGTCTGCGCTCCCGCATCGAAATTGACCGCCGAACGCGTGAAGGAGCCGGAGCAAGGGCAACCCGAAAGAAGCCCTACGGCGATATTGGCCAGACCCTGCCCAAAGAATTCCTGGTTGCTATCCAGCCTCTGGGTGGATTGACTTGCCAGGGAGCGCGAGATAGACATAGTCTCCACCAATCCCATCGCAGCGATAGCAAGTGCACCCGGTGCCAACCGGCTAATTTGCGACATGGTCAGAAAAGACAAGTCCGTCAGCGGGGGGAGACTGCGAGGCAGTTCTCCAACCACAGCCACGCCCTGTTGATTCAGGCGCCCGAGGGCAACTATCGCAGCGGCAAGCACCATGGCAATCAACGCGCCCGGCAGCTTACGGTTCAAGCGGCGTAGTAACCACACCAGGAACACAGAGCCACCCCCAAGTAGCAGGGTAATCAGGTGCGTTTCGGGCAGGTGAAGCACAATGCCCTTAATGGTCTCAAGCAAATCATGACTGGAGAATTCAAGCCCCAAAACATAGCGCAGCTGCGATATCCCAATCAGAATTCCGGCGCCGGCAGAAAATCCCACAATCACGGAGTGCGAGACAAAATTGGTGAGGACGCCCAGGCGCGCCAGGCCCATCGCAATCTGAATGACGCCTACCAATAGCGCCACGATAGCCGCCAGGATTGCAAATTCGGCGGTGCCAGGCGACGCATACACCAGCAAGGTCGAAAGCACCAGCAGCGAAACCGCATTCGTCGGGCCGGTCTGCAAATGATTGGAAGAGCCCCAAAGCGCCGCAATCACCGCGCCGATGATGGCGGAATATAGCCCCATCTGCGGGGGCAATTCAGCAACGAGTGCATAGGCAATCGCCTGCGGCAACATAATGACGGCAACCGTCAGCCCGGCGACGAGGTCTGGGCGCAGGTGACTTAGTTGGTAGCCGCGAAAGAGTCGTACCGGTTGGAGAAAGAGTTCCGGCACCGCGGAGAAACTTCCGCGAATGGGTCGCAATAGAGAAGCTGCCTGCTGGCTGAGTCGAGTCGCCATAGCCATCCTCCATTCACCACAGTAAAGTCGCAAAGCAGGCGCGAGGTGTTCACATGCAACCGGTCGCCAGGTGAGAAGAGAGGGAAAACTCACATGCTGTCGAATGGCACAATCCAACCGGGAGTCAGGTATGCTCTGCTATAAGTGTACGCAAATTCCCCAAAGGTGTCAACAACAGAAAACGCCGGGTAGTGTATCTATTTCGGTGGAAATTAGCCTTGGGGCTGGGTCTGGTGAAACTCCTGCACCACTTGTACCATCATGGCCTTGAC
>JAFGFB010000123.1 GCA_016931315.1 Anaerolineae bacterium
GGCGCAGCCCGCAAAAATCACGCTCGCGGAGAGAGGCGCAGAGGGTTTTTTGAGTGATCTAGCCGATTTTGCCACTGTAGTTTTTTTACCTTCCTGCGAGGCACATGTCCGGCAGGGGGGCACGCCGCGAATCAGATTCCAATGCCTCGATTGTAGAGCAACCACAGTCCTAAGATGTATCCCACCACCAACAGGAGCGCATCAATCTCCACTAACCAGATGCGCCGTTCCAAACGGGCCTGGTTGCCGATAAGCCCCATGCAGGTGAGCAATAAGCCCAGCATGCCGGTGAGTGCAAATTCGGAATCAATGGCTTCAAGGAAGCGCCCCTGGGTATAGAATATATCCGTGACTCCCAAAGCGAACATGTTGAAGATGTTGCTGCCGAAGAGATTGCCCAGAGCCAGGTCATAGGCGCCGAGATGGGCTGCCGTCATGGCTGCGATGAGCTCTGGCAACGAGGTTATGAGGGCGAGCAGAGCTGTGCCCACAAAACCGGTCCCCAGCCCTGTAATCTCGGCAATCTCGGCGCTGCTGCGTACCAGATAGGGGGTCACTATCACCAGGACGATGGTTGCCAGGGCGAAACCGATAAGCGCGCGTTTGAGCGTGGGAATTCCGGAGTCGTCTATGTCTTCACCTGCATCGGCGCTCTTGTGCTCGGAATCGTTGCTGCGGATGAGCCAGACGCCGCCGATATAGGCGCCGATGAGCAGCAGGCTATCCAGCCCAATCCAGCCAACCTTAATGTCAATATCAGCTAGAATGAAGAAGGTCGCCATGCCGACTAGCGCCGTCGCCAGGCTGGCAGTCAGAGTGTGACGCATGGCAACGCGGCGCAAAACGCGCTGTTTGTAAAAGATGAGGCCCAGAAGCCCGACCAGTGCCATGTTGAACATATTGCTGCCTAGCATATTCCCCGCAGCAAGCCCTATAACGTCCTGACGCAGGGAGTTGATTGAGGTCAGAAATTCCGGCAGCGAAGTCGCGCCCGCCATCAAAAGCGTTCCGATGAATATGCCTCCAAGTTTGGTGCGATAGGCGATGGCATCGCCGTATTCTGCCATCTTTATGGAAGCCAGCACGAGTATCGCAGCACTGATGAGGAATGTAATCCATATCATCTGTGTCCGACTCCTATCACGCGTGTTGCTTGGGCAGTCCCCGTACGATTGCCAGGGGCCAGGCTGCCAGGATGCCTGTATTAGGCTCGCTTAGATTGCCGACGACACTTTCTACTGCTGTGGTGCAGCGTTCGACAGTTTCCTCATCCTCTACCAGGGTGAACAGGGTGTAATTGCCGCGCTCGGCCCGCTCGATGAGATGTTCAAAACCGAAACGCACAGGGATGCGCCGGCGTTTTGTCTGTTGCCGAAAAGTACCACTGCTTTCGATGATGGTCACCCCGCCAACACCTGCCGTGTCCCAGGCTTCCAAGACGGCGTCTAATTTGTCGGGGTTATCGAGAACATACATCACCATAAACATGCGCAACCTCCTTGTGAATGTTAAGAAACGAAATTGAAAAGCCATGCCCACACAATGATTTCAAAAGAAGTGTTTTGGGCATGCTTTGCGCGCCCAAAAACAAAACTGAAA
This sequence comes from Anaerolineae bacterium, assembly GCA_016931315.1. Classification (GTDB taxonomy): domain Bacteria; phylum Chloroflexota; class Anaerolineae; order B4-G1; family SLSP01; genus JAAZNO01. Next base: position 1,600 of record JAFGFB010000123.1, read on the forward strand.
AACTCGTTGTGTGTCTGCACGCCCCAATCGGTTTTTTCCAATATCCGTTCATGAGATTATTTTGGAGCCTGCTCCTTGTTCCACAGGCCCTCATAAAGCCGGCGCAGCTGCCGTCCGGTCCGCTGCCACGAGAAATACCGCTCGGCGCGCTCGCGGAGTTTTGCGCCAAGCTCTTGCCCCGCCCCCGGATTGCGAAGAATGAAGGCGAGTGCACGCGCTAATCCGGTCGCATCTCCCACGGGTTCGGCATAAATTCCCAATTTGCCCAGATACTCACGGCTGACCGGGGTGTCGTAGACCACGGTCGGCAGCGCCATCGCCATGTAGTTGAGAATCTTGCCGCTGCCCTCGGTGGTTGAAATCTTGGGCGCCACGGCGATATCTCCTAACGCCAGATAGGTCGGGGCCTCCTCGTAGCGGGTCTTCCCGGTAAAGATGACATCTTCATGGCTCAACCCCAGCTCGCGTGCCATTTGCTGGTAATGCTCTACTGCCGGGAAACCCATGATGAGGAAGGATACGGCATACCCGCGGCGCCGTAGTTGCGCCGCGGCTTGCAACATTTGCGGAATCCCCTGATAATCCGCCAGCAGTCCCAAATAGACGATGACTTGCCTTCCCTCCGGAATACCCAACGCTGCGCGTCGTTCTGACCGCATTTCTGTAGTGAGGCAACTTGGGGTGAAGAAATCGAGATTGACGCTATCTGGCAGGGGGATGACGTTCTGCTCACGCCCAAAGTCGCGTGCGACCACTTCCGCGCCATGCACCGTGCTCGTGACAACGGCATCAGGCAAGCTCACAATGCGTTCCTCTAGCCGGCGCCACCAGTAGTAGGCTCGAGTATCCGGGTTGATGAAATGATGATCGAGCATTTCCGAGGTCATACTACCCTGAAAATCGAAGACGAGCGGCACGCGGTGCAAGTGTGCCAGCACGCTCCCAATGAGTGCGCCTTCATGAAGATGCCCGTGAATCAGGTGGGGGCGCCAGCGCAGGGCTTCCCAGAGCGCGCGCAGCGAGAGCAACACATCGAAGGCGATTTTGTGCCGCGAAGAACCCACCTCATAGTCGGCGCGCCAGGGCGTGGGGGCCGAACGGATGATATCCAGACCGGGCCAATCGCGTCCCATATAGTAGGTGGCGATGCGCACTGCCATGCCCTGAGCAAGCAGCGCCTGCGCCTCTTCCAGAATACGGACATGACAACCGTAATCCAGAAAGAACGAGGTCGGTGCGAGCATGAGAATGCGTTTACGTTCGTCGGTCATATCCAAAAAAGGCGCGTCTGTTAGCGTGTGAATGTGCTTTCGCGCGCGTGGATTGTGGTTTCATGCGTCATCCAACTCTTGCAGGGTGCGGAGCAAGAAGCTGAAATCCGTACCCAAAGCGTCTTCCAGAGGCATCTCTTCATCCACTGGATGATGATGCAGACGAATGAGCGCCACCGTGCGTGGGGAAGCGCCTTCTCGCTCGGCTAACGCCGCGCCCCACTCTGCGTGCCGCTTGCGAATTACAAAGCCGCGGCTCAGCCCGCGAGGGGGTGTTCCCACTTCCGCGCGGGAAGCCCAGCGCGCTGCCTGATGGGGCAGCAAAGCCTCTCCTAAGACCACCAGCACCCGGTCCCACAAGTGCGGCGGCACGATACTTTTGCCGCAATCGTGCAATAGCCCGGCAACCTGCGCATCCGCATCGGTGATGCCGCGTGCTTTCAGTGCCTTACAGAGGGCGATGCCGTGCTGCTGCTCCGCGCGGGACATCCGTTCAAAGAGCGCCAGCAATTCCGGCGTGAGACGTTCCGCGGCGTAGGCGCGATCAACCGGCAACCATGGGGCGCGCAGTGTGTGCCAGAATTGTATGATTCGATATTGGATACGTCTGGCGTTCACAGGCCTAGCAAGAAGTACAGTGCCGTGTATATTGGCTCCATCATCCAGCCGACCAGGTCCAACCCAATTCGTGGCAGAATGAACACCACGCCTATGAGAATGTAAATCGAAACGGGCTCCAGGCTTTCGATGAAGTCTGCGATGCGCGGTGGGGCAACGCCAGCCAGAACTCGGGAACCATCTAGTGGGGGGATGGGCAGCATGTTAAAAGCGATTAAGGCGACGTTGACAGAGATAGCATAGATGATGACCCGCATAAGCCACTCGGTCGTTGCGGTGGGGGGGAGATTCGACACAGCCAGGCGTAGCACGATGACGAAGAACACAGCCTGGATGAAGTTTGATGCCGGTCCGGCGAGCGCTGAGAGCGCCATTGCCACACGGGGATTGGGAACCTTGCGCATCTGGTAGGGATTGACGCGTGCCGCGCGTCCCCAACCGAAACCGGTAAGCAGGATCATGATCGTACCTAAGGGATCGAGGTGCGTCAGTGGGTTCAAGCTAAGCCGACCCTCGCGTTCTGGCGTGGTGTCTCCCATCAGGTGGGCGGCATAGCCATGCGCCCATTCGTGAATGGGGATTCCGATCAGCACCACAATCAGGCGGGCTAATAACATGTCAGGAGAGATATTTAACATTCTGAAACCTCGTACGTCAGCGATTTCTTTGAAGTATAACCCACCCTACCCCTCAGGCAAGTCTGGCGTTCGGGGGGGTAGTGTATCTATTTCGGTGGAAATTAGCCTTGGGGCTGGGTCTGGTGAAACTCCTGCACCACTTGTACCATCATGGCCTTGAC
>JAFGFB010000124.1 GCA_016931315.1 Anaerolineae bacterium
GCAAAAATCACACTTGCGGGGGAAGGCACAGAGGTTTTTTCAAGCTATCTAGCCAGTTTTGCCACTATAGTTTTTTTGAATTCTGTGGATTATTCACGACGCCCTATAGGGACGCTTGATAGTCTCGCCCCTAGCATGAAACGCACCCCTTTGGAACGTAACTGTTCAGCGTTCTCCCGCTTTCCGCAACCAAGAGCGGCTAAAGCCGCAATTTTAGAGAGTGTTTTTCGCTGCCGCGGGTGGCGCGGCAGCGAAAAACACTCGTTCTACCGGGCTTTAGCCCGAAATTTGTGCCTCACGACGGAAGTCTGAACAGTTACTTTGGAACTTCTTGTTGACATTTCACCCGTTTCATGATAGCTTTTCCAGTAAATTTCAACGCCTTCGCGCGGGCATCACGTGATGGAGTTTGACTCCTAGCCCAAAACTCTGCTAGCGTGGGCGGTTCCACTAATAGCAAGGCGTCAGAACGACGGTCGTCAGAACGACGGTCGTCAGAACGACGGTCGTCAGAACAACAGGAGGCGAAAATCATGCCGCTAACCACCAGCCAGATGTTGCAGGAGCGTTATCGGGTTGTTGCCCGCCTGGGTGAAGGTGGCATGGGCGCCGTCTACCGCGCCTGGGACACCCGGCTGCACGTCTCCGTTGCCGTTAAAGAGCTCGTTCCCCAACCAGGGCTGGACCCAGCCATGCTGGCGCAGCTGCGCCAGCAATTTGAACAGGAAGCGGTCACCCTGGCGCGCCTCAGCCACCCCAACCTGGTGCGCGTTACCGATTTCTTCGAGGAAAGCGGCAACGCCTACCTCGTGATGGAATACCTTGAGGGTGAGAACCTGGCTGACTACATCGCCCGCAATGGCGTACTACGCGAAGCGCAAGTACTCGAATGGACCCACCAGCTGCTAGATGCACTCGCTTACTGCCACGATCAAGGCATTGTCCATCGCGATATCAAACCGCAGAACATCCTGCTGCGCCCTGACGGACGGGCAGTGCTTGTGGACTTCGGATTGGTAAAGCTATGGAATCCTCGCGACCCGCGCACACAGGTCGTCGTGCGTGGTATGGGCACCCCCGAATACGCGCCCCCCGAGCAGTACGACACCGCCACCGGACACACCGATAGTCGCAGCGATATCTACAGTCTGGGAGCCACACTCTATCATGCGCTCACCGGACAGGCGCCTCCTACTGCAACGCAACGCATGGCAAATCCACGCAGTTTTCCAGCACCACGCGCCATAAATGCGCAAATCAACGCCGGCATTGAGGTTATAGTCCTAAGAGCAATGGCCATTGATATGTCTGAACGCTTTCAAAGCGCCCAAGCCATGCAAACAGCGTTCGCCGAACTACGTTCAGGCAAAGCGCCGTTACCCTCGCCTTTCATCGAAACGCCCGGAACTCCGGGGATGCCCAGCGTTTTCGCGCCACCACGCCCTTCCACGCCGCAACAACAACCTCCGCGAGCCTCATATCCTCCAGCCCCGCCGCAACCCGCAGTTGTGGCAGCCCCGTTCCGTTCCAAATTCCCTGCAGGCATCATTGTGCTGATTGGATTGGGGGCACTGCTCTGTCTGGGGGCAAGTATCGCCGCCGTATGGGGGGTGTTTTTGCGGGATGATAGACCCGCATCAACCGCGACGACTCGCCCTCCTATCGCCTCCCCCACCCCGGTGCCAACCCTTGCCACACCGCAAAGCCTGACCGTGAATCCGGCAGGTACCGGCGATTTCACCACGCTTCCGGCAGCGATTGCCGCGGCTGCACCCAATAGCCAGCTGAATATTGCCGCGGGGACGTACACGCTCGACGCCCCACTTGAGATTGACAAACCTTTGACGCTGTCAGGTGCGGGCATGGAACAGACTGTGATTGTCTCCTCCAGTCCCGAAGCCGTCATCCGGTATACAGGCGAGGGCACCTTTGAGGCACACGACATTGCTTTCCGCCACGAAGGCGACGCGGAGGCCGATGTCGTCTATGTGGAACAGGGAGAGGTGCTATTTGAGGCCTGCGCCTTCACCGGCGCCGTGTCCTCAGAAAACGGGACCCCGCGTGGCGGATTACATCTCTCCGGCACTGTTACCGGACGGGTAGAAAACTGCACGGCGGCAGACAACGACCTCGATGGTTTTCGCCTAACGGAGCAGGCGCAGGTGGATTTGATCAACAATATCTGCCGGGATAACTATCAGAATGGGATCGGCATTCGCGATAATAGTGGCGGCGAGATTCGCGGGAATCGCTGCTCGGGGAACGTCAATAACGGCATCTCCATAACCGGAGACGCTGCCCCCGACATTGTCGAGAACACCCTAAGCGCCAATGGCGACAGTGGTATTGCCTACTGGTCAAATGCTTCCGGCACGGCACGCCTCAACACCAGCGAGGAAAATGGACTTCACGGGATCAGCGTCAACGGAAATGCCACGCCCACACTGGCGGAAAACACCTTGCGCCGTAATACGGAAACAGGACTGGTGTATTTTGGAACAAGCGGCGGCGCCGCAAGCCGCAATATCGCAACCGAAAACGGGCTGCACGGCATTGGTACCAACGAGCAATCCAAGCCCATTATAGAGGGCAATACCTGTTCCAATAATACCCAGGTAGGCATGCGCCTTGCAGGGGATAGCACCCCCACAGTGACACAAAACACGTGCAGCGGAAATGCACTTTCAGGCATTATCGTTACCGGAAACGCTGTCGCTAACCTGCGCCAGAACATTTCCAGCGACAATCTGGAAAGCGGGTTGGCTTACTTCGAAAATGCCTCGGGCATAGCGAGCGGCAATGAGTTCTGGCGCAACACCCTGCAAGGCATCAGTATCAATGATAATGCCACGCCGACCATCGAGGATAATCTCATGGCGGAAAACAAAGAAGCCGGCTTACGTATCTCGGGCGATTCGCGTCCCAGTGCGCGCAATAATGAGGTCCATAGCCACCCACTCTCTGGCATCATCGTCCGCCAGAATGCACAGCCCACACTGGAAAACAATCACTCACACGACAATGGCGAAAGCGGCTTGATCTATTTTGGCGCCTCCGGCGGTGTTGCGCGCTACAATACGCTGAGCAGCAATGACCTGCACGGCATTCAAGTGAAGGATGATGCTGTGCCCACCCTGGAGTTCAACACTTGTGAGAAAAACACCGAGGCGGGAATTGCGTTCTTTGACCGCGCTGGCGGCGTGGCACAAAGTAACCAAATCAACAATAATCGCTGGGGCATCTATGTCGCCAACACGGCTAATCCGAGCCTGCTCAACAACACGGTCGAGAACAACGCCACCAATATAGACGACCGCCGCTAATCTCGCAGTGTATTTGATCGCTGGACACAGAAACTAATAACGCTCTCAGAAACTGCGACTTCAGTGGCCTGACATCATGATCTGCCTGTGGATAGTGACATTGTTGAGGAAGGCATGACGGTGTTCCGGGTTAGAGATGCGGTTGGCACGCTCAAGGATGCGTTGTTGCACTTCTGATAACAGCTTAGGACCTCGTGGATCATTATTAGCGGCAAGAATCTGATAGCAAGCCCAGTATACCCATGCAGGGTCATCAGCTCCCTCTAGCGCCTCTGGCAGCTTCAGGGCCTCCAACAGGCTCTCGATTTCTTGCAAGCCCCGAGAAGGCCCCTGGGTGCGCCAAATCACTACTGCCAATCCGGCTAGAGCCTCAAGCGTGTGACCGCGGTGTGGTACATTCTCGCGCAAGGCGAGCGCTTGATGGTAAGCCGCCGCTGCCGTATCCAATTCCCCAAGCGCAATCTGTATCCGACCCAGATAGGTATAAGTGTTGGCGAGGGACACCAGATCATGGCTCTGCTGCGAAGTATTAATAGCACGCCGGGCAGTTACCAAAGCCCGTCGCATGTTTCCCAGACAAAGTTCCAACATGCTCAAGTTCCCCAAGGTCTCACCCTCTGCTTGAAGATTGCCACTGGCGTGAAAAATCTCCAATGCCTGACTGTAGGCGTCTTGTGCTTCGGCATACAGTCCGAATTCCCAAAACAGGGCCCCAAGATTGTTCAATGTTGTCGCACGCCCCTCGGCATTCTGCATCGCGCGATGAATTTCCAAGGCCTCCTGGTAAAGGCTCAGAGCCTCACCGCATTCGCCTTGTTCAACAGCAACATTGGCCAGGTTATTCAATGCTTTCGCTTCCCCCAAACGGTCGCCCAGGGAACGATAGCGTGCACGAGCCGCAAGCAACGCCCCGCGAGCCTCTGAATATTCCCCCACCTGCAGTAACAGTACGCCAAGGTTGTTAAAGACCGCGCCTTCCCCGCGTACATGCCCAAGAGCCGTATAACACTCCGCCGCGGCTTCATAGAGCTGTCGAGCCAGGTCAAACGCACCCCGCCGTGCAGCAATGTTGCCCAAAATACGCAGACTGTCAGACTCGAGCCGGCGCTGCTTACTTGTCCGCGCCAACGCCAATGCCTGATTCAGAGCTTGTTCAGCATCCTGATAAGAACCCTGTCGTTGTAATGCCTGCCCAAGGATAAACTGCCCCTCGCCCTCAAGTTCATGTGTAGAAAGCCTGGATGATTCTGCAATAATCCGTTGTGACAGAACTATCGCCTGCTCATAATGGCCCGAAGCATCCCAAAGACGCGCTTGCTCAATCTGCAAACGGACCAGGAGTGTTGATAAGTCTTGAGCATCTGCCGGCAACTGCATCAAAGCTGCTTCAAATAGTGCTATGCCCTCATCCAACGGTCCACGGCGGCGGTAAAAGAGGCCCACCGCCTCCACCATCTCCGCGATAATGGCCCAATGGCGCCGGGTAACCGCCCGAGTCCACGCGACATGAATGTTAGCGCGATCCTGCTCCCAAGATGAAAACGCCTCATCATCTGGAGTAGTGGCCAACTCGCGCCGCAACCAGGCCGCAAAATAGACCCCATGCCGTCTCTCCATCTGGCGCTGACGGTCTGCATTTTCAGCCAACCTCGCTGCGGCATAGGCATGCGTCGTCGCGTGATAACCATAGCGCCCATTGCGGGTACGCCGCAAGAGGGACTTTGCAACCAATGCGGAAAGCGTATCCGGGTTCTCGCAAATAACCGCATGGGCTGCCGCTGCTGTGAAGCCATCTTCAAATACGGTTAAACCGCTAAGCACCGCCCACTCTTCCGGAGTGAGCAGCGCCCACGAATGATCGAAGACTGCGCGAAGGCTCATCTGCCGCTCGGGCACGTTGCGCAATGATGTCGCTAAGATATCCAGTGATTGCTCCAAGTGTGTGGCGATCTCGGCACAAGATTGATATGCCGTCATCGCAGCGGCAAGCTCAATGGCCAGTGGTAATCCTTCCACAACTTTGCAGATGCGGATGACATCAGGTAACACTTCTGGGGTAAGTGAAAAGTGCGCTTGAAGTTGTTGCACGCGCCGTTCAAACAGCGCCACCGCATCGCAGGTCTCCGCTGGAGGATGTGCTCCGGAAAGCCCATCGAGTATGCACAGTCCCTCGACTTCGTAAAGCGCCTCTTCGCGCAAATGCAACCGCTCTCTGGAAGTGACCAGTAGAACTACTCCGGGCGCGTAACGCAAAACCGCAATTAGCACCGGGCAGGCTTCAAGCACATGCTCGAAGTTATCTAAGACAAGCAACAACTCCTTCCCGCGCAAATGTGCAAGCAACTGCTGAAGCGCCTCAGCCTGTTCAACGTTAGGCAGCCCCATCGCCACCGAAATAGCGCTGGCGACCTGCGCCGGGCTACGTAATGCCTCCAACGGCACAAAGAAGACTCCATCCGCAAAAAGCCCCACGGCATCAGCCGCCACCTGCAACGCTAAGCGGGTTTTACCCACCCCACCCCTACCCGTTAGAGTGAGCAGGCGACAGTCAGGATGAGCCAGGCGTTCAGCCAGCGCCGCACGATCGGCCTCTCGTCCCACAAATGAATCAGGTTCCAGCGGTAGTTGCACATAGCCCATAAGAGGAAATGTTGTCGCTGGCGACAATACCGGTGCGAATATCGCTCCAGAGCGCTGACGGAAGTCCTTGATCTGCGTCAGGAGTGCAACCGTCTCCGCCGATGGCTCGACTGCGAACTCTTCCCAAAGTATCTGCCGGCAAATTTCATATTGAGCTAATGCCGCGCTTGTCTGCCCCTCTAACACATACAAACGCATCAAGTGTTGATGGGCTTCCTCACGCCAAGGCTCCAATTCCACTTGCTTCTGTAGCAACACACGGGCGCGCGCAAGATCGCCCCGGCGTTCGGCATAGAGCGCCAGGGTTGTCAATGCCTCAATTACGCGTATGTGCACCCACTCGCGCTTGAAAAGCACCCAATCTTCAAAGCCCTCACCGCCATCGAGCGGAAAGTTCTCAAGGAAAGCACCCCGGTACAGATGCACCGCTGCCTCAAGGCGCTCCAAACAAGGGCGACACGCACCCAAACGGCGGTGAGAGTGCGTACTACACGCCGAATACAGTGCTTCGAAGCGTTTGAAATCCACTTCTACATCGCTGTGCATGGCAAAGCGCAAAGTTTCACGGTCGGCAATAATAAACGGGGTCTCGTTATTCTTGCCGGTCTTGGGCAATGCCTGACGAATATGAGATAGCGCCTGCCGGAGATTGTGGAAAGCGTGGGCTTTAGGCTCATCTGGCCAGAATAATCCTGTGAGCACATCGCGACGATGCGCGCGGTCTGATTCGAGGGCAAGATAAACCAACAGGGCTTCAGCTTTATGGGTGGCAAAGTTCAGCAGCTCACCATCGAGCCGAGCTTCAAAAGGACTGAGTACAAAGAGGGATAAACCTACCATAGCAACTGCCACCAACTTGCGGCCATGGAAACCCATTGACGTTGTTAGTTTAACACGGAAGTCCAACTATGGGAAATTTCAATTTTCTCCGGGTGCGTTTCAAAACGGGGGTGGGAATCTCAGGCATCCCTACAGGACGCATAAAAAGGTGATTTTTCGCGGCAGGGCAAAGCCCTCGCCACGAAAAATCACTCAAAGAAAGGCATTTGCATGATAATCGACTTGCTTTTCCCCCGAAGTTGAAACGCACCAATACGTTTTGACGCTGATTTGACGCACATGTGCTAACATAAATACAAGATCTATCCTGGATTTCATTTCGATTCCTCTCAGCACCCTTGCCACCTCGGTCCCGATCTGCAAGAACAATCCGGCGGCCCACAAAATTCCGCCAAATAGCCCTGGCACATTCAGAGCTAAAAGCTGGCAGCCGATATTTCCGGTACCCGTCAGCGAAAGGAGTATTCTTATGACTGAGATCAGATTACCCAGAATTTGGGCATTTCTCCGGGCGATAGTTTTGATATCGGCCCTACTCCTCAACCCGATGGCCGGCGCGCTGTCATCTGCCGGAGCCAATGCAGTGGAACAGGGCAGCACACAAAATGACCACACCATTTTCCTTCCAGTTGTGATGCGGTATTTGCTCCCCTCGCCAGGCGACGAACTCATCATCAGCTGGGCGCAATCCATAGAGGGGACCACACGCAAAGTACTTCTTCAATGGAATCCGTTGGAGGAGAGCACACGGATGACAGCAATGGCCTATGGTGGACAATATACAGTTTTCCGTCGCCTGGCGGGCGCGTCCACCTGGCAGACCATCGGGCAGGCGCGCCCCGCAGCCAGCGTCACAGAAATGGTCAGCCTTCTGGGCCCGGACCTCACGCGCCAGCTGCGCTATGACTTGCGGCCTGGACACACCGGGCCGCCACTCTCGGAGCTCGAGCTGTTCAACCTCTTCGAGGACCCGCTCACCGCCTTTGAGGATCCCCTCACCGCACGGACCCTTGCCATGCAATACTACGAGGTTGGGCTTGTTCTCGGCATAGCTTTTCTCGATACCACGGCCCCCCTCGGTCAGCCAGTTGAATACAGGATCGAGAAAGTCGGTGGCTCAAACCGGATCTACCTGCCGGTAAGTGTTCCCGATAAGCCCATCCCCCTTGCCACGCCCCTCAACGTGCGAGAGGTGTGGGAAGGCCCGGCGACGCTTGGTCTGCCTCCCAGTGACCAGCCCGCTAACGCCTATGAGCGCTATCACTGGACCGAAACGCAGCAATACCGCGCCTGGGATGGCACCAACTACCTGATCTGGGACCTACAGGAGCAACCGGGGGGGGCATCGCCCGACGATTCGGTCCGATCCCTCAACCTGCGCGGGTACCTGATCTACCGCGCGGCGCCCGGGACTTCTACGTGGGCAGTGGTCAACCCGGCCAAGGACGATTGCCAGTATACCGATCCTGAGGATGTTCTGAAGTGGTGCACGATCATGATCGGGGCAAGCGGACAGCCCACGAGTACCACCGCCGGAGGGCCTGGCTACTTCTTCCGCGAGGACCTGCGTGAGGTCTACACGGACCCTGAGGATATCTACACGCCCTGGTTGTACAAGGTCTGCCCCGTCGATCTCTTGCACGAGCAAGGACAGTGCTCGACGCCAGTCAGCATCACTGCACGCGAGCTGCTGCCGCCCGCCCCTGTCCATGAGATCGAGGTCACCACGACACAATCGCCCGCGCGCATCTATCTCAGGTGGACATACAGCGATACAGCTGAACTCAGCCCCCCGTTGCGCTTCTACGTCACCCGAAGCATCACCTTCACCGCACCGCTCGAAACCTGGTCCGCTGTGGTACAACCGGGCACCACTCTACCCTATATAGAGAGGCCCACCACCAACCCGGGAACGCTGAGCATTTACGACCC
>JAFGFB010000125.1 GCA_016931315.1 Anaerolineae bacterium
AAGGAAGACCTGCCCGGCATCATCGGCACGCGCCCGCCCCATGTCCTTAGCCCCGATGAACGCCAGCGCGTGGTCCCCTGGGAACGGCTCTTTGTGGATGTGGGCTTGCCACACGAAGAGGTGGTAGCCCGCGTGCCCATCGGCTCGCCCATCTCGATTCGCCGGCCGTTGATCAGCCTGAAAAACGGCCTGGTCGCGGGCAAAGCCATTGACAATCGGGCATCGGTAGCCGTGCTGACCCTGACGCTGGAGATGTTGCGCCGGCGCGAGCATGCCTGGGATTTCTACGCCGTCGCCACGGTGCAAGAAGAGGTGGGCGCCAAAGGAGCACTCACCAGCGCCTTTGGCCTGGCGCCAGCGCTTGCCGTGGCAATGGACGTGACCTTTGCCAAGCAGGCAGATGACAGCGGCTCCGGCACGTTTGTATTCGACAAGGGACCGACTGTGGGAATCGGACCCAACTTTCATCCCCAAGTCGTCCAAAGGTTGGAGGATACCGCCAAGAGTGAAGAAATCCCGACCTATCTGGAGCCCATGCCGGGACACAGCGGCACAGATGCCTGGGGAATTCAGGTGGCGCGCGAGGGCATTCCTTGCGGCTTGCTTTCGATTCCTGTACGCTATATGCACCAACCGGTAGAGACCATCGCCTTGCACGATATCGAACGCACGGCGCGATTATTGGCAGCCTTCACTACCGGGCTTGAGGCTGACTATTGCCCGCGTTGGGAGGATGAGCTATGAATCGCGACACCCTGCTAGAGTTATTGCAGACCCTTTCGAATGCCCACGGGACTTCTGGCGATGAGATTGAGGTGCGGCGCGCTCTGCGACCCTATCTGGAAGGCCACGTGGATAGCTTGCGCGTGGATGCAATGGGCAATCTGATCGCCCACAAAAAGGGCACGGGAACCCAGGCGTTGCGGGTGCTGATCACCGCCCATACGGATGAAGTGGGAATGATGGTGGTGGATCACACCGGCGATGGTGGTCTCAAAGTGGAGACTTCTGGAAGCATTGATGCGCGGTTGTTGCCAGGACTGGAGGTGCGCGTGGGGAAAGAGGCGCTCCCCGGCATCATTGGGCTAAAAGCCATCCATCGCATAGATGATGAAAACGTCACCGCCATAGACCAGTTGACCGTAGATATCGGCGCGCGCGACCGGGATGAAGCCAGGGAGCTCGCCCCCATCGGCACGCGGATGACCTTTGCCACCACCGCGCATCCGCTGGGCAGGCTGTTCGCGGGCAAATCCTTCGATGATCGCGCCGGATGTACCGCCCTGGTGGCGCTGTTGCAGGGTGCACCGCTACCCTTCGACCTGTTCGGGGTTTTCACGGTGCAGGAGGAAGTAGGGCTGCGCGGCGCCCGGGTTGCCGGCTATACGGTGGCTCCGGATGTCGCCTTCGTACTCGAGGGCACGATTGCAGATGACTTGCCCAAGGAAGAGGAAGGCAGCCCTACCTCACAGGTGGGCAAGGGACCGGTTATCACCGTCATGGATCGCTCTTATATCGCGGACCCGCGCGTGGTGCGCTACCTGGTACAGGTCGCCGAAGCTGCGGGCATTCCCTATCAGTTCAAGCAGCCCGGTATCGGCGGGACGGATGCTGGCACGATCCATCTGACCCGTGAGGGTGTGCCTTCCATCACTGTGGCGATTCCCTGCCGGTATATTCACGGCCCGATTTCGTTGCTCGATCCGCAAGACCTGGAACACACCATCGCCTTGCTGCGCGCCGCCCTGGAGCAACTGACGCCGGAGGTCATCCGCCGCAGTTGACGCGTCACCCGTGACGCGTCACAGGTGGCGCGCCACCAGGTGGCGGCACATGCCTATCACACGGGAGCGCGGAGCACATCAGGCGATATCCGGCTCACCGCGAAGCTATTATCAATACAAGGAGCAAATCGTGAATCTGGAACTGCTAACCCAACTCACTCAGGCTTTTGGCCCTCCGGGGCACGAAGAAGAAATCCGGGCTATCATTCGGGACATCGTTAGCCCACTCGCGGATTCGGTGTGGGTTGATCCCTTGGGCAGCCTGGTGGCGCTCAAGAAAGGGACCGGCGGCGGCAAGAAGATTATCCTCGCCGCCCACATGGATGAAATCGGCGTGATGGTGACCTACGTCGAGGAGAAGGGCTTCCTGCGGTTTACGCGCATGGGCGGCATCAACCCGCTGACGCATGTGGGCGGGCGGGTACGTTTTGCAGATGGCACGGTAGGTGTAATCTCGGTCGAGCGGCGGGAGGATTTCTCGAAGGTTCCGACCCTGGAGCAGCTGTATATTGATGTGGGGGCGACGAGCCGCGAAGATGCTCCCGTCAAGGTGGGCGCACCGGCGGCTTTTATGCGCCCGCTGGTACAGCAGGGGCGGCGCATCATCAGCAAGACCCTCGATGATCGGGTGGGTTGTTATGTCCTCATCGAAGTTCTGCGCCAGATGCAAGCCATTGCCGACGATATCTACTTTGTGTTCAGCGTGCAAGAAGAAGTCACCCTCTCCGGCGCGCGCACATCCGCGTACAAGATTGATCCCGACATGGCCGTTGCGGTAGATGTGACCGGGACGGGCGATACGCCCAAAGCGCTGCCGATGGCGGTAGAGATGGGCAAGGGGCCAGCTATCAAGATTCAGGATAGCGGTATGATCGCCCACCCGGCGGTGCGCGATTGGTTGATTGCTGCAGCTGAACGCGCAGGCATCCCGTATCAGCGGGAGATTCTGCTGGGCGGCTCGACCGATGCGGCGGCAATGCAATTGGTGCGCGGCGGCGTTCCAAGCGGCTGCGTGAGCATCCCATGCCGTTATATCCACTCCCCCTCAGAGATGATTGATATCGAAGACCTGGAGCAGACGATACACCTGCTGGTCACGGCGTTCAATCCGGCATAGCGAGTGAGTGCTGGAGCCGGCAAAAGGTGTTTTGGTTTTTTGCGACGCGGCTGAGCCGCGTCGCAAAAAACATAGCGCTTTCGGGCAATGAAACTGGGAACAACCGCTCAAAGGATTTGAAAGCGCCGCGTTTTATGTTATGATTAGGGTATAAGCCCGGCACGCAGGTGAAATACGCCGGTCAGCTCAGCAATGCCGAAGGAGAGATGTTGGATAGTCTAGAACTTGCTCGTCAGATTGTGGATATTCTCGTTGAGAAACAAGCCGAGGACATTCTTATTTTGGATTTACAGGCGTTGACCCCTATCGCGGATTACTTTGTGATCTGTACGGGGACCAGCCAGCGGCAGTTACGCGCACTCCAGCAAGCCATTTATGAAGGTTTGAAGCAGAGCGAGGGACATTTGAAAGCCGTTGGCGTCGAGGGCACGCCCGAATCCGGGTGGCTGTTGATGGATTATGCCGATGTCATCGTCCATCTTTTCGAAGCTGAAACGCGCGCGTATTATCGGTTGGAAGAACTCTGGGGAGCCGGGCGTGTTGTGGCCAAAATCCAGTAAGTTCACTGGATAAGTCCCTAGACAGTAAGCCTGAGAAGATCAGCCCAGGGTTTTTATCCCTGGGCTGTTGTATGTAGAATGAGGATCTCCTTTTAGTGTTTTTCGGTCGCGCTTCGCGCGACCGAAAAACACTCTTAAAAATCGCGGCTTTGGGCGTTCTTCGTGATGACGAACGGAAAATCGCCGAATAGTTAGGATGACTTAAAGCGTTGACACTCTATCAGCTAAAGGTATAATACTTAAGATGAAGCGACAGACCAGAGTAACGCCTAAATCCACGTGGCGAAGCCTGATATGGTGGCTGGAGCCTGGACTGGGGATAAAGCGTTGGTTGGTGTTGATGATGCTAGGCATCGCCATCTTCATCATGGGCAGCGCCTCGTTGTTGCGGACTTTTTATCCGCTGCCGCCGTTCTTTTACTATGCTACCCTGCAATTCTTGCCACGAGCCGTGCGAATCAGCGGTTTTCTTAGCCTGGGCCTGGCCAGCTGGGCAATAGGGTTATGGGGCTTGAATCGCGCGCTGTTACGCCCGTTCACCCAAGCCACGCCCATCCCTTATACTGAATTGCTTCACGCATACCGAAGGCGCAGCCGGGGACCGCGGGTGGTTGTATTAGGCGGCGGGCACGGGCAGGCGATGATTTTGCGTGGATTGAAAGCGCATACCGCTAACCTGACCGCCATCGTGACGGTGGCCGATGATGGCGGCTCTTCGGGGCGATTGCGCCGGGAGCTGGATATTCTTCCTCCGGGCGATTTTCGCAACTGCATCGCAGCGCTGGCAGATGATGAAGCGCTAATCACCCGGCTCTGGCAATACCGCTTCAGCAGCGCTGCCGGGTTGGATGGGCACAGTTTTGGGAACCTTTACATCAGCGCCATGGCCGGGGTAACCGGCTCTTTTGAAGCGGCGCTCGAAACCTCTAGCCAGGTTCTGGCCGTGCAAGGAAGGGTGCTACCGAGCACGCTGGAAGCAGTGACTCTGGCCGCGGATGTACAAGTGGGAAACGCCACTCCGGTGCGCGTTCGGGGTGAATCGGAGATTCCCAAAGCCAATGGACGAATTCTGCGCGTCTTGCTGGAACCAGAGTCGCCCCGCGCTCACCCACGGTCCATTCGCGCCATCCTGGAAGCCGAGATGATCATCGTGGGACCGGGCAGCCTTTATACCAGTATCCTGCCCAATTTGCTGGTCCCGGAAATTACGATGGCATTGCGGGCAAGTCGCGCGCTCAAGGTGTATGTGTGCAATGTGGCGGCACAACACGGTGAGACCGATGGGTACACGGCCGAAGATCACCTGCACGCGTTGGAAAAGCATCTGGGGCCGGGGCTGTTCTCGGCGATGGTGGTCAATCTGCCTCCGCAGGAAAATGCGGCGCCGGACGCGCCGAGTTGGATTAAGCCAGAAGTTAAGGCACGCGACAACCTGACCATCATCAAGGCGCCGCTGGGCAGTGCAACGACACCCTGGCAACACGATAGTGAGAAATTGACCGACGCCATCATCAACCTTCTGACGTGAGCCAGCTTGGAGATGAACGATTGGGTACGTAGCCAAGTGTGTGCTAATATCCAATCCATGATTTCCAATCCTGGTTTCCAATCCTATTTCAGAAAGGAGCAAAAAGATGGTTACACAAGTTGGGATTAACGGTTTTGGTCGCATTGGGCGGCAGGTGTTGAAGGCAATCCGTGACTTCCATCCGGACACCCTGGAAGTGGTGGCCGTCAACGACATCGGCGATACGCCGACCATGGCCCACCTGCTCAAGTACGACTCGAACTACGGGCGTTTCGATGGCACGGTGGAAGTCGTCGAGGGGGGATTGTTGATTGATGGCAAGCTGGTGCGGGTCTTCAAAGAGTCTGATCCGGCAAACCTGCCCTGGGGTGAGATCGGCGTGGATATTGTCGTTGAATCCACCGGTCTATTCACCATCAAGCAAGACGGCTTAAACAAGAAGGGTAAGGCCGTCAAGGGCGCCGAGAATCACATCACCAAGGGCGGCGCGAAGAAGGTCATTATCTCCGCGCCGGCACAGGGTGAGGACCTCACCGTCGTCATGGGCGTGAACGAAGAGATGTATGATCCCGCCACCCACCATGTACTTTCCAATGCGTCCTGCACCACCAACTGTCTGGCGCCAGCAGCCAAGGTTGTGCACGATAAGTACAATATTCTGCGTGGTTTCATGACCACTATTCACTCTTACACCAACGACCAGAAGATTCTGGACCTGCCCCACAGCGACCTGCGCCGCGCGCGCTCCGCTGCCGTGAACATCATTCCGACCACCACGGGCGCCGCCAAAGCCATCTCGCTGGTGATTCCGGACCTCAAGGGCAAATTTGATGGTTACGCGCTGCGCGTTCCCACCCCGACGGTCTCGATCGTGGATTTCACGGCGGAAATCGAGAAGCCCACGACGACCGAGGAACTGCGCCAGGCTTTCCGCGATGCCGCCGCGGGTCCGTTGAAGGGCATCCTCGCCGCGATTGATGAGCCGCTGGTGAGTGTTGACTTCAAGGGCGACCCGCACAGCTCCTCCGTGGACCTGCCGTTCACGACGGTGCTGGGCAAGGGCGAGAGCACCTTCATCAAGGTCGTCACCTGGTACGATAACGAGTGGGGGTACAGCGTCCGCACCGCCGACCTGGCAGCCCTGCTCGCGAGCAAGCTGTAAACAGGAAGAGATCATTCATCACAGGAAGCTGGTTGTGGACTTCAAACGACCAGCTTCCTTTTGTGATTTGAAAACCTGGAACTGGTGCATTTTTGAGTTGATCAGTCGCTACTTTCGGAGGAACTATGAATAAGAAGACTATCCGCGATGTAGATTTGCACGGCAAGCGTGTGTTGATGCGCGTGGATTACAATGTGCCCATCAAAGAGGGCATCATCAGCGATGACAAGCGCATCAAAGCTACCCTTCCGACAATTAAGTACATTCTGGAACAGGGCGCGTCGCTCGTTTTGATGTCGCACCTGGGACGCCCGGCGGGGACCGGCTATCAAGCGGAGTTCAGCTTGAAGCCCATCGCCGAACGGTTGGCAGAATTGCTTGGGCAGCCCGTGCTCTTTGCCACGGATTGCATCGGCGCTGAGGTTGAAGCCATGGCGGCACAATTGCAGCCCGGCAGCGTGATGCTGTTGGAGAATGTCCGCTTCTATAAGGCGGAAACTAAAAACGATATGGGCATCGCCGAGAGCCTGGCAAAACTGGGCGATATCTTTGTCAATGACGCCTTCGGCACGGCGCATCGCGCCCAATCAAGCACCGAAGGGGTAGCGCGTTTCCTGCCGGCAGTTGCGGGCTTCTTGATGGAGAAGGAGATTGACTTCCTGGGACGGGCAACGGAAAACCCAGAGCGCCCTTATGTGGTCATCCTCGGTGGGGCAAAGGTTTCGGACAAGATTGGCGTCATCCGCAACATGCTCAGCCAGGCAGATAAGGTGCTCATCGGCGGCGGTATGGCCAACACCTTCTTCAAAGCGCTGGGCCTGGAAGTGGGCGATTCGCTCATGGAAGCCGAGGTGCTGGACGTTGCCAAAGCCTTGCTCGAGGAATCGGCCGATAAGCTGGCGCTGCCGATGGATGCCGTGGTGGCGAATGCCTTCGATAACGAAGCCCAGAGCAAGATCGTCCCGGTAGATGAAGTGGAGCCCGGGTGGCGCATCCTCGATATTGGACCTGCCACCATCAGCAAATACGAGGGAATTCTAAAAACGGCAAAGACCGTAGCCTGGAACGGTCCCATGGGCGTTTTCGAAATGCCCAATTTCGCCAAGGGCACCTTCGCCATCGCCGACATCCTGGCAGAGATTGAAGCCACGACCATCATCGGTGGCGGGGATTCCGCCTCAGCGGTGAAGAAAGCCGGCGTTGCCGACAAGATGAGCCATGTCTCTACCGGCGGCGGCGCGAGCCTGGAATTCCTCGAGGGCAAAGTGCTGCCCGGTGTGGCAATTCTGCAGGATAAGTAGGACAGAGTATTGAACACAAATGCGTGAGACGTGTCCCCTGAACCCCAACTGTGCAGCAGTGCGGATGAAGGCTAACGTCTCACGCTCACATCAGTAAAGAGAGGATTGTGCCATGCGTACACCCTTTATCGCGGGTAACTGGAAGATGTACAAAACCGTCGCCGAAGGCGTGGCTTTGGCTGAAAGCCTGCGCGCAGCCTTCGACGGTATCACGGAAATGGAATTAGCGGTCTGCACGCCGGCGACCGCGTTGATGGCGGTAGGACAAGCCCTGGCAGGCTCGAACATCGGCGTGGGCGCGCAGAATATGTACTGGGAGAATGAGGGCGCCTTTACCGGTGAGCTTTCGCCGCTCATGGTGAAAGAACTGGCGCGCTATGTGATTTTAGGACATTCGGAGCGCCGGCAGTATTTCGGCGAGACGGATGAGACGGTGAATCGCAAACTCAAAGCCGCGCTGGCGTACGGGATCGTCCCGATCGTCTGCATCGGCGAAAGCCTGGAGCAGAACCGCACCGGAGAGACGGTGTCGTTCGTCGCCGCGCAGATTCATGGCGCTTTTGCGGGCATTTCAGCCGAGGAAGCGCGCAAGGTGGTGCTGGCCTACGAGCCGATTTGGGCGATTGGCACCGGCCTGACGGCCACGCCGGAAGCTGCGAATACCATCATCCGCGAAGCTATCCGCGAGGTGCTCACCGCACTGTACGATGCGGAGACCGCTCAGGCGATCCGTGTGCAATACGGCGGCAGCGTCAAACCGGATAATATGGCGGAGTTCATCGTCATGCCGGAGATTGATGGGGCGCTGGTGGGCGGCGCCAGCCTCAAAGAGGCCTCTTTCGACGCCATCGTGAAGAATGCCCTGACGGCGCTGGGGAAGGCGTAAGTCAAAGCTTATTCACCCCACCCCTTCTCCACGGGGCGTGGTGAGACTTCTTTGATGGGATTATGCGCTGCGGTTTCGCCGCGGTGCATAATCCCATTTTTTGCCGGGCAGGCGTGTTCTCAATCCATCACGAATTGTGAGTCAGAGCCGCCGCGCCAGCTGCGTCGCATCCAGGAAGCCCGGGCGCTCGTAGCTAGAGACTTCGAAATCGCTGCCCATTTTGATGGCATCGAAGGGGCAGAATTCGGCGCAGAAACCACAGCCCATGCACAGGCTGATATCGAGATGGTATTGCGCGGGACGGCGCAACGGGCGTCCGGTCTCGGCATCTACAGCACGCTCAATCCAGATGCACTGGACCGGACAAACCTGAGTGCAGATGCCACAGGCGGTGCAACGCAGCGCCCCAGTGGTCGCATCCTCCACCAGGAACGGGAGGTTGCGGCTACGCTCGGGCAACGGCAGACGTTCGCGCGGGTACTGGACGGTAAAGATGCCCTGCGCCTTTGCGCCCTGCCGTTCCGCGAGCGCCTCAGGCCGGTAACGCCGCCCGGGGCCATAGCGGAAGTCATCCACGTAGGTCATGAAAAAGTGGCGCAGCACGGTCCACAACGATTTGAGCACTCCCCAACCTGTCATTAGCGATCTACCTCCCCCAAGGTGAGGTCGAGGCTACCGAGGATAGCCACGAGGTCGGCGACCTTCGCCCCACGACAGATAGCGCTCAGAGGAGTCAGGTTGAGCAGCGAGGTGGAACGCACGTGATAGCGATAGGGATTGCGCCTGCCATCCGAGACCAGATAGAAGCCCAGCTCACCTTTGGGCGCCTCAATGCGCGTGTAGGTTTCGCCAGCAGGGACGCTCAGCAACGGCGTTAGTTTGTGCGACTGCACCGGTCCCTTGGGAAGCCGCTCCAGCGCCTGCTCCAAAATGCGCAGGCTTTGCCAGATTTCGTCAAAGCGCAACGCCAGACGGTCATAGGCATCGCCGTGCTGGCGGGTGCAGATATCAAATTCAAAACGGTCGTAAATGCCATAGGGGTCAGCGCGGCGCAGGTCATAGGGCACGTTACTCGCGCGGAGGACGGGACCGGTGACGCCACAGGCAACCGCCATCTCCGGGGGCAGCACCCCGATTCCCAATGTCCGCGCCTGGATGATATCGTTATCCAGCAAGAAGGTCTGCATGGTCTTCACTTTTTGGGGCAGGCGCTCACGTACCAGTTCCCGAGCGCGCTCTACCCAACCAGGGGGCAAATCCGCCGCCACCCCACCAGGACGCATGTAGTTGAACATCATGCGACCACCAGAGACCGCTTCAAAGAGGTCGAGAATGAGCTCACGTTCTTCCAGGGCATACAATGAGCCGGTGAAGTACAACCCCAGCTCGTTACTGAGGAAACCCGCGGCGAGCATGTGGTTGACGATGCGCGAGAATTCAGACATGATGATGCGGAGCACTTCTGCGCGTTCCGGGACTTCCCAGCCGAGCAGTTTTTCCAATGCCAGGCAGTACGCCAGGTTGTTGGTCATCCCATTGATGTAGTCCAGGCGGTCGGTATAGGGGATGTTCTGCAACCAGGTGTTGCGCTCACCGATCTTCTCGTGGTTACGGTGGAGGTAGCCGAAAACCGGCTCCAGGTGTTGCACCGTTTCACCATCCAGGCGCGCCACCATGCGGAAAACGCCATGGGTACTGGGATGATGCGGTCCGAAGTTCAGGATGAGTTCTTCGGTGCCCAGAGGTTTGGCGGGGTCGCGGTCTGCCGAGAGCATGCGCTCATAAAGCAAACGGTCCACTTCCTCGATGCCATCCTCCGCGGGCTGCCAGCCCTCAGGCAGGCGCACGTTCGCACGGAAAGGGCTGCGCGATTCAGCGCTGCGCGGCTTGCTGCCGTTGGGGAAGCGACTGCGGTAAGGTTTATGTTCGGCTTCGAAATAGGCCTCATGCCAGTCTTTGCGCATCGGATAGCCCTCGAAACCTTCCCACATCAACAAACGCCGGAGGTCGGGATGTCCCTCGAAGCGCACGCCAAAGAGGTCCCAGATCTCGCGCTCCTGGAAGTTGGCTGCCGGGAAGTTAGGGGTGAGAGAAGCCAGGCGCGGCTCAGTGCGGTTCACACGGGTGTGCAGGGCAACGGTTCCCCCGCCGCTGAGCCGTGAGAAATGATAGACAACATCAATGCAGGATTCGGGAATATCCTCCGGTGGATTGGGATAATCCACCGCGGTGAGATTCGAAAGGATGCGATAGCTGAGCTGCTCCCGCAGATAATCCGCCACTTGCAAAATCTTGCTGGGGGAAACGAGCAAGCCATCCTCCAAAGGTTGGATATCCCGAGGGAAACGGCTCTGGAGGATAAGCACCGTCTTTGCCGTATCCCCAAAGGGAACAGGCTCCAGGGGATGAATACGCCCAGGCTGTGAGATGGTTTCCTCGTCTACAAGCTCTGGAGCGACCTGCATCTCCGGATGGCTCTGCAACCACAGCGTTTGCCAGTCCGCCAAATCCGGACCAAGGAGCGGGACAGGGATACCCTCATCCGGCGTCTTCTGGAAGGCGCGCATGGACGCAATGTTCTCGTGGTCGAAGCGCGCCTGCAAGGCGAGAATGCCCTGAAGCAGAGATTCGGGACGCGGGGGACAGCCAGGTATGTAGACATCCACGGGGATGAGGCGATCCACGCCGGAGACCACGTTGTAGCCCTCTTTGAAGGGACCACCAGAGATGGCGCAAGCTCCCATAGCGATAACGTATTTCGGTTCAGCCATCTGGTCATAAAGCCGAACAACCTGGGGCGCCATCTTTTTGGTCACCGTGCCGTTGACGATGAGGAGGTCCGCCTGCCGAGGGCTGGCGCGCATAATTTCCATTCCAAAACGCGCCATATCGTAACGCGAGGCGGCGGTCGCGATCATTTCAAAGGCGCAACATGCCAGGCCAAAGAGCATGGGCCAGAGGGAGCGCTTGCGCGCCCAGTTGTAGAGCGTATCAAAGGAGATGAGTTTGACGTTACCGCGCAATTCTGGCGGTATTTCGGGCAAATTGACTGGTGCTTTCATAATGACCTTATGTTAGGAATCTAGCGCTCGCAATTTATGAAAACGGTAGGCGGCGGTCAGGAACAGGGGAAGGTACCCTTTTCCCAGTCTGCCGTCTACCGTTTTGTCAACGTTGGGGAAGGCGGGACTTGAACCCGCACGCCTTGCGGCACATGATCCTAAGTCATGCTCGTCTGCCTATTCCGACACTTCCCCTGACAGGGCTATTATACGACAAACGGTGGGAGAGACAAGCGCGGTAACGGTTTGGGGTTCATTTCAAAATGGGGACGACAATCTCAAACGCCCCTACGGGGCATGGAAGAAAGTGATTTTGTGCGGTGGGGCGCAGTCCCACCGCACAAAATCACACTGAAAACCCTCAGATATTTGCCACCCGTTCGCCGTAAGCCAGCAATTCGGTGACCTCGGCAAATGAACGGCCTTCAGCATAGACCCGCAGAACAGGCTCGGTGCCTGAGGGGCGAATGAGCAACCAGGCATCATCGGCGAGGATGTACTTAACGCCATCCAGGGTGCTGACTTCGACAACGGTCTGCCCCGCGAGCTCGCCAGGTGCGCCTTCGGTGAGACGTGCAACCATCTCACGCTTGGGCACAGGGCGCACCAGTTGAATATCCCGCCGCGCGTAGCAAGTCGGCCCGACCAGCCGTTGAATCTCCGCAATCATCTCGTGGAGCGGGCAACGCGCGTGCGCCATCATCTCCAAGAGCAACATGCCCATCAAGACGCCATCACCCTCGGGAATGTGGCCCCGAATCGAAAGCCCGCCGGATTCCTCACCGCCGATGAGAACATGGTCGTTGAGCATATAGTCAGCGATGTAGTTGAAGCCTACGGGTGTCTCAAAAAGCGGCAGCTGATAGCGTTCCGCCAGGCGGTTGATCATGCGGGTGGTCGAAACCGACTTCACAACTGAGCCGGTCCACCCCCGCACCTCTACCAGATAGCGCAGCGCCAGAGCAAAGATGTGATGGGGGTCAACGAAATCGCCGCGCGCATCCATGGCGCCGATGCGGTCAGCATCACCATCGGTCGCCAGCCCCACATCGGCATGTTGGGCTTGAATGGCGGCGCTAAGCGCCTGGAGATAGTGTCCTAACGGTTCGGGATGAATACCGCCGAAACCGGGATTCATCTCACCGCGGATTTCGGTGACGTGGCAACGGGTACGGCTCAACAAGTCACGGAAGGTGCCGCGCCCCGAGCCATACATGGCATCGGCGACGACCCGCAACTCGGCTTTAGAAATCAGGTCCAGGTTGAGGAGCGTCGAAAGGTGTTGGTAATAGGCCCACGCGGGGTCAAAGAGGCGCACCAAATCCAGTTTGAGCGCCTGCTCGAAATCCATCAGGTTCGGGCCGCGGGCCTCAGCCTGCCCGCGTTCAAGCTCGGCCTCGACCTGACGAGCCTGCTCAGGGAGGGCCGAACCGCCGAATGCAGCCTTCAGTTTGATGCCGTTATAGCGCGGCGGATTATGGCTGGCGGTGATCATCACGCCCGCTTCCGCTTTCTTCTCCACCACGGCATAGGAGACCGCAGGGGTGGGCGCATCGGAGCGCGTGAGATGCGCCACAATGCCATTACCCGCCATGACC
The DNA here is from genome assembly GCA_016931315.1 of Anaerolineae bacterium. Taxonomy (GTDB): domain Bacteria; phylum Chloroflexota; class Anaerolineae; order B4-G1; family SLSP01; genus JAAZNO01. Next base: position 12,999 of record JAFGFB010000125.1, read on the forward strand.
CGCGCAACCTCCCGAGCGTAACGATCGGAAAGGAAACGGGTATCAAAGCCAACGACTACCTCCGGACGCTCGCGCTCGCTTTCACGCCGCACGTAGTCGGCGATGGCTTGTGAGACCAGCCGAACATTTTCAAAAGTAAAGGTGTCGCTAATGACGGCACGCCAACCATCGGTACCAAAGCGAATAGTCATAGACCCTCCCGAAATATAACGCCTGGAAGCCAGGCAAGTATCAGACCTCAAAAAAGTGTTTTTGTAGTGGGGCGAAACCCCGCCACAAAAACACTCTTCAGGTTCTTGAACAGTTTCTCAGTCCGAAGTTCCTACCCTACGATGGGACTCTAAAAGCGACGCCTACAAATCGTAATACAGTTCGATCTCGTACGGATGGGGACGGTTACGAACCTCGCGTTCCTCACCGCGCTTGCGCTCAATCCACCGTTGGATCAAATCACTGTTAAAGACATCACCTGCCAGAAGGAAGTCGTGGTCGGCTTCCAAGGCATCCATCGCCTGCTCCAGAGAGGTAGGCAACGATTTAATCTTCGCGCGCTCTTCCGCAGACCAGGAGAAGATGTTTTCATCCACGGGACCTAAGCCCATCGCCGTCGGGTCCATCTCCTTGCGGATGCCATCAATACCCGCCAGCAACTGGGCTGCCATGGCCAGATAGGGGTTGGCAGTGGCATCGGGAGGGCGGAACTCGAAACGGGCGGAATCGGGACGATTGGCGTATTTGGGGATACGAATGGCAGCGCTGCGATTTGCCAGGGAGAAGATGGCGCTAATGGGCGCCTCGTAGCCCGGGATGAGGCGGCGGTAGGAGTTGGTGCTGGGATTGGTGAAAGCCATCACCGCGCCGCCGTGATGCAGCAAGCCCGCGATATAGTGTCGGGCCAATTTGCTAATGCAACCGTAACCCTCGGGGTCGTAACACAGATTCACGCCATTCTTCCAAATATGCTGGTGAAAGTGCATCCCAGAGCCAGCCTCGCCATAGAGCGGCTTGGGCATGAAGGTTGCTGTCATGCCCGCGTCAAAAGCGGTCATGCGAGTGATGTATTTGATGAGCAGGCTGGCATCGGCAGCCTTGAGCAAGGGCAACAGCGAGGTTTCAATTTCACATTGCCCGGGGCCGCCCACCTCATGGTGGTGATATTTGACGGCAACGCCCATCGCCTCCAGGTACATACTGATGCGGGAGCGCAAGTTGTACAAGCGGTCCAGAGGCGGAATGGCATGATAGCCACCATGCAGCGGAATGCCATAGCCGCTGCCCAACTCATAGCTCTTCCAATCCGCCTCGGCAGATTCCACGCGATATGAGGCAGCATTCATCGTGTTCTGATAGGAAACCCCATCAAAGATGTAGAATTCGAATTCCGGTCCCCAAATACTGCTATCGGCGATCCCGGTCTGCTTTAGGAATTCTTCAGCCCGAATCGCAATATTGCGTGGATCATAAGGGAAAATCTGCCGGCTATCCGCCTCAAGCGTGACACAGATGAAACTCAGGGTCGGAACTTCCCAGAAAGGATCGAGAAAACCCGTCGCCAGGTCCGGCACCATCACCATATCGCCGGCGCTAACACTCTTGAATCCCACACTAGACCCATCGAAACCCACGCCGTTCTCCATCAGCTTCGAGTTAAAACGGCTCACAGGCACGGTGACATGATGCCAGCGTCCCCACAAATCGGAGAACTTCAGGTCCACCTGCATGATGGAACGCTCTTGGATAAATGCTGAAGCCTCTTCAAACGTTTGAAACATCAGTTGACCTCCTCGACTATGCTAGAATGGGTAAACGATTCCAGGGTGGAAGCCTCCACCCATTGTTGTCAGTAGACCTTGGGCATGGCGCCGAGCGCTTCATAGGCAGGGCGCGGAGAGCCATCGAAGTTCAACAGACTGTAAGGGGCATTCGGATCGGTCTGACCCAAGCCCCCCTTCTGAGCATAATCCAGATTCCACAGGAAAGCCAGATGCACGAAACCCCATTGCCGCATCAGGGTAAAAGCTTCCACAGTCCACTGCGCCTGCTCTTCCAGCGTGTTATCCCAGGCGAATTCAAAGCCGAGGGGCACCTCGGTCCAGCCCTCAGATGTAGCCCAGCCAAACTCGGTCAGACAGAGCGGCTTATTATAGCCAGCGCGCTGCGCCAGGGTGTAATAATCCCAGATGGTGCTTTTGAAGGACCAGGAATGATGCGGGTTGTCAAAGGGGCCGCGGAAACTGGCGGTGGAATCGTTATAACCCTCGTTCCAGGTGACATTGGGGGGCATATTGATGCCATTGTGATGCGCACCAATGCAATCCGTGTAATCCAGGAAGCCGGCGGCAATCATCCGTTCCAGGTAGGAGTAATCATCCATGTAGAGCAAGCGGTTGGGATTCGCCGGGTCTGGGGCAGTGACGCCCGTGGGGGAAAGGGCGCCGCTAATCACGATGATATTGGGGTCGCGGCTCTTGATCGCCTGGTAGGCAAGCCGCAACATCTCTACATAACGTTCAGGGTTGAGGCCCTCAGCAGTATCCCATTCGCGGTTCAGGTTCTGCTCATTCCACACCTCGATGGCATGGATACGTCCTTTATAACGGTCCACAACCTCGCCAAGGAAGTTTGCATACAGCGCCAAATCGTCTGGCGGCGCCCCAAGGGGATCGGCATCAATGTAGGAGCGGGTCCAATGCGGCGCATCCACGATGCTGAGCATCACATTCAAGCCCATCGCGTTTGCCGACTCAACCACCGGGTCGTACAGGCTCCAATCAGCAGGCGTAGCTTGATCGGGATGAATATCAGCCCAACGCAGTTGTTGCTTGACCCAATCGAAACCCAATTGTTCCTTAGCCTGGCGCATCGTATAGCTATAGTCGCCCACCACCGGAATGACGCCTTGAATGGCGATACCGTAGCCAAATTTACCCCACGGCAGTGGAGGCAAGGCTGAGGCGCTTGCGTCGGTCGCCGCGGTTGTCGGCGTCGGCAGGATGATCGTGCCATCGCCGGAAAGCGAAGCTGTCGGTTGGATGATCGGCAATTGCTCCTCCAAAGTCAAGGTGGCGGTAGCGGCGTTCGAGGACACGCCTTTAGCGACCTCTGCATCAGGGGTGAAGAGCGAAGTGCCGCCCAGGGCACAGACAACGCCCAAAATCAGGAGCACTACCCAGATGATACCGACCACGATCAACGAACGACCCCGTAATTTCTGCGTCGTTTCGCGCAGATTTTGCCAGAACGGACTTTCCATGAACGCCTCCGAAAATGCTGCGGTGATACCGGTTTGCGGTTGCAAGCGCTTAGTGGCTGCAACACACAGTTAGGGTGAGTATACCCGGCTTCGGAAAAGGGGCAAGCAGGTGAAGGACAGGTGATTGATTTTTGGGGGAAACCCAAAGAGGTTGTGCAGACAGGCGAAGAGGGTCTTTTTTAGTATTTTTGGGCGCGCTTCGCGCGCCCAAAAATACTTTTCCAGGAAGACGAGTGAGGGGCAGGTGATTGATTGAGGGGGGGG
>JAFGFB010000126.1 GCA_016931315.1 Anaerolineae bacterium
TAACCCCGGAAATCCTGGCTGTTGCCGCCTAACTCAAATGAAACACACCCAAATCAAATAACTACCGATTCCAATCGCCAGTAGCCCGCCCCCCACCATGAGCCGCACCGGGCTGGAAAGCAGCAAATAGCCCAACCCCAACCAAAAAGCAGTGTTGAGGATGGTAAAAACAGTCTCATTATCCAGGAGCTTCTTAAACCATTTTTTCATAGACTACCGTCTGCATCAGCAGGATCGACATCCTATCAGAATTCTACTGCAATTGCAGAGGATAAGTCGCCTCGAAACGAGTACCCAACTCGGAAGAAGAACTAAATGTCACCGCGCCCTGCAGATAGCGCTCGCTCAACAATCTCATGCTGTAAGTTCCCAAACCCCGTCGGGCGCCCTTGGTCGAAAATGAACGCTGGAATAGCTGCAATTGCACTTCCCGGGGGATATAGCCGGGGTTGTGAACCCAAAATTGCACTCGCTCGCCCACCATCTGACACCCCATGGTCACTACCTCACCCACCGAAACCGCTTCGAGCGCATTCTTGAGCATATTGCTGATAACACGCCTGATCAAATTCACATCAGTGACCAGTTCCACGTCCACAACATCAGGCGCCAAATGAATCTCGCGACCCACCGCCACATAGTGTTGCCGGTAAGTCATGCACAACTCCTGCAATAAAGACACAGACTTGATCACCTCAGGTTCGATAACGTACTGGTTATTTTCCGCCGACATCAGATCACGCTGCGCTTTGATCTCCTCAGCCAGGTAGCGCGCAATGTTACGAACGCGGTCCAGTGACATCATGTCGCACTCAGAAAAACGTAGCGCCATCAAATGCATAGCTCCCTGAAGCGCGCCCACCAGGTTCAGCACATCATGGAAAAAGACCTGTTCCAACGCCGCCCGGCGCTTTTCATCACGGATATCTACCATGGTGAAAATCGTAAATGGCTCATCGCGATAGTCCAGCGGGGTCGCCCACACACGCAAATCCAATGCGTCCACGGCATCCTCACCCTGCATCAAGATACAACATTCTCCAACTGTGCGTTCTCCCTGTTGGGAATCAACAATAGCGCGTGTTGCACCACAGGCACGGCAAAACTCAGTTGTTCCACAACCCCCAGCAGTCTCGGTGCTGTGAATGCAATGCAGCACTTCGCCCGGGCGCAGCCCTATCAGGCTTGAACGATCCTCTACCTGCAGCAGTGTCAGCAACGCCTCATTACAATAGACCAGCTGTCTGTGGCGATTGAGGACCATCACCGCATCGGGTACGGCATCAAGAATCGCACGTAGGGAATTCCATTCGGCAAAATAATGCGCCTGTTGTGCAAGCTCGGCTTCTGGGGCGCGCTCCGCAGGGGCGAACCAGGTCGTCAACATGGTGTTATCACTCATAGGCGTCTCCTGCAACTACCCGTACCTGCCGCTGCGCCGCAATGATGTGATCCTCCCACTCCAGCCCATCGGAATCTGGAATACGCCCATCGCGGTCCATAGCTTCAATGACCTGTGCCATGCCTTCAACCAGAGAAATACGCGGCTGGAATTCCGGTACATCGCGGAACAGTTTCTCGGCGCTGAAGTAGCTATGATGGGCAAAAATTTCCTCACAAATTCCAAAACCGGGAATATTCAAGGTGCGCAAATCCGCCAGCGGTGCCCCCACGAGCTCTACCTCCCGCCCCAAAACCTGCATTGCCGTACGGTGATAATCCGCCCAGGTAGTAAAACCACGCCGCACCATGTTATAGGTTTGCCCAATGCAGTGCGCCTTGCCAATGACGTTAGCAAAACAGAGCGCCGCGTCCTCTACATGGAGATGCTGGTGCAAGGCGTTTCCATCCCCACAGATGAGGATGGGCTTACCCTTACGGATACGATCGAGCCACGAGAAATCCACCGCAATCTGCCGCAACAATCCCTGCTTTGGTCCATAGGTCGTGGAGGGCTTGATAATGGTCACAGGAAAACCCTCATGATAAAACGCCTCCATGAACGCGGCATCCGCAGCAGCTTTGTTCTGTCCATAGGCAGTTATGGGACGTAGAGGATGATCCTCCGTCGTGGGGAACCAACCACAATCAATGCCATAGGTACAGACGGTGGAACACATCACAAAGTGCCCCACCCCACGAAAAGCGCGAATGCTACTCAGCGCATCTTCACGGCTGAAACAAATCATATCAATAGCGGCATCGAAACGTTCTGCCTGCATCCGCGTCTCAAAGTCAGCGCGGTTAGCCCGGTCACCCTGAATGAGCCGCGCCCCCTCAGGCAACAAACCGCTTGCACCCCGGTTGAAGCAACTCACCTCGTGCCCCTGTTCCAGCAACAACTTCACAAACGCCTGGCTGATATTCCCAGTCCCACCGACAACACAAATCCGCATCTCTCACCTCACTCCCCTATCACTGAAAAAGTCCGAGTCACGCGAATGCTAAATTGCTCCTGATCAAAGTGAACCTCCTCAATCCACCCCACCATCTCCGAAGCAGCATAGGTATTCGCACGAGCCTGCATCTCCGCATTCCATACGAAAGCCCTTGCCTGCGTTTGGACTGCAGCAAATTGACCCTGAGGGTCTATCAGAATCCGTGCTGACCGCAATCCGGCAATCATTTGCACAGCCATCTCTGGTTGCACAAAAGCCGCCGCGAGCTGCGGCAGCGTCGTTGTGCTCAGCACAACCAGGCGTCCCTCAATAAGATGACTGCCTGCCTCAGGATGTGGAGGCACATCATTTTCCATGACGCACAACAAATCCATATCACTGAAGGGACCAGCGTCGCCACAGGCAAAGCTGCCCACCAACGCCAACGCCGCCACGCCGGGATGGAAAAAACGTGCAGTCAGAGCCTCAAACATTGTCGGGGGCTTCAACCAGAGGTGTTGTTGCAAAAACACGCCGCAAAATCGCCCACCCCAGAACCAGAATTGCCAGCAGCTGCACCCCGGAAGCCACGGCAAAAACCTGAGATAATCCTAATGTATCAGAAAGCCAGCCCGCGAGTGGCGTGGTGAGCAAAGGCGCAAGCCCCCAACTCAACGCCATCAAGAGAGATTGCACGGTTGAAGACCACCTTGCCGGCGCACGCTCATCGCTCAAGCTGACCGTGGTGGGGAAATATAGACCGAAGCCCACCCCCTTCAACATCGCATAGAATAACAGAACCAACGGTGTGCGAGAAACTGAATATCCCAGGAAGGCTGCCGCCATCAACGCATAGGAAATCACCAGGGTTAACGGTTTGCCAATACGCCGCGTCAGTGCCCCGGCGTATTGCATCGCAGGCAACTCAACCAGAGCAGAAAGGCCAAAAAGCCCGCCAATCATCCATTTTGCCCCCCCGAGAACATCCATATACACGCCAGAAAACGTGATATACAAACCCTCGCCGGCGCCGATCAAGAAGTTTGCAATAAAAAGAGCAATTAAACCCTGATCACGAAACAGATAGGACAAAGGCAGGCGAGATTCCTCATGTACAATCCGATCTTCCTGCAAACCCTGTGCAGCAAAGGCTACCGGCACGAGCGCCAGAGCGCCAACGATAAACATGGCATCATACCCCAGACGCTGCCATAAAGCCCCCGTAGCCAGCGCGCTAACAGCGAAACCCAATGATCCCCATACTCGCAGCTTACCGTAATCCACATGATAACGCACCGCCATTCGCGCCACCAGCCCATCGGCAATCGGCGTGACGATGCTCTGCGCTACCGCCATCAGCCCGACAATGGGCAGAATCAACGCAAAACTCTGGGGTATGCGCAGGAAAAACAAGAAGATACCGGAGGCGATCAACGCCAGCGTAAGGATCGGCTTCTTCCACCCACGCCGATCAGCCAGAGCCGAAGCCGAAGGCGCCGCCGTCAAGCGCATCAAGGGCATCAAAGCGCCGAGTAGCCCAATCTGAAAACCTGTGAAACCAAGTTGTGAGTAATAGACATTCAGATACGGTGAGCAGAGAGCCATCGCACTCCAATACAACAGATAGTAAAGCGCCCCCTGCCAGGCAGGATTTCTGAGCTGTATCAAAGCCAACTTCCGTGTCATAGACCATCCTTTCTCACATTCCAGGAGCAGAAAAATGTACTGTCCCCCAAAAAGTGCTTCGCGGTACGCCCTACAACGAGAGCGCGGGTTGCCACCCCCCTAGATCACACTCTAGCCGCATGGCAACAGCCAGCGCCACATCCTCGCGCCAGGGATGGGCAATAATCTGTATGCCGATAGGCAATCCTTCTGGCGAGCTTCCCACTCGCACGACCACAACAGGCCAACCCGTCAGGCTGTAAGGCAGGGTATAGTTGAAGCGCAGCGGGTCAGAGTCGCCATGCTTAGGCGCCGGGTGTGCGTCTACAGGGCACACAATGGCATCGTAATCCGCCATGAAGACCAGCATCGCCGTGCGGAATGCATCCCAATCGCTAAAGAGGGTCTCCACCCCTGCACCTGTAAGCGCGCTCATATTCCAGTAGCGCTCGGTGATGCCGCGAGAAGCCGCAATCGGCGGGCGCACCTCCATCACGCGCGCCCCGAAGTCAGCAAGAGCCTGCGCTGCCGTCAGCGTCGCGGCGCTCGTCTCTACAGTCGGAGACGCAACGCCATCGTCAGCATAGCATGCGACGCGCAAACCCGAAACGCGAACAGCGCGATAATCGGTCACGGGCAATGGGACCACACCCGAGTCACGCCCGTCGGGACCCGCAATCACCCCAAAGAGCAACGCGAGGTCCTCCACGGAGCGTGCCAATGGGCCAATTTGTGTGCGCGGATCAGAAAGCCCGCCCGGATGATTGAAAACTCCGGTATTGGGCACGCGCCCAGAAGTGGGTTTGAGTCCCGCGACGCCGCAAAAATGCGCTGGCACGCGAATACTGCCACCAGAGTCGCTGCCCAGACCCATTGGTGAGCCGCCCGCCGCAATAATCGCCGCCTCGCCGCCGCTACTGCCTCCTGGCGTCCGAGTGAGATCATAAGGATTGTTTGTTCGCCCGTAGACCGGGTTATCCGTGTCGCCCCCGCCGCCGCCCGGTGGGCAGTTAGTCTTGCCTAAAAGAATCGCACCCGCGGCACGCATTCGGGCGACCACCACAGCATCCTCCGTAGGCGCCAGCGTAGCGCGCTCCCGCAGCCCGGCAGCCGCAATCACGTCCGTAGTCTCCACAACGTCCTTTACCGTGAAAGGAACCCCATGCAGGGGACCAACGCTATCACCCCGTGCCAACGCGGCAGCGATCGCGGCATCGGCTGCCTGCGCGCGGCTCAACGCGCGCTCAGCATCCAGCTGCACCACCGCATTGAGCCGCGGATTCACCGCGGCAATCCGCTCCAAATGCGCCGTCACCACGTCAACAGCGGAGATATTGCCGCGCCGAAGGCGTGCGGCAAGCTCAGTTGCCGATAAATAGAAGTATTCTTCCATAACAGATGATGAGATCACTCTAAACGACGTGCGATAGATAGGCGCGCATCACTGGACCAACCGCAACACCAATCCCTCATTTGGCATCAGGTCAAGCGCTGCCAGGTAAACGACGCCATAGCGCTGCAAGTCTGTCGCCAAAACAATTTCCGCCTGGTGCGCTACAGTGCTCAAATCGAGCCCATGTGCCGCATTGCCAAAGTTCAAGACCACCAGGAAACCATCGCTGCCTGGCTTTGTACGGGTATAGGCATAGGTATTCGCAATACCAGTTTCCACTGTAGCATAACTGCCCACAGACAACGCCGGTTCCACCTGACGAAGCCGCGTCAATGCACGGAAGAGCGCCAGCAAAGAAGTAGAATCACGCTCCTGTAGGGCCACATTGCGCGTGGCGTAATCCGCCCCAAGCGGCAACCATGGGATCACACCGGCTCCAGTGAAACCTGCGTTGGGCGAGGCATCCCACTGCATGGGCGTACGCTCGGGGTCGCGTCCGACCGTATCGGCAATCTCCGGTTGGCGGACCGCAGGCGGGTCTTGGACGAACTCCGGTGGAATCGGGATGTTCTCCATGCCAATCTCATCGCCATAATAGCACGTCGGCGTACCGCGCAGGGTGAGCAGCAACATCTGCGCCACCCGTGCCTGCGCCGTCCCCACCCTACTCGCAACGCGGGGTTGATCATGATTGCCCAAGACATAATTGGGCCAACCGTCTTCCGGTACACCCGCCTCGTAATACTCAACAGCAGCGCGCACAGCATGCGCCGTCCAGGGCGCGCGAATAAGATCGAAATTGAAAGGCAGGTGGCACTCATCGAGGGCGTCACCATAGTATTGCAGATATTCACCCGTGACCCACGTCTCGCCGATGAGCACGCGATTGCCAGGATACTGATCCAAAACCTGCCGCATCGCGCGGACAATCTCGTGGACCTCAGATTGGTTGCGTGAGTAAACCGGCTTGAGGCTATCGGCGGGATTCACGCCATCCCAATCAGGGTTAGGCGGATTATCGCGCAAGGCAGCATCCTTAATCATCATCGTGATAACATCCACACGGAAACCATCCACACCCTTATCAAGCCAGAAGCGCATCGCGTCGAGCATTGCTGCAAGTACCTCGGGGTTGCGATAGTTGAGCTCCGGTTGGTGTGGGTCAAATTGATGCAGGTAATACTGACCCGTCAACGGGTCGAACGTCCAGGCGGGTCCGCCAAAAGCCCCGCGCCAATTATTGGGCAGGCTGCCATCAGGCTTGGGATCGCGCCAGAAATACCAATCGCGCTTGGGATTGTCCCGACTGCTGCGTGATTCGAGAAACCAGGGATGCTCATCGGAAGTATGATTGGGCACCAAATCTAGAATCACCCGCAAACCTCGCGCGTGCGCAGCCTTCAAAACCTGGTCAAAATCATCCATCGTCCCAAACAGAGGATGGATTCCGGTGTAATCCGCCACATCATAGCCAAAATCGTGCATTGGCGAAGGATAGATGGGCGAAATCCAAACCGCATCCACGCCCAGATTGCGGACGTAATCTAGCCTTTGCAAAATACCAGGAAGGTCTCCCACACCATCGCCATTGCTATCTTGAAACGAGCGGGGGTAAATCTGGTAAATGATACCGCTTTGCCACCAGGGGATAGAACCAGACATAATTAGCGCTCCTCAACATTGCAGATGTCATCTGAGTGGTGCCGTGAAAAGAAAGCACGCAACACAGAACATATTGTAGCCTGAGATGACAAAGAAACAACCGAAGAGGTCTGGGTAATGTTTTGGGGACGCGTTACACGCGTCCCCAAAACATCTTTCAGAATAACTGGCGCCAGAAAGCTGGCTCAACACCTGAAACAGGTCTGAAGCCAATCCTCCGTTATGGAACCAGGATAACGCGCGCGGAATTCCTCCACCGTCATCCCAAAAACCAACATATCGAAGTGCTGCCCTTGCGAAAAAACCACGCGCCGAATGCGCCCTTCCTGCACGAAGCCCAAGCGCTCATGAAAGCGCGTTGAGGTCAGATTGTAGGCATACACATCCGCGGTGACTTTCTGATAATGCAGCTCATCGAAAAAATAGCGCAGCACCAGCAACACCGCCTCAGCAGCATAGCCGCGTCCCCGAAAGGCGGGGGCGATAGACACACCGTACTTGAAGCACCCCACCCGGCGATCACAACTGTGGGTATTGATAATGCCTGCCAGAATGCCTTCGATGGCTTCTACAGCAAAGAAAAATTCGTCATTCTTAGCCTCTTCGGTAGCGCGTTTCTCCGCCCACTGCCTGGACTGCGCCAGGGAACCGGCAGGCCAAACCCAGTCCACCATTCGGGCAGTTTCCGTTTCCGTGCTATCCCAGGTATAGAAAGTCTCTGCATCTTCAGGTTCAATGCCCCGCAATCGTATCTTCACGCCTCGCCAGATGTTCATGGGCAACCCTCTATTTGGTCTTTCAAACAGAGTGTTTTGGGGCGCACAGGACGCACCCCAAGACACCAACACAATAATCCGCGCTCACACAATCTCCACGATGACAATCTCAAAGGGCGCAACATCCAAGGCCCGCAAGTCCCCCGCATCCATCCGCCCCGCGCTAGAGAAGAGCAAACGCCGAGCGTGATGTCCCTCGAAAGCCAAGGGTTGATTCTTTTCGGAGAAATTGAGCACCACCAGGCAGGTCTGCCCTTCCAGAGCGCGCAGAAAACACAAACACTCCGCGTGCGCCTCCAACAAGGGCGTGTATTCCCCGGCAACGAGTGCGGGCGTCGCTTTGCGCAACGCCATCATCTGCCGGGTGAAGTTGAGCATCGAAGCCGGATCGCCCTGTTGCTCTTCAACGTTGACGCCCTCAGCGTAGTTCGGATTCACGGGAAGCCAGGTCTCAACGCCCGCGGGGCTAAAGCCGGCATTGGGGGCGTTCTTCCACTGCAACGGCGTCCGGCAACGGTCACGGGTGTGTGCACATGCCATCGCCGCCGCCTCATCCGCCGGCATTCCCATCCCCGTTGCCAGCTCATACTGGCGCACTGCCATCATGTCGCGCAACTGCGCAATATCGGTGAAGACCGCATCCGTCATGCCGATTTCCTCGCCGTTGTAGATGAAGGGTGTTCCACGCAGCGTGAGCATCAGCGCCACCGAGAGACGCGCGAGTGCATCGTCATGCACGCCATTGCCAAACGCGCTCTTGACACGGGATGAGTCATGATTACCTAGCGTATTGCAGGGCCAGGCGCCCTCTGGCAGTTCCGCCAGTCGCTCTGCCTGGTTTTTGCGAATATGCGCGGGCGTCAACGGACCCTCAATGCGCATCAACGGAAAATCGAAGACCAGATGCAGTTCATCATCGCCGCTGCCGTGGTAGGCGATATTGCTATCCTCCGCCACGAGCACTTTGTCAGGGTATGCATCCACCACCTTCCGCAGTTCCTTCATCAGCGGGTGCATCTCATGCGCGCGATCCACCTGATAAGCAAAGAGCGCCTCCCACTTCTCCCCCACCGCCTTACGTTCTTCTTCAGTTTGCGCTGCCTGGCTCAACTGATACAGCCCAACTAGCGAAAGACCGGGCTCATGATCGGGCATATTCGGATCCTCAAAGATAGTGCCGATGGCATCAAGGCGGAAACCATCCACACCCATGTCAAGCCAAAAGCGCACGGCATCCCACATTGCCGCCTGCACCTCTGGATTGCGCCAGTTGAGATCAGGCTGTTCCTTGAGGAAGAAATGATAATAATATTGATCCGTTGTGGAATCATATTCCCAGGCCGAGCCGCTGAAACTGGCTTCCCAATTGTTAGGCGGTAGTTTTTCGCCATCGGGTCCCACCTTGCCATCGCGCCAGATATACCAATCCCGCTTGGGGTTATCGCGGCTGGATTTAGACTCCAGGAACCAGGCATGTTGGTCCGAGGTATGGTTGAAGACCATATCCAAAATGACCCGAATGCCACGCTTGTGCGCCTCATCCAGGAACAGTTGAAAATCATCGAGCGTGCCGTATTCAGGCGCCACATCACAATAATCAGCGACATCGTAACCACAATCTGCCTGCGGTGAGGGATAGTGCGGGGAAATCCACACCCCCTCGATACCCAAATCCGCCAGATAATCCAGCTTCGCGATCATCCCCGGCACATCGCCGATGCCATCGCCATTACCATCCGCAAAACTTCGCGGGTAGATCTGATAGAAAACCGCCTTCTGCCACCATTTTAATGTATTCACAATCAAACTCCTTAGCTTGCTGTTTAAGCTTTGATGAGATCAAGTATCTCATCCAGCCTTCGAATCTCATAGCGCAACTGAAGCCCCTCTGGACGCGGTTTAGCCTGTGGGTTGAACCAACAGGTATCCAGCCCATAAGCAACACCCCCAGCGATATCCGAAGTCAAACTATCCCCAACCATGAGCACCGTCGCCTTTGAGGGATATCCCATCGCGGCAAAAGCAGCATCAAAAATCGCCGCATCTGGCTTGGCCGCGCCGACCTCCTCAGAAATGACCACGGCATCAAAATAGCGTTCCAGGCCCGACCGCGCCAGACGTGAACGCTGCACAGCGGCGATACCATTGGTAATGAGAGCCAGACCGATTTTGCCAGATAGAGCCTCCAACAAAGCGACTGCACCCGGTAGCAAGTGCCCAGCCTGGCTCAGACGCTCCAAATAGCACGCACTGAAGGCCTCAACATTCACAGCAAGACCAAATGCATCGAAAAGCTGTCGAAAGCGCTCCAGCCGAAGCGCCTCTTGCGCAATCTCCCCGCGCTCAAAAGCCTTCCAGAGCGCGGTGTTGATCTGCCGGTACGCCTCTGCATGGGTGGGCTGTAAAGCAAGGCCAAAATCTGCAAAAGCCGCCATAAGTGCATCTGCCTCTGCCATCTCGTAGTCGAAGAGCGTATCGTCAGCATCAATAAGCAACCACTGATAGTTCACCGTTCCTCTTCCAATTGCCGTGCGAAATCGAAAAGCACCTTCAGCATCGGCTCTACATAAGCCAGGCGTTTTCTGGTCTCCGCCGCGCTCAGTTCACGCTCGCATTTGAGTTGTTCCAGTTCACGACCCAAAATCAAAGGGTCCTCCCACGCCAGCCAATCCACGTCACACATTCGAAGCGACTGGCGCAATGCCAGTACCATCTCACACAAGATAGCCAGATCATGCGCCTTGAGATAGGGGAGAATTTCCTTTAGTTGCTGCGCCGTCAGCGCTAGATGGCACCATGAAAAATCCAGCGAACGTCCTAGAATCATCTCACCCAGCTGTGTGAGCAAGTTCTCGGCAACATAATAATTCCGCGGATGGGTTGCCCAAGCTGCCGCCGAACGCTGAAAAAGGAGTGGCGTATCCATCACGGCCCTCATATCCGCACAGAAGGTTTCGCGATGCGGGCCAAGCAGGGCATATACCAGGCGGTCAGGAAAGCACAGATGCAGGACCTGATTCACAGGGCACGAATTCGCCGCACGGCGATAGAGATTGTAAAACTGCACACCAATGGGCGTGTCATGTGGGGTCACATTGACACTGAGAAATGCATCGTTCTGCAATCGTGCGAGGCTTTGAGATTGGGCAACGACTGTACTTTCCGTCACACTCATAAAGGCGGAAGCAAACAATGCCCTGAGCTGTGGGAGGATTGACTCCAACCGCAATAACAGAACGCCGTCAGGATCATGGCATGGGAAAACAACGGCCGGCTGAAGGCCCACAAATGCATCTCCTGCTTAATCAGCGTGCAGCACGAAATCCACTAATTCCGCTAGAGAGCATGTCGCCAGGCCAATCACATGATCACCGCCGCCATAATAGACATAAACGGTATCCCCCACCACGATATTGGCGCAGGAGAAGACAACGTTGGGAACATCACCGCGCAGCTCCCACAGTTCTTCGGGCCAGAAGAGCGAGGGCTTAGGTCGCCGCAACACTTTGGTGGGATCATTCAAATCGAGCAATGCCACACCAATGTGGTAAATGTGCTGCCGGTCATAGCCATGGTAAAACATAAGCCAACCCTGGTCGGTGGCGATAGGGGCGCCATTTCCCCCAACACTCTTGTGATCCCAGCTATTGTCCGGACGCGGGCCAAAAATGGACGCCATATCCTGCTCATGCCAGGTAAGGAGGTCGTCGCTATAGGCTAACCAGATGGTGGGCCAACGCCGGTGCAACGCGGCATAGCGACCGCCGATTTTCTGCGGAAAGAGCGCATGGTCCTTGTTATCTTCGCCACGCACGATAGGTCCAAGCCGTTCCCAGGAAATCCCGTTGGTGCTGCGCGCAATCATCGGCAAAATGCCGCCGCCCGCGTGAGTAGGTTCTGCACCGAAATAATCCCGCCCGTAGGCTGTGTAGGTCATATAAAAAACATCATCTAACTTGACCACGCGCGGATCCTCAAGCCCTCGAGAATCCGTGCTATCACAGGGAGATAGGACCGGTTTCCGCAGCCGATTCCAGCAGATACCGTCTTCACTCACGGCGTAGCCGATGCGGCTTATCCAATCCAGGCCCTGTGCACGATACCACATGTGAAAAAGGCCCTTATCGAAAATCACGGCAGGGTTGAAGACATTGACACTCTCCCAATCCGAATTGGGATCAGGTAACAACAACGGATTTTGAGGATGGCGGATAAGTTTCATGCTAAATCCTCTCCAAAAGTGATATTTTCGCACTTTGCAATGTTCTTATGAGTCAGTTACAATTCTCCCACCGCCTCACGGTGGAAGCGGTGGGAGCAGGTTCCAACGCGACAAGCGTTCTGGCTAGCGTAACTCCACAACGACTCCCTCATTCGCCCGCAATGTGAGAGCGTCGAGGGCAACATCCTCCTCACGATCCAGGTGCGTGGAAAGCATAACGCGCCCTTGTCCAAAGGCCGGCAAGAACACCTGCCGGGCTTCCGCAGCGAAGTTGAGCGCCACCAGATAGCGAGTCTCTCCCTCCTCGCGCAGGTAGACGTAGCAATCCACCGGAACGCCTGCATCCAAAGGCTTGTAACTCCCGCTCAACAACGCCGGCGTTTCCTGACGCATCGCCAACAACTGATGATACAGCGTGAGAATCGAGGTCGGATCCTGTGACATCAACGCCACATTGCGGGTCGCGGTATCAGCAGTGAAAGGCAACCAGGGTTCCACATCGGGCGGGCAGAAACCCGCATTGGGAGAAGCATCCCACTGCATGGGTGTGCGACACACGTCACGACTGCGTTCCGCACCCAGGTTTACCCCCTGCGGGTCCTGAATTTTCTCCGGCGGCACAGGGACATCGGGAATGCCAATTTCATCTCCGTAGTAGAGTGTGGGTGTACCACGAAGCGTTAGCAACAACATCGCCGCGACCCGCGCCTGCGCCTCGCCCCCAAAACGTGTCACCATCCGCATCCGATCATGGTTACCCAGAACATAGTTGGGCCAGGCAAAATCAGGCAACGCCGCCTCCATCGCATCTACAACGCTCCGCAATGCCTGAGCATCCCAGGTCATACGGTTGAAACCCATCCCATCCATCAGGCGGAAATTGAAAGGCAAGTGCAGTTCTTCACCGTGTTCACCATAATACTTCACCCAGCGATCCAGCGGCCCCCACAGCTCGCCGATGCCGCAACGATCAGGAAACTCGTCCAATGTCGCGCGAATCTCGCGAATGACAGCGTGTACCTCATCCTGGTCCATATTGTAGACCTGGAACAAGCGGCTAAAGAGGTCGTTCTCTGGCAGGTTCGCCGGCGCATGCGGGTTGACCGGGTTATCGCGCAGCTCCGCGTCCTTGATGATCAGACCGATGACATCCATGCGGAAACCGTCCACGCCGCGGCGCATCCAGAAGCGTAGCGTATCCAACATCGCCGCTTTGACTTCCGGATTGCGCCAATTGAGCTCCGGCTGCTCCTTAACAAATTGGTGCATGTAATACTGCCCTGTTTGCGGGTCAAACGTCCATGCAGGACCGCCGAAGAAACTGCCCCAGTTATTGGGCAGGCTTCCATCAGGTTTGGGGTCGCGCCAGATATACCAGTCCCGTTTCGGGTTATCGCGACTACTGCGGCTTTCGATGAACCACTTGTGCTGATCAGAGGTATGATTGGGCACCCAATCCACGATAATCTTCATACCCCGCGCGTGCACTGCCGCCGCCAACCGGTCAAAGGTAGCAAGGTCTCCAAAGAGAGGCTCTACGTCGCAATAATCGGCCACATCATAGCCAAAATCAGCCATTGGTGAAGGATAGAAAGGGCTGAGCCAAATGGCGTCAACACCCAGGTGCTCCAAATAATCCAGTTTTTCGATAATACCCTGAAGATCACCCACCCCATTGCCGGTGGTATCTTTGAAACTACGCGGATAAATCTGGTAAACAACCCCACGTTGCCACCACTTGAGTTCAGTTTCTTCGGTCATGCACCTGCTCCTACTAATAATGTGTTGGTATCAAGATAGAAGTATTGTACCGCATTTGGGAGAATTCGACAACTTAAGATTCCTGTTAAGTTACAGCGGGTTTTGCCGGCGACATCGTGTATAATGCAGATATGCACACAGAGCCTGGTTCCCTGAACGCCCAACGGGTGGTTGTCGGCATGAGCGGCGGCGTAGATAGCGCCGTCGCGGCTGCGCTGCTGCTTGAAGCTGGTTTCGAGGTTCATGCTGTAACGTTTCTGCTCTGGCAATCCACAGAAGCCCCAGAAGGAATAGCTGCAAGTGCGCGTGCTATCGCCGAGGCGCTCGGCATTCCGCTACTGATACTGGATTTACGGGAGCGCTTTTTCGCCGAGGTCGTCACCCCCTGGATGAATGATTACGCGAACGGGCTGACTCCCAATCCCTGTGTCAGCTGCAATCCTGATCTTAAATTCGCGGCGCTCCTCGAAGCTGCGGAGCAACTCGAGGCCCAATGGATCGCAACCGGGCATTATGCCCGGGTCAGCCGCAATCACGAGGGCCTGATGCGATTACAGCAGGCCCGCAACCGCGAGCGAGACCAATCCTACATGCTCTACCGTCTATCGCAGCCGCAGCTCGCGCGCCTCAAACTCCCTCTGGGCGATCTTGCAGACAAAGCAGAAGTACGCGCACATGCGACACACTGGGGATTGCCCAATGCCCATCAAGCAGACAGTCAGGACCTGTGCTTCCTTGGCGGTGGAGATTATCGCACGCTGCTGCAACGAATCCACCCCAACAGCCTGCTTCCAGGTCCCATCCTCGATCAACAAGGGAATGGCCTCGGACAACACACCGGATTACCAAACTACACCATCGGGCAACGTAGCGGCTTGGGACTGGCGCTTGGTGTGCCACAATACGTCTTGGAGCTTCGCCCTCAAGACAACGCCCTTATCGTGGGCACCGCAGAGGCACTGCTACGGCAAAACTGTTGGCTTGAAAACCTCAACTTCATCGGTGGATTTCCGCCGGCGCCACAATTTGAAGCCGAAGTTCGCATCCGCTATCGCGCAAGCCGCATTCCTGCCAGCATTGAGATGGTGGCGCCGAACCAGGCGCGAATCACCTTTACAACCCCCCAACGCAGCGTCGCACCAGGGCAATCAGTTGTGTTCTATGAGGAAGATTGCGTCCTCGGTGGCGGCATCATCAGCCTTCAGCGCTAGATACCAGTCGCCCTTCTTCAATGAGATCCAGGAGTGGCGCAACTCGAGACTATGGGAAGGCAGTCCACGCCACAAAGCACCTCCCATGAGTTCTCTTTTTTGCTTTCCACGGCAAAAAGGGTAGAATCAGTCCCAGAAATCATGAGGTTAAATAGAGTGAGCCATGAATTTATCGAAGCCTAACACTGCACTGCGCATTCTGGTCGTAGACGATAACCCCGATATTCGGGAATTCATCCATAAATCCGTGCTGGAACCGGCAGGCTACACGGTTATCACTGCCGAGGATGGCCTTCAGGGACTGCAAAAAGCGCGCCTCGAACGCCCTAATTTGATCCTTTTGGATTATGAGATGCCAAAAATGAACGGCATCGAGATGCTGCGCGCGCTCAAGGAACAGAATATCGCCATTCCCGTCATTCTGGTTACCTCCTATGGCTCGGAATCCGTAGCAGTAGAGGTATTTCGCCTCGGCGTGCGGGATTATATTCCCAAGCCTTTTGCCCTGGATGTTCTGTTAGACGCCATTGAACGCGTGCTTCACGCAGTTAAGCTGGAACAGGAGCGAGATAATCTGCTCAATGATCTGCGCATCGCTAACACACAGCTCACCCAACGAATTCAGGAGCTTGACACACTCTACCAGGTCAGCAAATCTGTAACCTCCTTACGAGAACGCGACACGTTGCTCGAGCGCATTGTGGATGCGGCGCTGTATTTGACAGGCGCGATGGATGGGGCACTCATCATGCTCGATCCGGCGACCAGTTTACCGACCACCCGCGTCAGCCGCATCCGTTCCGGCGCTAGTGTTGAAACACCTGCAGAAGATCCCAACATGCTGACACAATCTCAGAGTTTGATGATGGCAGCGCCCATTCAAATTGGCAATAAAACCCTGGGGGCGCTGACGGTCAGCAACAAACGCAGTCGAGAAACCCTGGACAAGCACGATCAGCGTCTGCTGCGCATGCTCAGTGATTACGCTGCCATCGCCATTGAAAACACGCGCCTCCTGGCAGAGGTAGAGGCGCAGCGCGAGCGCGAAAAGCGGGAGATCAGGCAGCTTTTCGAGCACTACGTTGCCCCACCCGTGGTGGAGCGCATCCTCCAGCAACCGGAAAGCGTCCGACCCGGCGGTCAGCGCCAAACCATCACCGTGCTATTTGCTGACCTGCGCGGCTTCACCACCTTCTCGGCAAAGACTGAGCCCGAGACACTCATCGCCGTGCTCAATGAACATATCGCCGTGGCTGCCCAAATCATTCTAGATGAAGAAGGCACACTCGATAAATTCATGGGCGATGAGATTATGGCGTTCTTCAATGCACCTTTGCCGCAAAAGGAATATGCTGTGCGTGCGGTGCGAGCGGCTTCCCGCATCCTCAACGCAACTACGCAAATTCACAGGCAACTTCCGCCAGATCAACGCCTGCATTTCGGCATCGGCATCAGCACCGGAGAAGCTATTGTAGGCAATGTGGGCACAACAGAACTGGTCAACTTCACCGTAGTAGGAAAAACTGTCAATACAGCGCACACCCTGCAAGAGCTGGCGCCAGCGGGAAAAATTCTGATCTGTCAACAAACCTATGCGGCAATACGCGACACCTTCAAGACACAAGCATTACCGCCAGTGTCCATCAAAGGAAATACCCAACCCATACCAGTCTACGAAGTCATCATCGACTAAGCCGACGATTATCGAATTCGGTGAGAGGAGCATCACAATGCCTGTATTTTTTGATATCGAAACGCAAAACACCTTTCAGGAAATTGGGGGGCGCTATCCAGAGAAACTGCACCTCTCGGTTGCTGTAACGTACAACACTGCCGACGCTGCCTTCCATCGCTACAGTGAACAGAACGTCGCCGACCTGATCGCCGAGCTCGCTGCTGCCGACCTGATAGTGGGATACAATCTCTACGGTTTCGATTATCCCGTAATGCAGCAATATGCACCGCAGGTCGTTCTCGCACAGCTGCCCACCGTAGATATGATGCGAGAGCTGGAGAAGCGCCTCGGACATCGCATCGGTCTGGACGCCGTCGCCTCTGCCACACTCAAGGTCGGCAAAAGCGCCGATGGCTTACAAGCCGTGCAGTGGTGGCATGAGGGCCGCATCGAAGAGCTCTTTCAATATTGCCAACAAGATGTAGAAGTCACCCGGCAGCTCTATGAGTTTGGCAAAACCTACCGTTACGTAGAATACTATGATCGTTCACGGAAGTTGCAGCGTGTGGTGGTGAACTGGTAGACAAAGCTCCGAATAACGCTCCGGAGGGCGCGCCGTCCGGAGGGCGCAAAAGCACACTTTGAAATATGAAGAGCTGGGGAAACGCGCATGTACATCACCGATGTGGAAGACCTGTTGGCGCAACGTCAAACCATGCGGCTCTCGGATCATGCATTGCGAGAAGCACATAAAGAAAGTCTGCGCGCGAGTGATATCTTCCATGCGATCTTCAACGGAAGGCTGCTCGAGCATTACCCAGACCGTGAACGTGTGCTGATTGCAGGACCGGTTCCCGAGCTGGACCTCGATGTTCACGTCGTCTGTGAATACAGCCACCCGGTTGAACTTGTTGCAGTGACCATCTATATTCCCGATCGCCCCAAATGGGTCAATGCCGTGCTCCGTACCCGAGGGCCCCAACCCATCACTCGGCACGATGACGCTGGCGGTTAAACTCGCATGCAGGAACAGTACGGGAATACAAAGGGCGAATAAAAGCCGGGCTGGAGCCTGGCGATCCCAGAATGCCCCATGAGCGTTATTTCCTGATCCAGATTCACGGAGGTATTATGCCCATAACAGTCGAAACCCTGCTCACAGCCGCGACCCCCCTCATCAAACTGGCACTCGCCGAGGATATCGGTCCTGGAGATGCCACCAGCCAATCCACACTCGATGCTGTCGCGCCCTTGCACGGACGCGTCGTAGCCAAAGCGCCGGGTGTCATTGCGGGCTTGCCGGTTGCCGAAGCCGTCTTCCACGCCGTGGATCCTGCGCTCGCTTTCACGGCTCACGTCTGCGATGGACAAGAGGTTGTCGCCGGTGAGCTCATCGCCGAGGTTAAAGGTCCCGGGCCCTCACTGCTTGCGGCAGAGCGCACCGCCCTCAACTTCCTGCAACGCATGTCGGGTATCGCTACCGCCACCCGTGATTTTGTGGATGCCGTGGCAACCACACGCGCCATCATTCTTGACACCCGCAAGACACTGCCGGGTTACCGTATCCTCGACAAATACGCGGTGAGCATGGGCGGTGCACAGAATCACCGTATGGCGCTCTTTGATATGCTAATGGTGAAGGACAATCACACCGATGGCGCTGGCAGCATCACCGCTGCAGTCACGCGCGCCCGTGCCGCTCATCCCAATCTACCCATCGAGGTCGAGGTGCGCACACTGGCTGAACTGCAAGAAGCACTTGCCATCAAGCCACCACTCGACCGAATCATGCTCGATAACATGGACCTTGAGACGATGCAGCAGGCAGTGCGGCTCACCGCCGGGCGAGTGCCGCTGGAAGCTTCGGGTAATGTGACACTTAAAACGGTTGCCGCCATCGCGGAAACAGGCGTGGATTTCATTTCCACAGGCGCCATTACCCATTCCGTCATTGCCCTTGACCTGAGCATGAAGATCACCAAACCGACCACGGCGCCCACGCTCTCCTGGGAGGAACGCGCGCGACGCGCAAAAGCAGCCCTCGGCGACCGTCTGGTCATCCTGGGGCATCACTACCAGCGGGATGAAGTGATCCAATTCGCCGATTTCCGCGGAGACTCCCTCCAGCTTGCCCGCGACGCAGCGCAAACCGATGCAGAGCACATCGTCTTCTGCGGCGTGTATTTCATGGCAGAAGTCGCCGCCATCCTCGCCAAGCCAGGGCAACATGTCTACATTCCCAATAGTGCCGCGGGCTGTTACCTGGCGGATACCGCAGAACGCTCGCAGGTTGAGCAAGCATGGCTGGACCTCGATGCTGCGCTCGTGGGGCAAGCGGACGCTGAAATAACCCCCATCACCTACGTCAACTCCGATGCGGCGCTCAAAGCCTTCTGTGGTAAACACGGGGGTAGTGTTTGCACTTCAGGCAATGCCGCGAAGGTGCTAATATGGGCTTTTGCGCAGCGCCCCCGCGTCTTCTTCTTCCCCGACCAGCATCTGGGACGCAATACAGCGCGCGCCCTAGGGATACCCGGCAGACCTGCCGAAGAAATCCTGCTCTGGACACCCCACCGCCCGCCGAGCGCCGAGGCGATTCGCCGGGCTAAAGTCGTTCTCTGGCCCGGAGCCTGCAATGTTCACCAACGCTTTCATCCCTCAGATATCGCTGCCGTTCGGGCGCGCCATCCTGGAATCCGCGTCATTGTGCACCCGGAATGCGACCGAAGCGTGGTAGAATTGGCTGACAGCGCCGGCTCCACAACCCACATCATCAAGGAGATTGAGGGGGCGCCAGCTGGCAGCGCCTGGGCTGTGGGCACAGAGACCCACCTGGTGCTCCGGCTACAACGGGAACACCCAGAGCAGCTCATTGTGTCCCTGGCGGAACGCCCACCCTACTGCTCCGGTATGGGCGCCATCACCCTACGCAACCTCACTGAAACGTTGGAAGCTCTCGCGCGCGGAGAATTCCCCCAGCAGGTCACCGTGGAAGCGGAAACCGCGCAGTGGGCACGCGTAGCCCTGGAGCGCATGCTCAAACTGTAATGTTGGGATCGCCAGGCTCCAGCCTGGCTCTTAAAGGAGGCCACATTACAATGTCTGCCGAAACCGACGTCCTTGTCCTTGGCTGTGGCATCGCCGGAGCAACTGCAGCGCTGCAATTAGCGCAATCCGGGCGGCAGGTAACTCTCGTCACCCGCTCCTACATACCGGAAGAAACCAATACCCGCTATGCCCAAGGCGGCATCGTCGCGTGTGGTGAGGAGGATACGCCAGAACTGCTTATCGAGGATGTATTGCGCGCGGGCGCCGGGTTGAGTTACTCACCCGCCGTGTCCATCCTCGCCAAGGAAGGTCCCGAGTTGGTGCGCCGTATTCTCGTTGAGGACGTCAGGGTTCCTTTCGATCACAGTGCGGGCGGCCTTTCAAAAACACGCGAAGGTGGACATTCCGTCTCGCGTATCCTTCATGTTGGCGATGCCACCGGCAAAGCAATTCAAATCGCCCTGCTACAGCGGCTTGCCGAGATACCCAATGTCACCCTGCTCGTCGGGCACACCGCCGTAGATTTGATTACTTCCTCACATCACAGCCATGACCCCATGGCCATCTACCACCCCATCACCTGCCACGGCGCTTATATCCTCGATCGGGCAGGGAACGCCATCCATCGCATCCTGGCGCGCGCCACCATCCTCGCCACAGGCGGTGTGGGTCGTATCTACCGCCACACGACCAATCCCGAAGGTGCGCGTGGCGATGGACTGGCAATGGCATACCGGGCGGGCGCACGGGTCATCAACGCCGAATACATTCAGTTTCATCCCACGACCCTTGCCATTGCCGGAACCGATAACTTCCTCATCTCCGAAGCCGTGCGTGGTGAGGGAGCACGGCTCTATACGCCCGATGGACGTCACTTCATGGAACATTACGCCCCTAAATGGGGCGACCTGGCGCCCCGCGACGTCGTCGCCCGCGCCATCCACCATGAGATGCTGGAACACGGCTACCCGCATGTTCTGCTCAACCTGGTTGAAGCCATGCCAGCCTCCCGCATTCCGGAGCGCTTCCCGACGATCTACGAGACCTGCCAGAAGGCGGGATTGGATATCGCTCAGGAACCGATTCCGGTGGTTCCAGCGGCGCATTACTTCTGCGGCGGTATTCACGTAGATGGATGGGGACGCTCAACAATCGAGGGGCTTTACGCCATCGGGGAAGTGAGTTGCACCGGGCTGCACGGCGCCAACCGCCTGGCGAGCACCTCGCTGCTTGAGGGGCTGGTTTGGGGCGACCGGGCAGCGCGCGACATCACCTCCCGGCGCGACTTGACGCTGGCGCGTATGGACGATATTCCGCCCTGGCAAAACGTCAGCGAGGGCAAAGCAGCCGATCCCGTGTTGCTCTACAACGACACTCGCAGCATTCAAAATGTGATGTGGCTCTATGTGGGTCTGGCGCGCAGCACCCGGCGACTGGCGCGCGCCTTGCGCGACCTCAACCACCTATGGGGCGCCATTGACGAATTCTATCGCACCACACGCCTGAATGATGCCCTGATCGGTCTGCGGAACATGGCGCAGACCGCATGGATTGTCACCAATGCGGCGTGGCATAATCGCCAGTCGCGCGGCACCCACTACCGTGAAGATGCTGCCGGACACGATTTTGCAGGCCTCCAGGATACTGAAGGTCCCTTACCCAACGCTTTGACGGAATTCTGATTGGGACCCAGGGGTGCAAAGACTCCCCGCACTAGCAACCGCACCAGCGCCCGCCTATGCGGCCGCATTAGCTGCATCTTTACCTCAAAACTCTCTGCTCTCTACGCACTCTCTGCGTCTCGCGTCCGCATCAGCGACCGCATTGCAGCGGCTGGAGTTCACGGTAAGCGCCGTCATCGCGCAATGCAATACCGAGGTAGGGCGCAGGATCGAGAAGCGCTGTTCCGGTCAAAACATCCGGGAAACTCCCATCCGGCTCAGCGCGCACTATGCTAAACCGCAGGTGCTGCCACACAGGCATCGAACCGGGACCGCCATTCCAGACACCCTGATAACCCAACACCTGCCCCTGTTTGACGGGCACTCCCTCGCTGCCCGGCGGGAATTCCGAGGCTATGGTCGAAGTTGTACCATCGGCGCTCGCTAGGTCGTCGTAGAAGCTCCACACCCGTGCGCCAGATTGGAGGGGGTCCTCGTGCAACACGGCAACGCTCCCCTGCCAATCAGCCGCGCGATAAAGCCAGCCATCCGCCGCCGCCACCACGGGCACCTGCCCCGGGTTACCCCGCCCGAAAAACAGCAGCGCCACGCCATCCCAACGCAAGCCCAAATCGGCTCGAGTAGGAATCCGCCACGCTGTGCCACTGCACATTTCCGGCACGGGCGCCGCAGGAGCATTGCGCGGGCGGTACACACGCGTATCAGCGTACTCCGCCACGGGTTTATACGCTTCCTCGACCGCTGCCAACATCTCGGCAGTCCAGCGTTCCCGGTAAACATCAGAGGTGGGGAAATAGTGAATCAGCACCGCGGCAAATTCACCGTTCCGAATCTGCTCCACAAATGCCGTTTGGTCCCAAACGCCCGCCCATGCCAGCTGGGTCACCTCGAAGGGCTGGAGGGAAAGCGCGCGCTCCTGCAAAGTGAGGATGCCCATGTACTCATCGGCGAGCACACGCCCTTCGATACGTGCGACCGCTGCATCCAGGGCGCGCAACTCCTCAAGCACATCCCAACGCGAGGCAGTACGAGGAATGTAATCAGATTCCGAAAGAGCAGCCATGTGCAATGCCTGCCAGCCAAGCGCAAGCAAGAGGGGCAAGATCAACCACCGCGTGGCTTTCCCAGGCTGCGCTGAGCGGCTCCAGGCTACCGCCATCCCCGCAAGCAAGCTCAACGCGGCGCAAAGCTCCAAAAGGTAATTGACGTTGGAGCCAATCTTGCCGATGGTAAGCGCGGTGAGCGTAGCACCCACCGCATAGGGCGCGGCGACCGACCAACCTTTGACCCGCGCCGCAGGCAGGCCGATCAGCATACTGGCGCCTAGCAGCGTAAGCCACGGCGCCGCATCCCAAAACTGCTCCAGATTCCAGCGCAGACGCTCCATGCCAAAGTCATTCACATTAGCAGTGACGATATTGAAGAAAAAGCCGCCCCCGGTCGCGGTATTGAGAGCGAGAAAAACAGCGCCGCCCAAGCCACCCACCAGAGCTGCCAGCGTGAAGGCTCGGCGCGGGCCACGCTCGGCCCACAGCCAGATAAATGCTGCAAAAGGTGCAGCGAGTGCGTAAGATTGGCGAGTATAAGCCGCGGCAGCAAGCAAAAAGGCGCCGATGAGCAAGCCCCCCCACCCCTCGGGCGCACGCACCAGGACATAAAGCCCCCCAAGGCTCAAGGCAAGCGCCAGCAGATCAATGCGGAGCAGACCCGACCAGTGAACGACAAAGGGGAAAGCCCAAAACAAGCCCACGCTCACCAAAGCGGCAAGCGCGTCGCGCCTTAGACGCCAGACAATCAGCGCGAGGAAAACACCGGATGCGAGCGCGCTGAGAGCCGAAAGCAATCGTCCACCCCAGAAATTCGGGCCCCAAAGCGCAACGAAGGGCGAAATGGCAACCACATAGAGCGGCGGGTAATTGGAAATGGTATAAGGTTCAGAATCCAGTGTGGGTCGGTAGAGCGGTTCGCCCGCCAGCAAACGCAGGGATTGATCCACCAGCGGGGCTTCGCCATAATCCAACGGATAGGGGAAAGTGATGGAAAGCGCCTGTGTATGCCCAAAAAGCCAGATTGACCAGAAAAGCGCCAATAGCAACACCAGCGCCGCAAGAAGTTCGAGAGCGGACTGAAAGTTGAGGCGTTCAGGCAAAAGTGCTGACGCGCCGCAGTAGCGGCGGCTCAAAAGGCGTTTTCCAGATTGCATGATTTTCCACCTATGCAGGTTCATCGCACGCGCACACCATCCCAAATACGCTGACCGGCACTTAGAGCATAAGCCGCTCGGATTTCCCGGTGCAATGGCAGCGCCTCGAGGTAGCTATGGCGATAAGATGACTCTTCAGGGATCAGATTAGCTTTGCGCAGCATCTCCTCATGGGCGCGGCGAAGGTATTCGGCGGCAGGGGTGTGCATGCTGTTGGCTTTGAGTGCCAGATGGTGAATGTAGAGCAGTTCCTCATCCGTTGCCTCTACCGGGCGCACAAAACCAAAACGCTGGTAGGTATCCAGCGCCGCCTGCGAAGCTGCCAGGGCTGCCGCCGCGTGTTGCTCGCGTTCCGCCGGCTCGGTCGCCAGTGCTGCTAGCCGGAGCCGGGCAGCTGCAACCCGCAGGTCCGCGACCATCAGGTACTGTTGCGAGAAGTGTGTATCTTCCACCAGAATTTCCCGAATCTGTTGCGCCAGTTGCAAAGTCGCCTGCATGTGGGACACATCACCCATGGCGTTACACCATTGCATCCACACCAGGCTCACACCCAACTGCGCAAAGGTCAGCAGGTCGTGGCTCAGCTCTTTGGAGACGCTCTGCCGTGGCTCAGATTCCAAAAGGCGCTCTAACCCATATTCCTGCGTCAGACGCGCCTGCGCCGCCTCTAGTTGCCCTTCCTCGATATCGAGCTGCGCGAGTCGCAGGGTGCGGAAGATTGCCGAGTCGGGCACATCCGCAGTCATATCTAGCGAGAGTTCCAGCGCCAGGCGCCCGCCATCGAAATCGCCCAGGTAGATACCTCGAATCTGCCCCACGAACATCAGAGCGTAAGCCTCACCATTGCGAAAGCCAATCTCGCGGCAAAGCTGTAATTGCGGCTCATGACACTCCTTGAGCCGGCGGTAATAATCACCCGTGTTTTCCATCTGATTACCGAGCAATTGCAGAAGTTCAATCTGCGCCATCTTGTCACCCAATTCCTGGCAGATAGGCAGCGCCAACTGCAGATACTCCAGACTGCGTTGGGGGTCGCTCAATGCGAAAATATCGCCCACTGCCGTGAGCAGGCTCACCTCAAAGCGGCGATCACCCAATTCACGCGCTAACCTGATGGAGGCTTCACCCAAATCCAGCCAGTCGGGGTCACCCAGGTTGTAATATTGCCCCGCCAGCGTTGCCAGGGCTACCATCTCCCGCTTCTTGTCGCCAAGATCGCGCGTCAACTGCAAGGCACGCTCCGCCAGCGCTTGCCCCTCGCGTAACTGCTCTGTGGTCTCCCAGTTACCCACACTTGGCTGCAAGAGTAGCGCATCTACCAACAGCTCGGGATGGTGCGGTAACTCCTGCGCCAGCGCCAACATCGTCGCTGCCTCCGCAAAGAAGCGTGCGTCCTGACCTAACAGCCGGAAAATGCCCGCCCGTGCGGAGTACACATCGAAGCGCCGGCTAAGCAAGAGCTCACGTTCTTCCGCCGTCTGAGCGGCAGCCTCCAGTTCCGTAAGCAGCTCTAGCGCGCGATCGTAGGCGTTCAGCGCCTCGGTGTTAGCATAGACCAAGCGAGCTTGCCGCGCCGCCTTGAGGACGTAATCTACCTCGCGATCGGGACGCCCGGCGCGCTGATAGTGATAGGCCAGCAAGCTGTAATACTGTGAGCGCGCTTCGGCGCTCAGGTTAGTCTCGAAATATTCTGCGATGTGCAAATGATAGGTACGGCGCTGTGAAGTCAACAAGCCATCATAAACCACATCATAGAGCGGGGTCGAGCGGAAAGCATAGGCGATGCCCAAATCAGGAGTGCGCCCCTGTTCATAGATGAACTGTGCCCGCTGCAAAGCAGTGAGATGTTCCAGCAAGGTACCAGGCAGAGGCTCGTTATCCCAGGCAAGGCTCACCAGGTTTTGCAACAGCTCCCACCAGAAGACACGTCCCACCGCCGAAGCCATCTGAAATACCCGCCGGGTTGCCGGGGGAAGCGCGTCAATGCGAGATTGCAGCAGGCTCTGCAAGCTATCGGGCAAATCCACCGAATCCACGGCACGAACCAGGCGCCAAGACTCTCCCTCTGCTTCGCGCTCCAACACACCCTTGCTAATCAGGGAGCGGACGAGTTCTTCGATGAAATAAGGATTACCCTCCGCTTTATCCAACAGCGCGGCGCTGGCGGCTTCTGGCAAAACATCGGCTCCGATGAGCCGGTCGAGGAACTCAATGCTTTCACGCCGGGTCAACGGTCCTAACTGGAGCGCCGTAAGACGGTGCGGGAACTCAGTCTCCAAAAAATGGCGTAGAGCCCACACAGGTGAGTTACGGTCAGGACGGAACATAAGAATCCAGAGAATGGGAACGCTATCACACAAGGGCAGGCAGTACTTCAACAACGCCAGAGACCGAGCATCAGCCCAGTGAAGATCATTGAGCGCACAGACCAGTGGCGCGCGCCGCGCCAGAGCTTCCATGCAGGCATAAACCACACGGAATAGTTCCTGTTGCAAACGCGCAGCATCCATCTGCTGCATCCGTTCCACGACTGCCGGCTCCAGGGGAAAGTCAAACAGCGTTGCCAGGACCGCATAAGCTTCCGGCGCTTGCACACCAAGCAAGTCCGTCAGCTCATCGCGCAAGCGCACGCCCGAAATTTCAGGAGTATCCTCCGCATTGAGGTTCAGCCAACGGCGCAACAGATCCGACCAAATCGAGTAGGGACGCTCGCGGTCGAAGGAGCGCCCGTGTCCCCGCAACCAGGTCAAGGGACAGTACAGCGGGACATCAGCGCCGCGGTACTCAGCGCTCTGTGCCTCAGCGCCTTGCACTTCAGCAAGGAGAGCATCCTGACGTGCGATGTTCTGCCGCACAGAGGCAAGCAAAAAGGATTTGCCCATGCCCCGGTCTGCCATCACCAGCACCACACCGCCCCGCTGGTTGCGCACCGCCTCCACGCTCTCATTCAGCGCACGGAACTCTGCTTCACGTCCAACCAGGGTCCGGCAGAAGTCGCAGCTCTGCAAACGCGCCCTTGCCTCTTCAGTCTCTACAAGATGACGCAAGGGACGGTAAACGGCAATAGGCACGCTAATACCCTTGACTGTGATGCGCCCCAGCGCTTGCCATTCAAAAGCGTCCTGCGTCAAGGCATAGGTCGGAGCGCTGACCAAAACGGTTCCCGGTTCTGCTGATGACTCCATGCGCGCCGCCACAGTGATAGCCTCGCCCATGGCAGTATCCTCACGATGATACTCCCGGTTGCCCACGCTGGTCACAATCACTTCGCCAGTGTTGACGCCAACGCGAAGCTGCAGTTCGCTACCTGCCTGCCCGGCGAGAGTGCGCGCATAACGTTGCACAGCTTCTTGCATCGCCAAACCCGCAAGAATCGCACGCTCAGGATCATCTTCGTGCGCAGCCGTCGCCCCAAAGAATGCCACCAGTCCATCACCCCGGAACTGATCCACCTGTCCACCGAAACGGTAGATTTCGGCCTCAAGAATCTGGAACATCTCATTCATCAGGGCAACCCATTTCTCGGTCCCAATGCGTTCCAAGAGAGATGTGGAGCCGTAGACATCGGCGAGGATAACGGTTGCCACGCGGCGCTCCCCGCTGAGGCGCGCAGGCTGTACCGGCGGAGCCGGCGATGGCGCCTGTAATGAAAGGGTCACCGGTGCGACAGGCGCTTGTGCAGCGCCTGTCGCCGAAGCCTCGGGGACCAATCGCATCCCGCACTGCCCGCAGAAGCGATGATCCGATGGGTTTACAAAGCCGCAGGCAGAACAAGCGCGCGTCAGAGGAATCCCGCACATCCCGCAAAAGCGGTTACCCGTGGGGTTATCATAACCACAGCTTGGACATCTCAACGTTCACATACCTTCACTTGGGATCGCCAGGCTCCAACGTTGTACCCAACGCCCTGGCTCTTAAAGGCAAATCACCGCAGGTTTTCCGAACAATAAGCCTTCCAGTGCACCATTTTGGAACTGCAAATGTCGTGCAGGAAATTCCAAGCCCTCGCTCACGGGAAAATGCCGCGCTCCTTGTACACCTTCTCCAAACGTCGCAGTGCCACGATGTACGCCGCAGTGCGCCAATCAGCGCCATATTCTTTGACCGCATCGTGCACTTTACGGTAAGCGTTAAGCATCTTCTTGTAGAGTTTACCATCCACTTCTTCGAGGTCCCAAAACTCGCTACGCTTGTTCTGCAACCACTCAAAGTAGCTGACGGTGACGCCGCCCGCATTGCAGAGCACATCTGGCAACACGGTGATGCCGCGCTCCTGAAGAATGCGGTCACCCTCGATATCGGTGGGACCGTTAGCGCCTTCTACAACCAATTGCACTTTGAGCCACGAAGCAGTCTCGGCAGTAATCTGGTTCTCAAGCGCTGCCGGCACGAAGAATGCCGCTTCAGTGCTCAGGAAAGTGCGATGATCAATCGCGGTCGCCTGCGGATAACCGGCTATGCCACCGTGCATGCGCACGTATGCCGCCAGATCATCGGGGTCAATGCCGTCGGGGCACAAAATCGCCCCGGTGTGGTCCTCAACAGCTGCAAGCACGGCGCCATAGGGCTTGAGCAAGCGAGCACTCCACGAACCAACGTTTCCAAAGCCCTGGACGATGTAACGTGCCCCCGCCAATGGAAAATCATGATCCGCCGCCCACGCAACCATAATGTATACCAATCCTTGACCGGTAGCTTTATCACGCCCCAGGCTACCACCGGATTCAATAGGCTTGCCCGTGACAACGTGCACACAGCGGTTGCGTTCCAGTGGCGGCATCATCGAAAGGTAGGTGTCGAGAATCCACGCCATCACCTGTGCATTGGTATTCACATCGGGCGCAGGAATATCGTATTCAGGACCGATATTGCTGCCCAATGCAAAGGTGAAGCGCCGCGTGATGCGCTCAAGTTCTTTCTGAGAGTATTGGATAGGATCCATCTGGATGCCACCCTTGGCGCCGCCATAGGGCAATCCGGCGATGGCGCACTTCCAGGTCATCCAGGTCGCCAAAGCGCGCACCTCATCAATATCTACAGCAGGATGGAAGCGGAGACCGCCCTTGTAAGGACCCAACACGCCGTTATGTTGTACGCGGTAACCCGTGAACATTCGCACATGCCCATCATCCATCACAACCGGGAAGTGCACAACAATCTCGCTAGCAGTGGTGGAAAGGATGCGACGGATTTCAGGGTCGAGCTGCATCAGGTCGGCAGCACGCTCGAACTGAGTCTTGACGTTTTCATAGACATTTGTTTTCGACATCGGAACCTCCTAAGAGTGAACCAACACTTCAATTGACCGGTTTCACGCCCATCCGGCGGCTTAGCGGTTGACCGAAAGTCCGCCTTAGCAACACTGCGGCGGCTCAAGGTTTATCCGTAGGCTCCTCAAGCGCAACCAGCTCAGTATAAGCCGAGTGAATCTCCCGGTGAAGAGCAATCGCCTCCAGATAAGTGTGATAGAAAGGAGTATCGGTCGGAATTAGAGCGTGCTTGCGTTCCATCTCCGCATGCGCCCGCCGCACCATATCCCGCGCCTCCTCCTCGCGCTCATTGGCTTGCAACGCCAGCGCGTGACGGTACAGAATCTCCTCGCTAGTACATTCAACAATCTGCACAAAACCAAAACCCTGATACAGGTCAAAGGCAGCGCCAGAAGCGTTAAGCGCCTCAGTACAGTGGAACTCCCGCTCCTGCACATCTGTGACAACCTCCAGCAAACGCAGATGCGACTCCGCAATCTCACACAATGCCGCCATCTTATACTGTCGCGAGACCAAACTATCCGCCGCCATCCGGTGCACCCAACCCGCAGCGTCGAGCGCTTGCCGCGCATGAGTCTCATCGCCTATGGCATTGAAGAGAGTTGCCGAAACCAACCCCAAACCGGCGCGCCCCATATCGCGCACCTCACGCTCACCCGCGGGTTGTGCCTTCTCCAGGGCGACCAACGCCGATTCAAAGTTGCCCATCGCAGTGTGCATTTGCACGATGCGCAACAACGGGTAGAGCCGGCCAACAGTATTCTCCCAAATACGCAGGGCCTCTTCCTCCAACTCCAGCCCAGAAGCATAATCCCCCAACCACAAGCCTCGGATTTGACCGCAGTTCATCAGCGCGCTGCCTTCCGCATAGCGATCGCCGATTTCACGGCTGAGCTGCAGGCGTTTCTCCTCCATCTCAGTCAAAAGACGATAGTAATCGCCCTGGCGTTCAAGTGGCGTCCCCAGCGCGTGAAGCAGTCGGATTTCCGCAGATTTATCGTGCAGACCCTTGGCAATCGGCAGCGCTGCCTCCAAACACGCCATGCTGTGCTCGAGATCATCCGCGCCATAAGCATCTCCCATACGCAACAGGATCTTAACTTCCGCCCGGCGATCCTCCAGGCGGCGCGCCAGTTCCAATGCCTGCTCGCCGGTCCAATGCCACGCGGGATCATTGCGCAGATTGTGCAGGTTGGTTAACGCCATCAATGCCCGCATCTCACGTTTTTCATCCCCCAACTGATGTGCCAAATTCAGCGCCTGATATGCCAGGTTCACCCCAGTTTCAAGTTCGTCGCGCCCCTGAATACTGCCCACACCGGGCTGCTCCAATAGAGCATCAATCAGCAACCCTGGATCGCGCTCCAGCTGCTGCGCCAATTCCAACATCGCGCGCGCATCATCACGCCCGGATTCCATCTCGCCCAGCAAGTAGGCAGTCTCACGACGCAGGTCAAGGACCTGAAAACGCTGTCTTTGAAGCGCGTAGTGCGCCGCAGCATTGGGAGAATTCTGGTCCAGAGAGGTCAATAACGTCAGCGCATAACTATAATGTTCCTGAGCCTCCGCATTGGCATACACACGGCGCGCCTGTTCGGCGGCTTTGAGCGTGAATTCTAGCGCCTTCTCCAAACTGCTCGCCTGCTGGTAATGATAAGCCACCATGCCATAACGCTGAGGGTGCTCCTCGCTGCTATCCAGAAACAACTCCAGCGCCTCCGCGACTTTGAGATGATAGGCAGCGCGTTGCGTACTGAGCAGGCTATCATACGCCACCTCGCGCAGCAACAGCGAATTAAACGCGTATTCCATCCCCAAATCGGGGACCAGCTGGCGCTCTTCGATTAATTGTTCCCGCTGCAACTGAGTCAGGTGTTGCTTTAGCGCGGCATCATCCTGCATCAGCGCACGCAGCACCTTCTGCCAGAAGACAGCGCCAATGACCGCCGCGGCCTGAAGCGTATGCCGCACCTCCGCCTCAAGCCGGTCAAGCCGTGCAAGTAACAGGGTCTGCAAACCATCCGGCAAATCCAGGGAAGTGATCGGACGTGTCGCCTGCCACTTGCCGCTATCGGCATCGCGCACAAGGACGCCCTGTGCGATCAAGGCGTTTGCCAGCTCATGCAAATAGTAAGGGTTGCCCTCGGCACGCTGCAACACCAGCTGGCTAACCTTTTCTGGCAGGGTCCTGGCGCCAATCAGCCAATCGAGCAGCTCCAAACCTTCTGCGGCGTTCAACGGGGGGATGGAGATTTGAGTAAGCCGGTGCGGATATTCGGTGCCCACATAGTGCCGGAAATGCCAGATAGGCGAGTTGCGATCAGGGCGGAAGACGACGATCCAGAGTAAGGGCAAAGTATCGCAGAGAGAGAGACAGTGTTGCAGCAGCTCCAGAGAAGTGCTATCCACCCAATGCACATCCGAAAATAACAACACCAACGGGCCACGTTGCGCCAAAGCCATCACCCACGAACGAATGGCGCGGAAGAATTGCCGCTTAAGGCTTTCGGCATCCAGGTGGCTCACCCGCTCGATAATGCCTTCCTCCAACGGCAAAGCAAGAAGCGCCGCAAGGAAAGGATAGGTTTCGATAAAATCCTCACCCCAGAGCTGCTGTGTTTGCTCGCGGAGGCGGTCACGCAATGCCTCACGCGGCTCGTCACGGCGCATGTTAAGCCAGTTCTGGAGCATATCGCGCCACATGGAATAAGGCCACGATTGATCATAGGAACGGCACCGCCCTCGCAGCCAAACAGGCTCAGGCGGAATCAGCTCAGTTTTCTCGACACGCTGTTGCCCGTCGCGCTGTCGTGCTTCCGCGCGCTGCCGCGCCTCCGAGCGCAGCATCTCCTCACGGCTAAGGTGCTCCCGCACCTGCGCAACCAGGAAGGATTTGCCCATACCCTTCTCACCAGTAATCAGAGCAATGCCTCCGCGTCCACCCTGCAATGCCTCAATACAGCGCACTAACTGCGCAAATTCGAGCTCGCGTCCGATGAGAGGCGGGGTGAGACGGTAGAGTTCCTCGCGCAGAATCAAATCCGTATCCGTCGCCAGTGCCAGGGGGCGATAGACGGTCACCGGTTCCCGCAACCCCTTGACGCTGATTTCACCCAAAGACTCCCAGCTAAAATAGGGTTTGGCGAGATGGTAGGTGCTCTCGCTGACCAAAACGGTGCCGGGTTCGGCTGATGATTCCATGCGCGCGGCCACAGTAATGGCTTCTCCCATGGCAGTATCCTCACGATAACGCTGCCCCCCGACGCTGGCGACGATGACCTCGCCAGTATTGACACCGATGCGCAAACTCAATTCCAAATTCTGCGTTGCCAGCTCGGCAGCATAGGCTTTGGCGGCGCGCTGCATGCGCAACGCGGCCATCACCGCCCGCTCAGGGTCATCCTCATGTACCGCCGAAGCCCCAAAGAACGCCACCAACCCATCCCCACGGAATTGATTGATCTCGCCGCCCAGATGGTAGACTTCCACTTCAAGCAGCTGCAAGATATGATTCATGAGCTCGACCCAGCGTTCGGTGCCTATTTGCTCCAAAAGCTGGGTAGAACCACGCACGTCGGCAATGACGATAGTGGCAACGCGACGCTCGCCCTCGAGAGCGAGACGGCGTTCACTCTCCAGCTGGGGAACAGGAAGCCCAGCCTCCGGCGCAAGCACTGCAGGCAAGGGCGAAGGCCCGGTCACCCCCGGCGGAAAGACAGACTCGCCAGCACGGGCTGGCTCGAGAGCCGCACCGCACATGCCGCAGAAGCGGAAATCGGGCGGGTTATGAAAACCACAGGTGGGGCAGGCTCGCGACAGCCGTGCACCACACATACCGCAGAACAGCATGCCGGCAGGGCTTTCGAAACCACAACTTGGACAGATCAACGGTGTTGGCATCTCAGGACTCCAGGCCAGGGAGTACGAACCGCCGACGGTCGGGCGGATTCCCCTCATTTAAGCACGAAGTTCGAAGAAAGCAATTCGGTTTCGGGGCGATTTCTGGCAGGACGAAACCATCACCTAAACCAGATTCAGAAGAGGGGACGCTCCCGCAAATGCGAGAGCGCCTCGTTCATATACAGAATTGTCTCAAGCAGAGGGTATCGAGCGCAGTCGGGTCAGCCAGGCATAGCCGGGCACGCCCAGGTCAAACGAGGGTGGACGTCGAGTCCCAAGGCGATCTGCAGACATGCTCCCCACGCAGCGACCGGTTGCTTATCCATAGCGGCAAGCTTCTTGATGTGACCCTGGCAGCCCTCAATCGAGGAGAAAACCAGGTTACTGGGAAGCATGACCCGAAAGTGTCTCCATTTCATCAGCGTCTATTGCCTCAAGGACATGACGATTGGCTGCCCCATCACTGCTTCAAGACCTGATCCAGGAAGGCAAAGACTAGCTCCAGGTTTTCCTGCGTCGTGAATTCGGAGGTCCCGTGTCCGGCGCCCTCCAGCAGAACCAGCGTGACCTTGTCCTCGCCTAGCGCGGAGGTAAGCGCATCCGCAAAGTCAAGCGATTGTTGCACGGGCACATTGCCATCCGCCGTGCCATGCTGAATCAAAAAAGCGGGCGCGGTTTCTTTGGCCATGGTGCTGATATAAGTGGCAGGATTTGCCTGCTGTGTCAACTCCGGATCGTCGGTGATGAGCTGGCCGATGTATTGGCTCTCAGGAGAGGTTTCACTGCTGGTAGCGCCCATTGCTGGCGTGATGCCGGAAGCAGCAAACTGAGCATCCATCTCCAGGAAATTGAGCGGTCCGAACCAATCTACCACCGCTTGCACGGACGAGGAATAGTCGAGGTTTTCTTGATTATCGCCGTTGAGTGTGGTCACGTTCCCCGTGGTACCCACCATCGCCGCGAGGTTGCCACCAGCGCTATCTCCCCACACCGCAATGCGCTCCGCATCCAGGTTGTACGCCGACGCATTGGCTTTGATGAAGCGAATCGCCGCTTTGCAGTCATTGACCGCCGCGGGGAACGTTGCTTCGCCGGAAAGCCGGTAGTTGATGCTGACAACCGCATAGCCGTAGTTCACACCTTGCAGCATAGCCGCCACATCGCCACCGGTGGCGCTACCCATTTTGAAAGCGCCGCCGTGAATGGCGACGATGACGGGAAAGGGACCCTCGCCCTCATTGGGTAGATAGATGTTCAATGTCTGGCTACCTGACACGGTCCCATAAGCAACATCCGTAGTCTGTGTCTTGATAGCCGACGTATCAACCGAACTATTGCCGAGCCCCCCACCCCTGGGGCCACTCGGAACACTCGTTGCGGCGGTTTCTGCCGGGGCGGTCTCCGCCACAGGGGCTGCCGTTGACTCTGCAACAGACGCGACGGTTGGCGCTTCACTGGCAGAGGGGCTGCTGCCACAGGCGACCAGTGCCAGACTTAGGAACCATAAACAAACCATTGACCAGGTACTTCTCTTTTGCATTGCATTTCTCCTTTAGTTGAATATTCCTTCATTTTGTCAAGATGCGCGCCACAACATCCACCAGCGCGCTGCCGACAAACATGCCAATTAGGCCGACGATGCCGGCAAAATCGTGGGGTACGGGCACAGGCAAACGTAGGAGTTTGAATATCGCCCCGATGGTAATACCGACCAATAAGGCTATCAGCATCACGGTCACTGTCGGTCTTTTCCTTTCTGGTTTTGCATGAGCATCCATGATCACATCGCGCTTATGCTTTGAGAACGCTATCAAGAAAATCCAGCACCTTTTTGACGTTGTGCGGCGCCTCGAAGGCCGGGTCGGCATGCCGCGCATTGAGTAGCAGTTCGTGATTCACTGATTGTAAGCCATTCTGGGCAGCCAGTTTAGCGGCGAAGTTGAGCGATTGCTGATAGGGCACGGTATCGTCAGCGGTGCCATGCTGGATGAAGAAGGGCGGCAAACCAGAGCGGATGTAGGTCTCCGGATTGGCTGCCCAAACCATCTCTGGAATCTGCGTGATTTGCTGACCCAGGATCAATGATTCGGGCGATTCGGGCCCACTATGGGCGGATTCTTGGGTTTGCGGAAAGCCGGATGCCTCGAGTTGGGTGTCCATCAACAGGAAATTCGTGGGCGGGAACCAGGCAACGACCGCCTGAACCCTGGTAGGCTGTTCCGGGTTTCCCAACGCCGGATCCTCCAGCTCCGGAATACCGGCGGAGACGCCCGCCATCAGGGCGAGGTAGCCACCAGCCGAGCCGCCCCACACGGCGATGCGGTCGCAATCGAACAAGAATTGCTCCGCATTGGCGCGCACCCAGCGGATGGCCGCCTTCACATCGTGCACCAGCGCGGGGAAACGCGCTTCGCCGCTCATGCGGTAATTGATAGAGACCACCGCGTAATCGCGTTTCAGACCTTCGAGCATCGGCATCAGCTGGATATCGCGCTTGTCGCCGCCTTTGAAGGCGCCGCCATGGATGACCATGATGACCGGGAAGGGACCGTTACCAGCAGCGGGCCAGTAAAGGTCGAGTTTCTGCGCGGGCGACACCTGGGCGTAAGCAATATCCAACATTTTGCGCTCGATGTGATGGATTGGTGCAGGTGGAATCACAAAGGGTCCTTGAGGGTGTTTTTCTTTCATTGTTGTCTCTCCTTCATAACGTGAAGCTCTTGATCATGCGGCCGGCGCAATTCTGTGAGCTCGACCGCGATGGGTCTTCTGATATTCATCAAAGGCCACTGCCCCCAGCAGAATCAGCCCCTTGACGATGTACTGCGCATACGTGCCCAATCCGGCCAATTGCATCCCGTTTCCCAGCACCGCCAGGATGAACACACCAGTCACAAGTCCAAGGATATTCCCTTCGCCACCGACGAAGCTAATGCCGCCGACGATGGCCGCGGTCAGACAGGTGAATTCCGTCCCCGGACCAAACATGGAGCTGGTAGTGTTGGCCTTGGCGATCATGACCATGGTAGCGATGGCAACAAAGAAACCACATAATGCGTAGACGGATATCTTCAGCGCCGTAGTTTTTATTCCGGCCAATCGGGATGCCTCCTCATTGCCTCCCAGGGCCAAAACATTCCAGCCAAAGGAGGTCTTGGCGTAGAAGAAGCCAGCAAAGACCACCACCAGCAGGGTAAGCCAGACATCATAGGGCACATTAAGGAATCTCCCCGTGGTGATGACGAGAAACTCAGCGGGATAATTCCGGAAGGTATTGGCTTTGGAGACAATATAGGAAATCCCCTGAAACACCGTACTGGTGGCGATGGTGACGATCAACGGAAAGACCCTGACCTTAGTCACAATCACGCCATTGAACAACCCCAGCAGGGTTCCCAACGCAATGCCGATCAAAACGGAGAGCCAGGCTGGCAAATGGTAAACGACCATACTCATCGCCGTTACCACCCCGACCAGGGACATCTGATAACCCACCGACAGATCAATGCCCCCACCGATCATCACAAAGGAAAGGCCGACGGCGGCGATGATGAAGTAGGTGTTCTGTGTGACGATGTTGGTCAGGTTGCGAAGCGTCAAGAAATAGGGGCTCGAAAACGCAAAGAGCGCCATCAAAACAACCAGGATAAACATAACGGTGTATTTTTGGAGACCGCGCAAATCAATTTTAGGCATCGCATTCCTCTCTCTTCTAGTGATGGCCTGAAGCCAGCTCAATAATAGTGCGTTGGTCGAACTTGTCCCTGGGCACTTCGCCCATGAATTTCCCTTCACATAGAACAATCAAGCGATCCGACATGCCCAATAATTCCTCCATATCCGAGGAGATCATCAGGATCGTCTTGCCCTGGTTGACCAGGTCAACCATGAGATGGTAGATTTCCTGTTTTGAGCCGACATCAATTCCCCGGGTTGGCTCATCGAAA
>JAFGFB010000127.1 GCA_016931315.1 Anaerolineae bacterium
ATATCCCTGAAGCGAGAGCAAGGCATTCGTCCGGGGTTGATGGCGCAATCATATCTCACAGCGAACCTTACAGAAGGCGCAGAAGCCCACTGAACTGCTACGAATGCCCATCGGGCTGATCATTGCTCTGGAATTGGTCATGCACTACACTGAATCACGCTACCGTTGGCACATTTTGGCGCTCACGACAATCACGGCGATCGTCGTCGTGGCTATGCCAGGCATGGCTATGTCGGTGCTTTCCATGGAGATTGCCGCGGAACTGCATTTGAGCCTGGTGCAGGTCGGGATGATTTGGGGAATTGCCGCGCTTCCGGGAATCGTTAGCGGCGTGTTTGGTGGCGCGCTTGGCGACCAGCTAGGTCCTAAATGGGTGCTCACCTTTGGGTGTCTGGTGTTGGGATTGGTGGGAGCGGCGCGTATCTGGGTTATGGATTATCCCTCGCTGCTCACGCTTGCGCTGTTGATTGGCGCGGTAACGCCGTTTGTGACGATGAACCTGCTCAAACAGTGCGGGCAATGGTTCCCATTGCGGCAGTTGGGATTAGCTAATGGTATCATCTCGATGGGAATGGCTTTTGGTTTCCTGAGTGGTTCGCTCCTGAGTGCCACGGTTTTCTCGCCGTGGTTGGGTGGCTGGCGCCGGGTCTTTTTGCTCTATGGCATGACCGGCGCGCTCTTTAGCATTCCCTGGGCTTTGGCGCGTACCCCCTTTCCATCTGGGGCGGTTGCTGGTCGCTCTCGCGCAATCACTGCCATGCGTGAGGGATTGGTCTATGTGGTGCGACAGCGCGACATCTGGTTGCTGGGCCTGGTTATCTTTGGTGTTGGAGGGTGCGTGCAGGGTGTGTTGGGCTATCTGCCGCTCTACTTGCGTAATCTGGAGTGGAGTAGCGTTCGAGCGGATGGGGCGCTCTCGACATTTCATCTGGTGAGCATGCTTGCAGTTTTACCGATTGCCCTGAGCTCGGATCGTTTGGGCTCGCGCAAAAGGCTGTTATTGGGAGCCGGTCTGTTATTAGTGTTGGGTGTGGGATTGCTGGCGGTATTGCGTGGAGGCGCCATTTGGGTCGCTGTAATCATGGCAGGATTGATGCGTGATGCGTTTATGTCATTGTTCATCACCCTGATTTTTGAGACCGAGGGTATCGGTGCCGCCTATGCCGGAACAGCCACAGGGGTCGTGCTGGCTTTCGGCGGGTTGGGTAGCTTTCTCGCTCCCCCTATCGGCAACAATCTCGCGGGGACTGCACCACAGCTGCCATTTCTCTTTTGGGCTGCCCTGGCATTGAGTGGACTTGGCTGCCTGATGCTGACCGGCAAAAAAGCGCTGCGGTCCCGGCCCATTTCTTAATGGCTTTTGCATCAATCTTTGGTATAATGCTGCCTGTTACTCAACCAGCATCGGCTTTTAGGAGAGTTCGTTGAGACGCTATCATATTCTTTGGGTGGGACGCAGCCGTTCCTTGGAGGCTAAGACGTTGCCCGCACTAAGGCAGCATTACGAAGTCTCCGTGGCGCATGGACGCCGGGAAGCGGTGGATATTTGTGTTGCGCAGGAAACCCATCTGACGTTGATTGATGTCCCCACAATCCGTTTTGACCTGGAGCACTTCTGTGCGGATTTGAAAACTCAAAACCCCTCGTTGCTACTCTTTTTCTTCCTTGGCAGAGGAATGCGTCTGGATCAGTTACCTCGCGCCAATGGGCATCTCCGGCAGGCCTTTACCTTGCGGCAGCTGTTGGGCCGGTTGGCGCGCCTGCTCCCCGAGCGCGGCGGTGAGGTGATTGCCTGGCAGGGTTTGCAGTTGCATCTTGACGCGCATTCGTTGAGCTGGGGCACCGAAGAGATTTTGATGACGCCACGGCAAGGGGTGCTGGCTAAGGCTTTCCTGGAGGCGCCAGAGCAGGTGCTATCACGGGCGTTGCTGATGCAGGAAGTGTGGGGCACCAGCTATTTGGGCGATACTCGTACTCTGGATGTGCATATTCATTGGTTGCGCTCAGCATTGCTAACACTCAAGGCGCCTTTTCAGGTGCGTACTCACCGCGGCGTGGGGTACGCGTTGGTGTCCTTGCTGCCCTCAAGTTGAGATTCCCCGAGTTGCTTCATTCTCGTGGAAATGCCCCCGCATTTCTATAATGCTTGTGCCCCTGCCCCAAAACCAGGACGGGCGCCCCAATCATTAAATGCAAAAGAGACACCGGTGCCAGCACACACTATCCAAGCCCGAAAATAGAACTTTCCGTGTATTCTGTGATTCATTTTTGAAGGAGTCAAAGCCATGTTCACTTTATCTGCCATCATCGCTGTTGTTGGAGCTGTGAGCTATCAATTCTTCGTCAAACGCGTTCCTGCCGGTATCAACCCCATCGTCTCCATCATTGGTCTTTATATTGCCGC
Source organism: Anaerolineae bacterium (assembly GCA_016931315.1). Taxonomy (GTDB): domain Bacteria; phylum Chloroflexota; class Anaerolineae; order B4-G1; family SLSP01; genus JAAZNO01. The sequence continues at coordinate 2,405 of JAFGFB010000127.1, forward strand.
GCTGGTCCTCAGTTTTTTCCTACTCCCTCTCTTTCCTGCTGAGGGCGGGCTGCTCAAACATTTCCGCCAGCTCAGTTGGGTGCAACTGGCTATGGCAGCCGCTGTCTGCCTGATGGAGGTGGGCTTCCTGCTTATGTACCGTTACGGCTGGAATCTGAGCACCGGGAATCTCGTCACGGGCGTGTTTATCAATATCATCCTCGTTGCCTTGGGGGTGGTCCTGTTGCGGGAGAAAATCAGCGTCATCAATGCCATTGGCATTGTCATCAGCATCTTGGGCGTCGCGTTGATTAGTTACCGTTCTTGAGCGTATTTGAAAAGGTCTTTTTGGGTACGCTCCCCTCTACTTCGAGTGATTTTGTGTGGTGGGGCGCAGCCTCACCGCACAAAATCACAAATACCCCAACCGGTTCTTTCCGCAGGTGTGCTTTTCATGGAAGGGGCGCAGCCCCTTCCACGAAAAGCACAAAAGAAACCTGCCGCTGCGTCTCTTTGACGTGCCCAGGTGTCTAAACGTATTGCCTCACCCAGCTAACCTTTGAACGCCTCAATAATCTATCCTCCCCCTGGTTGCACCTTATCGGCTTTGTGGTACAATCGTTTGTTGAGCTGAGCCCATTACACACGCGGCTGGACTTCATGGGGCGTGCCTGATATTTCAGGTTCCCGTGAGGGATGAAGGCCGCGGAGGCTAAAAACAATCTAGTTGAGGAGGACGTTTTTTATGGCAGTTATCTCGATGAAGCAGCTGCTCGAGACGGGCGTGCACTTCGGACATCGCACCCGGCGCTGGAACCCGCGCATGGCGCGCTACATCTACACCGAGCGCAATGGGGTGCATATCATTGACCTGCAACAGACGGTCAAGGCGATGAACCGCGCCTATGAGTTTGTCCGCGACTCTGTCGCTCAGGGCAATCAGGTGCTCTTTGTCGGTACTAAGCGTCAGGCGCAGGAAACCATCGCCCAAGAGGCGGAACGTTGCGGGATGCCCTACGTCAATCAGCGCTGGCTGGGTGGCACGCTGACGAACTGGCGCACCATCCGTTCGCGGATTGAACACCTCAAAGACCTGGAAGCACGACGTGATGCTGGCGAGTTTGATGTGCTCACCAAGAAGGAAGCGTTGATGCTCAATCGCGAAATTGAGAAACTCAATTTGCGCCTGGGTGGCTTGCGCCAGATGGAGCGGCTTCCGAGTGCGGTCTTCATTATTGACATTTCCGTTGAAACCACCGCGGTGAAAGAAGCTGACCGGGTTGGTATTCCTATCATTGCGGTTGTGGACACAAATTGTGACCCCACCCTGATTGATTATGTCATTCCTGGCAATGATGACGCGATCCGTGCAATTCGGCTTATGGCGGGCAAGATTGCCGATGCGGCGCTCGAAGGTGCGGCGTTGCGCAAGGAAATGGCGCCCGAAGAAGAGCTTTACACGGCTGAGGATGAGAAATACTTAAGCGCCGAGACCCTCGCCCGTTTGCGCCAGATTCAATTTGGCGATGAGGGACGTGGTGCGCATCTCGAGGATCTTGAGGCTGATCTGGACCTCGAAGAAGAGTATGAGGACGAGGCTGTAGATGCCGACGAGGATCTCGCTGACATTGACGATGACGTTGAGGATGAGGAGTAGTTAGGATGGCAGTCATTACAACTGCAATGGTAAAAGAACTGCGTGAGGCGACCGCTGCCGGAATTCTCGATTGCCGCACGGCTCTGGAAATTGCCGAGGGCGATTTCGCCAAGGCGGTAGATTACCTTCGCGAAAAAGGGTTGGCTAAAGCCGCCAAGCGCATGTCGCGTGAGGCGAAGGATGGCCTCGTGACGGCTTATATCCACGCGGGCGGACGCATCGGCGTTTTGGTGGAAGTCAACTGCGAAACGGATTTCGTGGCGCGCACCGATGAGTTCAAGTCTCTGGTCAACAACATTGCGATGCAGATTGCGGCAATGTCGCCCCACTATGTAAGCCGCGAAGATATCCCGGAATCGGTGCTCGTGCACGAGCGTGAGGTATTCCGGGCGCAGGCGCTGGAGGAAGGCAAGCCCGAGCAGGTCGTGGATCGCATTGTTGAGGGCCGCATCGAGAAATACTACAAGGAAGTGTGTCTGCTCGAGCAGACCTTCATTCGCGACGAGGAACGCACGGTGGATGACATCCTCAAGGATGCCATCACTCGAACCGGCGAGAACATGATAGTGCGCCGTTTTGTGCGCTTTGAGTTGGGGGAGAGTCTGGAGGCGTAAGCCTCCAGACCTTTTTCTCAAAAGGTCTTTCAGAAGGAGTCTGTTATTGTGACACCCCAGTTCAAGCGTGTTGTCATCAAAATTGGCGGTGAGGCTCTTGCTGGTCCCAGTGGTTTTGGGATTGACCCGCACCGTGCAGATGAAGTCGCGGCACGGGTGGCGGCAATCCAGGCGCTGGATATTGAGATCGGCTTAGTGATTGGCGCCGGCAACATCTGGCGTGGACGCTCAGGTTTGGAGCATGGTATGGACCGGGCGACTGCGGATCAGATGGGGATGTTGGCAACGATGATGAATGCATTGGCAATGGCAGATGCTCTTGAACGCTGTGGCGTAGCCACCCGGGTGCAGTCAGCCATTGAGATGCGTGCCATTGCTGAGCCATACATTCGCTTACGGGCTATTCGCCATCTGGAAAAGGGACGTGTAGTTATCTTTGGTGCGGGTACCGGTAACCCCTATTTCACTACTGATACGGCGGCAGCATTGCGCGCCACCGAAATTGGCGCTGACTTGTTGATTAAAGCGACAAAGGTGGATGGGGTTTATGACCGTGACCCCAGCGTCAACAGAGATGTACAGCGTTTTGAGCGGCTTACCTATCTGGATGCTCTCAATATGCGCGTGGGTGTGATGGATTCGACAGCGATTACGCTGTGCATGGATAACGATCTACCCATTATCGTCCTGAATCTGTGGGAACCCGGGGCGCTGGAACACGCTGCCTTGGGCGAGCCTGTGGGCACGTTAATTGCGCGTTGAAGTGCTGGGAGGGTTTGAGTATGATCACCGATTTGTTGCGCGAGACTGAAGGGCGGATGAATAAAGCCATCGAGGCCCTGGAGGACGAATTTCGCGGGTTGCGCACTGGGCGCGCGGCGCCAGCTTTAATCGAGCGGGTGCTGGTGGATTATTATGGCACCCCGACAGCACTCAAGCAGCTGGCGGTTATTTCGGCGCCTGAGCCACAGATGTTGCTGGTTCGCCCTTACGATCCAGGTTCCATTGGCAATATCGAGAAGGCGATTCTGCAGGCAGATTTGGGGCTTAACCCGAGCAACGATGGACGCATGATTCGCGTCCCGATTCCCCGGCTCACGGAAGAGCGGCGGCGCGAGATGGTGAAAGTGCTTAAGCGCCGCTTGGAAGAGGCGCGTGTAGCGTTGCGCAATGTGCGGCGTGATGCGCTTAATGACTTGCGCGAATTTGAAAACGAGAAGCTGATTTCTGAGGATGAGCTCAAGCGTGGTCAAGAGGACTTGCAGAAATTGACCGATCAGAGCATCAAGCAGGTAGATGAGATTGGCGAGCGCAAAGAACAAGAGCTCATGGAGATCTGAGTCGTTTAGAGTGTCCGCCGTCAGCATTGCGTGAAGAATTTTGCTTTTTGAGGGGATTTTGAAGCGGGTCGCTGATCGAAATCGCGCCATGCTTCATCTTCTTTCTGCAGTTTGATTTTTTGTGGACGGGGGAAACCCGAAGGGTTTCCCCCGTCCACGAAAATCACAAAAAGAACCTGCCTCCGCGTTTCTTGGGCACGCCCAAGTGTCTAAACGCATTGTCTCACCAAACCGACCTTTGAATTTCCCAATAAGCGACACCCTTTGTCCTATACCCAAATGCGCCGGGTGCATTTCACCTTTGGGGCAAAAAGAAGACGATTATCACGCAAACACCTTTCTTTTTTGTGATTTTTGTGGACGGGGCGAAGCCCCGTCCACAAAAATCACAAAAAAAAACCACCTCTGCATCTCTTCGGCGTGCCAAAGTGTCTATCCGCAGGTGTCTCCCCAAGTTGATCTTTGAACTCCCAATAATTTGTCCTATACCCC
>JAFGFB010000007.1 GCA_016931315.1 Anaerolineae bacterium
GAGGTGGCTCCTTGGTCTCTTTCGGTTTCGTCAACGCGAAAGCATACCACAGAAGCCGCCTCTTTGCTTATTTGAAAGGTATTGAGCCTAAATGCCATCTCGAATCTCGGTAATCATCCCCAATTGGAATGGGGCGCACCATCTCCCCGGTTGTCTGGACGGCCTTCGGGCGCAGCTTTTGCAGGATTTCGAGATCATTGTTGTGGATAACGCTTCGTCTGACGATTCACGCGCTGTGCTCGTGCGTTATCCGGAGGTGCGAGTGCTGCCCCTGGAATGCAATCGCGGCTTTACCGGTGCGTGTAACGCCGGTTTTGAGATCGCACAGGGTGAAATTGTGGTGCTGTTGAACAATGATACGGAACCCGATTCTCATTGGCTCGCAGAAATCGCAACTGCCTTCGATGCTTATCCTGATGTGGGTTTGATGGCTTCCAAGATGCTGCTTTTTGACCGGCGAGACACTTTCCATACGGCGGGGGATTACGTCACGCCGGATGGATTGCCGCACAACCGCGGTGTGTGGGAGCAGGACGTGGGGCAATATGACCATCCTACCTTTGTTTTTAGCGCCTGTGGTGGAAGCGCTGCCTATCGTCGGAAAATGTTGGATGAGATTGGTTTGCTGGATGATGATTTCTTTTTCTCCCTGGAGGATGTTGACCTGGCGTGGCGCGCGCAACTGGCAGGCTGGCATTGTCTGTTTCTTCCCACGGCGGTGGTCTATCATAAGCTTAAGGCTTCCGGTGGCGGGGTGACCGCTTCCTTCTACGATGGACGTAATCGCTTATGGGTGTTGGCAAAGAATTACCCCGCTGACCTGTGGCGCGCTCATTGGCGAGCTGTGTTGGGTGGCTTGTGGCACATCACATGGGCTGCACTAAAAGCGTGGCGCGGCAAAGAAGCCCGCGCTACGTTGCGCGGCATGCTGGCAGGATGCTGGGGGCTGCCCCGCATGTGGCGTAAGCGACGGGGAATTCAGCAGCGTCGCAAAGTGAAGCGGTCATATCTCGAACGTTTGATGACGCCACCCTATGAAATTCTCCCCGTTCCCCAAGCTAGTCCGGGGACACCCGAAGTTACGTAGCGGCAGCCTGACCTGTGCCAGGACCGTCTCACTGGCGTAACCGCTTGGATTCCCACAGCCGGGTATAAATTCTAAAAGTGTTTTCGGCGCCGCGCTACACGGCGCCGAAAAACACTCTCCTTAGAACCATGTGAGATAGAGCGTTCTCAAGCTCAACACAATGATCAGAACACCCACCATTGCCATGAGCCACCGGCAGGGCAGTTTGCGACACACATAGGCTGCTAATGGCGCCGCGAGAACGCCTCCAGATAACAGACCCACGACAATTTGCCAATACTCCCCCAATGTTGTTCCTAGCGTTAGGATGAAAGCCACAGATTCTGCAACAGTGACAAAGAATTCGGAGGCATTGACTGAGCCAATCATCTTGTGCGGCAGTCGCCCACTTGCAACCAGTGTCGTGGTCACAATGGGTCCCCAACCCCCACCTCCTACAGCATCCAGGAATCCCCCCACAAGCCCCAAGGGGATAAACCAGTGAGAAGGTTCGCGCTCATGAATCTCCAGTCTTTTCCAGACCTTGAGCAGAATGCGGATGCCCATGATCAACAGGTATATCGAAACCAGGGGCTTGATGATATCCCCTGGAATTGTGGTCAGCACATAAGCGCCTAATGCGCCTCCCAGCACGCCTGGAATGATCAGGCGTTTGAGGACTTCTGGGTCCACATTGCCTAATCGGAAGTGCAACAGGCCTGAAACACCTGTGGTAAACATCTCGGCAATATGAACGCTCGCGCTTGCCATGGCAGGTGGCACGCCTACACTGAGGAGAAAGGCATTCGAACTGATGCCATAAGCCATTCCTAATGCTCCGTCTACCAACTGTGCAATAAATCCTACCAGGGTATAGAGCAAGATTGTTTCCATCGCGGAATCTCCTTATGAATTCGGGCATCATTCAACTCAGTATCTGCATTTTGAGTCGGGTTGAAGGAGGTGCGTCTGTTTTGTGGATGACCGGGTTTGTTCACAAACGGAACCCCATGCCAGTTATTATTATAACCTGGATTACTGTTTAAAGCCAGACTTACTACATTGGTAATTGTTCAACGTTCTCCCGTTTGCCACAACGACGAACGGCTGAATCGCCGCTTTAGGTTAGAGTCGCGGTTTTAGAGAGTGTTTTTCACTGCCGCGCGCAGCGCGGCAGCGAAAAACACATCTTCTAACGGGCCTCAGCCCGAAATTTACGCTTTGCCGTGGAAACCTGAACAGTTACCACACAACCAGTATTTGCCTTCTACTGAAAACTAATATAGAATAAGGTCAACCTGTGAAACGTGAAATCTGTGACGCACAGAGTATTTGCTCCATCAGTAACCAATAGGAGGTAATCATGATTGTTGATTTAGATCGCACTGGTACGATTGATGGTTTGAAGGCAATGCTCGAGCGGCTTATGCAAAATCCTGAAGTTCGAGGTCTGCAAATTCTGGCTTCGGTCAATAATCCATGGGCGATGGCTGAATTAGATGACCTGCTGAAAAGCCTGGCTTTGCCTGTGTTTGGCGGCATGTTTGCCGGCGTCATCTTCGAGGGGCAGGCGCATGATGTGGGCACCATCGTTGTCGGCATGCCTGTTGAGCCGGTCGTTCGAACGATAGCGGGTCTAGATAATCCGGAAACTGATTTCAAGGCGGCATTGGCTGAGGGCATCTCCGGCGCCTGTGCTGGCAAGACGATCTTTGCGTATGTGAATTGTACTTCGAATGCCATCGAGACTTTCCTCGCTGCATTGTTTGAGCATTGCGGTTCCGACTGCATGTATATTGGCGGTGGCGCTGGCGCACTGGATTTTGTTCCGCGCCCCTACCTGATATCCAATCAGGGATTGCTTCAGGCGTACGCCGTGCTAGCAGTGACCGAGATGGCTGGCAGCGTTGGCGTTTCTCATGGCTGGCGTTCACTGGCAGGCCCTTTCCTGATCACAGAGGCAAGCGGTCATGTGGTTCAAACCTTGAACTGGCGTCCCGCTTTCGATGTATACAAGGAAGTCGTCGAGGCACATGCCGGGAAATCTTTCGATGATATGCCGTTTTATGACCTCTCCAAATTCTACCCCTTTGTGTTGGGACGGGTGGGTGCAGAAGGTGTCGTGCGTGACCCGGTCAACCGCAACCCTGATGGCTCCTTGCTTTGTGTAGGGGACATGCCCGTCAATTCGTTGGTGGATATTGTGACCGGAACCCCGCATTCGATGATTCGCGCGGCAACTAAAGCAGCCGCAACCGCGAACGAAGGTTTCACCGGGGAGCGCGCTGCTGGCGCCGCCTTGCTAATCGAGTGTATTTCACGCTCTTTGTGCCTCGGTGATAGCCTGCCGCGCGAGTTGGAGGCAGTTCGTATCCCCGGATTGCCGCAGTTTGGTGTCCTCACGATTGGAGAGATTGCCGGCAGTGGCAAGAACTACCTGGAGTTCTATAACAAGACCACGGTGGTGGGAATCTTGAATGCCTGAGGGCTGACGCTGGAGTGTTGTATAACAAGGACCGGGATCGAAATCCCGGTCCTTGTGTTTGGGGTGCGCTGCCGGCTATTATTCTGTCGTTCTCCGAGTGCGCCACCACCGGTAAAGTGGTATGGCAATCAGCCCTGCTGCTACAATGAGCATGACGAGAATTATCGGGGATACTTGTTTGGGTGCAGCGGCGCCCTCAACTGCGTGTCGCTGTGGAATTCCCGTTGAGGGTGTTTCCAACGACATTTCAAGAGCTGCTTCCTGGCTATTGGCGGCGACCGTCACCTGTGGCGCGGCGATAGTTGCTCCTGGGGAGCGGGAGGTGGGGGTCGGAAGTCGAATGGGGGTCGCGGTTGGCGGTAGGGTGGCGGTGGGGGTAATCACCGCTGTGGGAGTAGGTTCGAGTGTCGCCGTTGGTAGGGCTTCCGGTGTCGCGGTGGGTTCCGGCGTTGCCTCTGGCGTAGCGGTGGGTTCAATGGGAGTAGTGGTGGGCGGGGGCGGGACCGGTTGCATTTGGCGATATTGCTGTGCCAGGTCTCGCGTCAGATGAATATAGCTATCACCGTAATTCTGCGAGGGTTCGATAGCGGTACCCTCTAACCATTCATTGAAGCTGGTGATGACGACCCAATCGGCATTGCTTTCGATGGCGCCTGCCCAGGTGGCCCGATAATATGCACCCTCTGCACGCTCTTGGATAAAAGCATCTGCCCGTCCCGTTGCCAGGTCGTTGTATCCAGGCATCACTGTGGCCACCCAGTAACGCCGTGCATTTAGATTCTGTGCCCACTTACGCACCTCGTTGCCCCAGCGTGTCAAAACAGCTGCCGGATCGTTCGACCAGGCCACACTGTAAAGATACAAGCCGTCGAAGACTTCTAGCGCTTCAGGATGAATGCCTTCAGCAATCCACAGCATATTGTGCTCTGGGTCAATTTGTTGGCGCAGCAGCTTCCATGTCTCCATTGAATACAGATTCTGACGCCAGAAGAAAATCACGGGCTTCCCCTCGATGCGCAGAAAAGCGCCATGGGGTGCATGTTGATCGCGCACAACCAGAAGGGCATTAGTGAGTTCATCCAGATTGTTGATGAAGGGCCCGGCAATATCTACTGTGAGACTCGCTTTGAGTCCGTGAATGGCGACTTTTTCCAGCAGAATGCGGAAATTCGTCTCTGTTTGGTTGTTTTCCACTTGCGGTCCATACCAATCCAAGACGAGCGCATCAATACCGGCTTGTTGTGCCATTAAGACGTGGTTCTCGATTGCGATGGGGTCTGTGGAGATATAAGCAGCGCGAGGTTGATCCGGCAATGGCATGGTCCAGGTATTGGCATCAAACCAGGCATAATAAAACGCTAACACAGGTCGTTCTGCTTGCGCCTGCGCGCCGGTAGAAGACTGTAACGTCAGGAGTGGGGTAAATAACAGCGCGATGACGATCAGAAACCTCATGGTCGTTTTCTGGATCTGCATGCTTGCCTCTATGTCGGCCTCTCAAGACTTCACTTGCCAGGTCTTTGCAATAGCGTGAAGGGCGGATTCCTTCCCCCAAGTATAGTGCAGACTGCTAAGACGGCAACTAAGAAAGTATTTGGGCATTCGTAGCAGTTCGAGAGGCTTCTGCGTCCCCTGTGAGGCTCGCAGTGCAAAGTGGCCGCTGCGTCAACCCCGGACGAATGCCTTGCTCGCGCTTTAGATGGTGCGTGAGGCGCATAGCGCGATTTCGGTCAGCGACCTGCTACGAAATCCCTATTTTGGACGCGGCGTCGTACCCGCCGCGAAAAATCCATTTTCGCGCGCGCCTCGTAGAGTCGCCTGAGATGGTCGCCCCCGGCATGAGATGTGCTCCATGCCCATTTTTTTCTGGACATGTGGCCCGTACTCAAGTATAATGAATTGGCTTGACATGGAGATGCACAAGGTTTGAGCTTTGTTGCTCTCTATACGTTGTCAACATAAAACATGGACACTGAGCGGAGAAGTTGCGCAGCATTTTGCGCCGAGCGACTCTGTTCGCTGTTACATAGAGAACAAGGAGTTTCCGATGTCTGCAGTGGTTGGCTTTCTGACACAGGGCGCCGGTATGGTTTTGGGATTCCTGGTCGCTCTTGTTCCATTGATTATTGTGCATGAACTGGGTCACATGTTCACCGCCAAAGCTCTGGGAGTATGGGTGCGTGAATTTGGTATCGGTTTCCCGCCGCGAATCAAAAAACTGTTTCAATGGCAGGAGACCGAGTTTACCTTGAACTGGTTGCCTCTGGGGGGGTTCGCATTGATGGAGGGTGAGCCCGCCTTGGAAGAGGCAGACTCTGGCGTGGTCAAGGAGAAAACCCCCGAGCAGCTGGCGCATGAGGCTGAGGCTCAGCGTCATAGTCTCTTTGCGCAATCGCCATTACGCAGGTTGCCGATTTTCTTCAGCGGTCCGTTGACCAATATTCTCATGGCCTGGCTGTTAGCAATCGGCATCTTCATCCCCGCCCGGCAGGTCGTTATCAGTGTTGTTGCCCCAAATTCGCCTGCGGAGATTGCTGGCATTCAACCTGAAGACGTTATTGTTTCTATTGATGGTCAAACGGTATTGGGGGCGCAAACGGTGATTGATTTTACTGCGGCTCACCTGGGCGCCGAAATTCCACTCGTTGTGCGCCGTGATGATGTGGATGTGGAATTGCGTTTGACCCCGCGCGTCAATCCGCCACAGGGCGAAGGCGCTATAGGCATTGGCCTGTATGAGGAACTTGCGCCCTCTGACGCCCCGAAAGTTCCTTTCACCCAATCTGTCGCTCTTGGAACACGCGCTTTCCTTGATGTCTTAAAACAAGTCGTGCGTATGCCTGTGGACCTCATCAGTGGCGTGGTCTCCCTGGGGGATGCTCGCCCTGTCGGCATCATCAATATCAGCCGTCTTGGTTATGAGACGATCCAGTTGAGTGCCGAAAGTGGAACTTTGATTCCGATTCTCCAATTGATGATGAATGTTAGCTTGAGCCTGGGTATCTTTAATCTGTTGCCGATTCCTGCTCTCGATGGTGGGCATATGTTGTTCACTACCTGGGAGCTGGTCACGCGGCGAGGGCTTTCACCGAAATTGCAGGCGCGCATCGCGCAGGTTGCCTTAGGGCTTTTGCTGCTCGTTTTTATTGCGATTACCGTCATGGATATTCTGTATCCGGTGAGTTTGTTCAACCCTTGATGGTGCTGGAAGGCGAATGTGATGAATACAAAACAAGGCGCGAAGAACAAGGAGGCTCTCTGGCGGGTGCTGGAACAGGAGCGGGTTATGCCGCACGCTGTAGACTTGCCGAGCCTTTCTGGATTGGATGCTGATGAACTTCTGCGCCTCGAGCGTGCCTGGTCCGGCATTCAAGCCTCAGAGCGGCGTCAGCTGTTACAGACTTTGACGCAGCTGGCTGAAGATGATTTTGAGATGGACTTCAATGCCATTTTCAGGTTGGCGTTGCGTGATGAGGACCCTGAAGTGCGCGTCGCTGGTGTTGAAGGCTTGTGGGAGGATGACGACGTACGACTGATTCCCGAGCTGCTGCGGTTGTTGCTTGATGAAACTGTTCCTGAAGTTCGCGTCGCGGTTGTACAATGCCTGGCACATTTCGTGCTGTTGGGAGAGCTTCGGAAAATTCACCCACAACCCTTTGCTCAACTCTGTCAGGTCTTGTCCCTTGTGCACCGCAATCCAGATGAGATGTTGGAGGTGCGGCGCCGTGCGCTGGAATCGCTGGCTTACGCCAGCGTGGTGGAGTTGCCGGCGTTGATCCAGGCCGCATATGCCCACCCTGAGGAAGCCATGCAGATCAGTGCAATCTTTGCTATGGGACGCAGCGCCGACGCCCGTTGGAAGGACACTGTGGCGCGGCAATTGCACCATCCCAGCCCGGCTATGCGCTATGAGGCGACCCGTGCATGTGGTGAGCTCCTGGTGCGTGATGCGGTGCCCAACCTTGTGGAACTGGTTGAGGATGTAGACCTCGAGGTTCAGGAGGCGGCGCTGTGGGCTTTGGGGCAGATCGGTGGTGATTTGGCGCGCCTGACTCTCGAGCGTTATCTGAAATCAGATAGCGCCGCACTGCGTACCGCGGCAAATGATGCGCTGCAAGAACTGGAATTCTTGCACGGCAACCTCGATACCTTTTTCGGCCCTCCGGAGGAATTCGTCTCAGAAAGTGATGTCCCCTGGGATTTGTCTCGGTCCCAACGGAGGGGGCGGGCGCGTGGCAGAGCTGCCGCCTCCGATCTTCTCGATGACGACGGCTTCGATGACGCAGATGACTTGGATGACGACGATGACCTCGAAGACGAAGCTGACTTGGATGACGATTTCGAGGACGACGATGATTTCGAGGATGAGGACGAATTCGATGACGAGTATGACGATGCTGAGTATGCGGACGATTGATTGGGCGCTCTCTCGTTTTCGATTCCTGCGTGTGGTCTTGGTGCTGAGCGTGGTTTTTGGGGGGCTATTGCGTTTGTCTGCACCATCGCTTGCGCAAGCGGATGAAGGGCTTGACCATGAATACACTTATGGGCAGACTGCACGTTTCACGCTGACTCTGCCTGCTGGAGCGGACATTTCTGACCTGCAGTTTTTCATTCGTATACCCCGCCCTTCGTTATCCGATACGGATATTTATTCACTGGCGATCAATGAGGGACTGGCGGTTTACGAACGTGATTTGCGTCTCAACCCCTTTCCCCCCTTTGCGAAATTGACCTATTGGTGGACCTACAGTGATACTGCTGGCGTCGCTCATCAGGTTGGGCCAAAGACCTTTCTGTACGAGGATAACCGCTTTGCCTGGCAGGAGTTGCGCGAAGGCGCCTTCACAATTCGTTGGGTCGCAGGCTCTTCCGAACAGCTGGTGCCAGCTTTGGATATAGCTCGCGAAGCAACCGACAGGATTATGTCTCAATTGGATAGCACCGATCCTGGCGAAGTGACTTTTTACGTCTACCCCTCAATGGTGGATTTACAGGCTGCACTGCGGCTTACTGGCAATGAATGGGTCGCAGGGATGGCCTTACCTGAGGTGGGTGTGATCTTGCTGGCTGTACCCCCCACAGAAGCGGCAGCTATGCAGCTGCAAGTTGATATTCCTCACGAACTCACCCACCAGATTCTTTACCGCGACCTGGGCGATTTGGGCTATGCCGCCTTGCCCACTTGGTTGGTGGAGGGTCTGGCAATGGTTTTTGAACAGCGTGTGCAGGCGCTGCGCGCCACGTTACTCGAGCAAGCACAGCAGGAAGGTCGCTTGCTTCCTCTGGCAGACCTGTGTGCCCCGTTTTACGCTCTCGATACTGAAAAACTGCAACTGGCATACGCTGAGAGTTACAGTGCGGTGACGTATTTGGTTGAGGTGTATGGCTGGTCGGGTGTGCGTGAGTTGTTGAAATCTTACGCGGATGGGCGTGAGTGTTCTGCGGGCATTAAGCATGCTCTGGGAATTGACCTGCCGGTCTTTGAGCGACAGTGGCGTACCTGGCTTGAACAGGATGGGCGCGTCATCGGAGGGGCACAGCAGTTTTGGGCTGCCGTTTCTCTCGTTCTGCGGGATTTGGCTCCCTGGTTGATGTTGGCGGGGCTCTTGATTCTTCCTGGCGCTCTGGCTGCATTGGGGCGCCGCGCTTCCAAATCGGAACTTTCTGTCTGATTGCGGCATCAAAAAACATCGGGACAGTGCATGTTTCAGTATGTGCTGTCCCGATGTTACTTGTGGGTAGTCTGGTGATTATGGCGCCACGGGTGACTTTGCCCAGAGCTGTGCCAGATTCAGACACATCTGCACGGCCTGGGCCATATCTTGCAAGCTAATCCATTCCAAAGGCCCGTGACTGTTCTCCATGCCGGTGAAGAGATTGGGGGTTGGCACTCCTTTAGCGGTCAGTCCTGAGCCATCTGTCCCGCCACGCACGGGTCGGGTGAGGGGTGGGATGCCCAGAGGCTGCAGCGCCGCCAATGCCATCTCCACAGGACGCATGTCTTTCTCCAACCCGTAGCGCATATTCCGGTACTGTGGCGTGATGGTGCATGTGATTCGCGCGCGTGGTTCTTCCGCTTCCAGCGCCTGGGCGATGGCGTGAAGCCGCTCTCTGTGAGCTTCTAACCCCTCCAGTTCAAAATCTCGCAGAGTGAATCCCAAAGTCACCTCCGCGGCACTCCCTTGTATGCGATATGGGTGGATGTAACCTTCACGGTCGGTGGTCATTTCAGGGCTGAGTTCGGGCGGCAGGGCAGCAAGAAACTTGCCCGCTAACCGCAGCGCATTGACCAACTTCCCCTTGGCGATGCCTGGATGCACGGCCACGCCCGTGATGGTCACTATGGCTTTATCTGCAGAGAAGGTCTCATAAGTGATTTCACCTACCTCACCGCCATCAAGGGTGTAGGCTACATCCGCGCGCAGGTCGTCTGGCGTTAGATGCTCTACCCCGCGGCCGATTTCTTCATCCGGTGTAAAGCAGATTCGAATCGGTCCATGGGGCAGCTCGGGGTGCTGTAGGAGATAGTCTGCCATCGTCATGATGATGGCTATGCCAGCTTTATCATCCGCCCCAAGTAAGGTCAAGCCGCTTGCGGTGATGATATTTTCTCCAATTTTCGCTGCCAGGTGCGGGTTTTCCTCTAGTTGTAATACGCGCGTTGGTGCATCGGGCAAGATAATCGGCTGTCCATCATAGGCTCTGTGGACGAGGGCTTTGACATCCGCCCCACTGAAATCTGGAGCCGTATCTACATGCGCGAGAAATGCAATCGTAGGCGCGGTAGTAGCAACGGTGGCGGGAAGAGTCGCAAAAACACAGCTATAATCGCTGAGAGTCACCTCGGATGCCCCTAAAGCGCGCAGCTCTTCCGCCAGAATCTCCAGGAGGAGACGTTGCCCTGGGGTGCTTGGAACGCTGCTTGAGGTTTCGTCGCTCTGGGTATCAATCTGCACGTAGCGTAAAAAGCGCGCTTCCAGGTCCTGAATTGCGGCATCGTTCAAGGTAATATGGGTGTTCATAGATTTTTTGCCCTTTCACCACAATAGTGGGTTTATGTAATGTGTTCCGCGCCGCTTGTGGCGGTTTGCAGCGGCAAAGCAATATAAAACGTTGACCCCTTATTCAATTCGCTCTCCATCCAAACGCGCCCTTGATGGCGTTCCACAATGGATTTGACCAACGCCAGCCCCAGACCGGTGCCGGCAATATCCGTGGTTTCGCGGCGCTTGATACGGTAGAATTTTTCGAAGAGCCGCACTTGATTCTCTGGCGTGATGCCAATTCCAGTATCGCTAATGCGTACTACGGCTACATTTTCGCTCAAATCCATACCCACGCTTACCAGTCCCCCGGCGGGGGTGTACTTGATAGCATTATCTACCAGATTCCCGATGGCCTGTCGCAATAAGGTGCGGTCACCGATAACCGTTGCAGAAGCCCGCTGCGCCAGGGTTGCGCTCGTCTCTTTCTCACCGCTACTTTGCGTTGTGTCTTTGGATTGGTGTTGGCTTTTGTCCGCTAATGCCTCTGTGGTGATGGGGCGTGCAGGTTCCAGGCGTAAAGTCACCCCCTTAGCCGTTGCACGGGCACGCATCAAGTCTACCGCCTCCAGTAATACCAGACCCAGACGGCATGGTTCCTGGCGAATGCCAAGGCCCGCTTCAATGCGCCGCAGGTTGAGGAGGTCGTCAATCAGCGCACTCATCTGCTCAATGCCTTCCAGTATGCGCCCCTGATACTCCTGTTGCTTGTCGTTCAATTCGCCGACCATATTGAGCATGGTAACGTAGCCGCGCATGAACGTGAGTGGTGCACGCAGGTCATGTGATACTGTGGAGACGAAATCGGTCTTCATTTCATCGAGTTCTTTGAAGTGAGTAACATCGCGCATCACCGCTACCCACCCGGTAATCTGCGTTTCTGTACCCGAGCGCGTTTTAGCCGTCGCCAGTCCCTTGATTGGGGCAATGTTCGTGTTGAACGTGCGCTTATCCGCCAGAGAGAATTCTACCGTCGGCGGCGTGTGCGTCGTATCCTCTCCCAGGGCTGTCACTGCTTCGAGGATTGGCTCGGGCAGGTCGAGTGAGCTGATGGGACGTCCATAAGCCATCTCATTGAGCTGTAGTAGCGTCTGCGCTGCCGGGTTGATAAGCAACAGCCGCCGGTCAAGGTCAATAACCAAGATGGCGTCGGTAGTGCTTGCGAGGATGGCGGCAAGCCGTTGCCGTCCATCCTCCGTTGCTTCGAAGAGTCGAATGTTTTCCACCAGCACCGCCGCTTGACTTGTCAGCGTGCTTAGGAAGCGCACTCTTGCCTCATCAAAGGCTTGGGTTTCCAAAGCCCCAACCCACAGGATTGCAACCACGCGGTTTTGAAGTCGCACAGGGAAGGCCGCAATGCTGCGCAATGGGCTGCGCGCGATGTATGGGGCAGCAGTGCCCGGAGCGGTGTTGTCCGGGGTAGTGTTGCTCCGGAGGTCTTGCTCAATGAAAGGATCGCGCAGGCGGGAAACGATGGCGACCAGCGCCCGATCCAGTCCCGGGAATGTCGGATCGCTCAGTCCGGCGCTGAAGACATCTGAGCGTTCGTCGTTTTCTAACAGAATGAAACGCGCTACAGCGGCGCCAGTCTCTTCCAGAACACCCTTGAGAATCAAAGGTACGCCTTCGCTCAGATTGAGAGCAGCCGAGACAGATTGAGAAATATTCAGCAGCAACGAAAGGTCGTTGAGGCGATCTTTGAGGCGCAATCGCATCTGTTCAAAGGCTGAGCCAAGTTGCGCAACTTCATCATTGCCGGAGATATGGACTGGAATCGCCAGATTGCCTTCGGCGATTTGCTCTGTAGCGGTCGCCAGCATGTGCAATGGTCGTGTAATCCGCGCGACAAGAAAGGGTACAATGGATAATAGGAGAAGTCCAAAGGGCAATTGCGACAGTAGCAGGGGGCGGAAAATGGATCTGGACATCTCGAAGACCACGGCATAAGGCAATTGTATGACCACTGTGAAGGGCGTTCCCGCAATGTGTCGCATGTAGAACAGTGTGGATTCATTATTCGCTGAGGATAAATCGCGGTATGCCAGTCCGGAGCCTACTTCCCACGTCAACGCGTTGGGATTCATGCGCCATGGTCGTCCAACGACATCCGGTTCGGGGTGTAGCACGATGAGGTCTCGATCATCTACAATGAAACCTTCACCAACGCCCTGGGCAGTCTGCAATGCCGTCAAAACACGCTGCATTTCTGGATTGATATCCAATTGCACGCGTCCCAATAGCACACCCGTGGCTTGCTCGTTTTCCTCATCCAGCAATGGACGAAGGAAGGTCATTCGAACCGCACCAGATGGAAGTTTGATCAGCTGTACCTCGCCGGACATCTCGAACTGTAAGGCTTTGTTGACCAACAGCATTTCTTCAGGGCTAAGATCGGAATCCGTAATATCCTGTGGAGCGATGGCGATGACCTGTCCCGTGTCGTCGGTTAACAGCAACTCCCGAAAGAACGGGACCAGCTGCCGGTCTGTCTCCAGCGTGGCCTGCCGCAATTCTGGGTTCAGTAACGCTGGATCGGTGGAGAATTTCTCCAGCAGATTATCACCGGAGACTCCAAAGTGCGCTATTCCCTCGCCTGCAATGGTGGCGCTGCGATCAAGTTCGTTCATGGCTTGATCCAGAGCCAGCTGCATAGCACTATTGGTTACCATCAATACCGAGAGAACAAAACTGCAGATAATGAGTGGAATGAGAGCCACTAGAAAACGCGCACGTAAGCTGCGCTGCGTCAGCGGGATAACATCGGCGCGTGTATAGGGACGCAAGTGTGGCGCCAATCCCCATATCAGGGTGAAGAAGATTCCAAAGCCAATTCCACAGGCAAGCCATAGCCGCCATCCCAGGTTGAAAGGCCCTAGCATTTGTTCAAAGGCGCTTACTCCAAGTGGGGGAATGGTTTCAGCCAGCCGATTTAAACCCAAAAACACGACTAGCGCAAATGCACCAGTGGTGATTGCTACTAGCGGTAGGCGAATGAACTTGAAGAACGCGCCCACATAAGGTTGGTGTACCAACGTGCCTGTGCACAGTCCCCATGCCGCATACGCAAAGATATCGTTCGCGGAGAGCAGCGAGAACCGCGCCTGCGCTACTCCCAAGACCAACCCTGCGACAAGCCCGGGACCGGGTCCAAGCCAGATAGCAATGGCGCTAAGCAGGCCCAGAGCGATCAAAGAGATTGTTGGGGGATAAGTAAGCTGTGTGATAGGAACTACCTGGATGATGTCTTTCGGGGAGGTTGCCAGCATGGCTATACCGGCGCTCAGTCCAATGCCGAGCAGCCCCAATACAAATAGTCCAACCTGCGAGGATGTCAGGGCGCGAAAATCCGCACGGCGCCGGTAGAGCAGCCACAGCGAAACAAGCGTGTAAAGGCCAAAAAGCGCTATCCCCGGTAGCGTTTGCGGAAAAATCAGCGCAAGGCGCGATGGCGTCACCCACCAGGAGTGCTCAAGCCCCATAGTTCTTATCCCTATCACGGAGACTTTGCTGTCTCATCAAAGCATTCATCTTGTCACAATGATACACCGACCCGACCAGAAGCACAAGCACAAGTGTGAGTGCCGTAGTTGCTACTCAACTTGCTGTCATAAGGCATAGATCCCAGGCTGGCGGCTATCAGCAACCCTGCGCCTTGAGCTGCCCTTCATCGTGATAAGTGGGAGAATGTTGCCCGCCAACCCACTGCGTAGCACGTATTGCGCAGGCGTGGAGCCTCTATCGTGCTCGCCGAACGCCGGTTGCGACGTTACTATCGCTTTGCCCCTGGCGTGCTGTATCAAGCTAACAAAACGGTCCGTTGTAGCCACAACGGACCGTTTGTGAATTTTGACTCAGATGTTCTCGATCTATATTAGATAGAGCCGACCATTCTAGTGGTCCCAGTCATCATCATCGTCATCCCGATCATCATAATCCAGATCGTCTTCGTCATCCTCATCGTCATAGAAAGCCCAATCCAGTTCGATGGGGTTCACATCAATAATCTCAAGCATCTCGTCGCAAATGGGACATGTGATATAGCGCCCAATTTTAATCTGTCCTGTGACTTTAATCGTCTCTCCGCAGGACGGGCATACTGCCGAAGCCATATTCAACCTCCTCAACCTTCGAATTCCCTGTATGGTGCGGCATCCCGCAATCCTAGCTTTCCTGTCAGGCGAATTTTTCAAATTCCTGGCATTCAAGTCTCGCTTGCATCATAGAGGAGACCTGTGTAAAACTTGTGTTAAAACCATGCAATATCTGTGGCAAAATGCGCTCTCTGTGTGACTTTCGTTACCATTTACCCCAATGAACTTTCTACCACGTTCCGCAGGGATGCCTGAGGTTGTTCCGGGAAGGAACTGCACTTGAAGGGCGCTGAATACCTACAGTGGCAAAATCGGCTAGATCACTCAAAAACCCTCTGCGCCTCTCTCCGCGAGCGTGATTTTTGCGGGCTGCGCCCGCAAAAATCACAAAAAGCTACCTCTTTGTGTTCTTGTATCGCCCACAGGCTCGTTAGTCTAGCCACTATTGCCGCTCTAGTGAATACCTGCCCTCAGTCTTGAGGGTCGAAGGTATAGCCAATTCCTGGAATGGTGAGGATGAAGCGCGGTTGGCTGGGATCTGGTTCTACTTTGGCGCGCAGCCGTCTGATCAGCCCCCGTACCAAATCTCTTTCACCCTCGCCCGTATATCCCCATACCTGCTCAACCAGGATTTCTGCCGGCAACACCTGACTGCGGTGGATCATCAACGCGTAGAGTAACCGGAATTCCAGCTGCGTGAGTCGTTTAGGCCCTTGATTCCCGATTTGAACGGTGCGCGTTGCCGGATCCAGGGTTAAGTCGCTGATGCTGAGGGTAGGCAGCGTGAAGAAAGGCAAACCGGCGGCGCGGCGAAGCAGCGCGCGTAACTGTGAAATCAACAATCGGGCTCCGAAGGGGCGCATCACCACCAGATCGGCGCCTGATTCCAGCAGCAAAGCGTGAACCGCTTCTTCTACCTGTTCGGCAATGAGCACCAACGGCGTTTCTGTTTGTGCGCGGATCATCCGGACTTGTGCCAATGGTGAGCCCGCCGGCATCGCCAGCAAAATCAAATCCACTGACGCTTCTGGTTGATTCTGTAACGCGTGCTCCAGATCCGTCGAGCGAGTGACCGCCATGCCGGCCCTCTGCAGAATCAGCGATAGGATGGCGGCTTCATCTGGGTCCTGCGAGATCAGTAGGGCGCGCATGTGAGCACTTATCTCCGTTCGCTTTACAGGTTACAGCGGCGCTGTTTAGGACTGCGCCGCAGGTTGTGACGCGAATTGCACCGCGATTTGTGCGGCAATGCGCGCATTGTTGCGCAACAAGCTCTCGTTGGCACGCCGGCTGCGTGCGCCGCTCAGCGTCACCAGGCGCGCCAGTAGGTGTGGGGTCACATGTTTGCCGCTGATGCCTTGTGCCTCAACCTCGGCAAGGGCTTGCGCAATCAGCGGCTCGATTTCCTGTGCTGGGATTTCATCCTCTGCCGGTACGGGCGCTGTCACCAACAGCCCTTGCGGTAATTCCAGCGCGCGTTGGCTGGCATAAATGGCCGCGACTTCAGCCGCGTTGCTCACGCGCTGATCTATAGCCAGGCCTGATTCTCGACTGTAAAACGCGGGGAAACTGGCTGTCTGCCAGCCCAACACGGGCACGCCCCAGGTTTCCAGGAATTCCAACGTGCGCGGAAGGTCGAGGATGGCTTTTGCGCCAGCACATACCACGATTACGGGAACCGTGGCTAGAGCGGGTAAATCCGCGGATATATCTTCCGGGTGGCCCCGATGGACCCCACCAATGCCGCCGGTCGCGAAGACATGCAGCCCTGCTCGCTGCGCCAGCAACATGGTAGCCGCAACAGTGGTGCCCCCATGCAATCCACGTAGCCGCGCGAGGGGGAGATCGCGAATGCTGATTTTGACAGCCGCCTCTTGCGCCAGACCTTCGAGCTGCATGTCGTTCAACCCAATCGTTGGGCGACCCTCCCAGATGCCAATAACTGCGGGCAAAGCTCCCGCTGCGCGGATGATTCCCGCCATCTGATGGGTGATTTCCAGATTGGCGGGATAAGCAAAGCCATGGGTGATTAGTGCCGATTCGAGAGCAACGATTGGGGCACCGCTTTTTAGAGCTGCACGCACCTCGTCTGAGATAATGATGGTCATGGGAAGCCTCACTTTGTATCTATGGATGTAGCAAGCGCGCTGCCAGCGCCGCATAAGTGCTGGCGGCATTGCTGACCTGTTCGAGCAACACATTCTCATTGCAGGTGTGCGCCAGATTGGGGTCACCGGGGCCAAAGCCAACTGTGGGGATCTGGGCAACACCCGCCGTATAGGCTCCCTCAGTGGCAAAATACCATTTGCTCAATCCGGGGCGTAGTCCGGCGTCGCGTCCGGCCTGGAGCATCGCTGTGACCAGTGGGTGATGTTCATCCAATGCCCATGGGGGAGAGGCGCGTCTGGCGCGGTAGACTTTGCCGGTATAGGTGCGGACATCCTCCTCGATCACTTTGACCGTGGCGCGCACACCCTCGCGTGCGATGACACGCTGAATCTCGGCGAGCGCCAACGCTTCCGTCTCACCTACCGTCAGCCGACGGTCAATGATCATCTCACAGCGCTCGGGAATGGCGTTGCGGCTTACTGCGTGTGAGCGAATATCGGTAACGGCCAGGATGCCGGGTCCCAGAAAGGCGTCTTCAGCCAGTTGCTCAGCCAGAATTTCCAGGCCAAAAATCACCCTCGCGGCGGCATAGATAGCATTATCCCCCAACTCTGGTTTGGCGGAATGGGCGGATTTTCCTTGCAGGGTGAGCAGCATTTCCAGATGCCCTCGTTGTGCCCGCACTACCTGCAGGTCGGATGGCTCGACAATCACGACCCAGTTAGGATGGAGCTGACTCTCCTCAAGGAAGAGGCGGGTACAGGTGCCCTCAGCGGGTTCCTCCAATCCAACCGTTGCCACAACCACACGCCCTGCCAGAGGGATTCCTGCGTTGAGCAGGTGCGCAGCTCCATAAACAGCGGCTGCCAGTCCCCCCTTCATATCGCAGCTGCCCAAGCCGTAGAGCCGCCCTTGTTGTATCTCGGCGCTCCACGGGTCCACCCGCCAGCGTTCGGGTTCGGCAACTTCTACGGTGTCCATGTGTGCGTCGAAGAGCAGTACCGGTCCTTCATCCTTCCCGATTTGCCCGCTGACGTTGCCAGCAGTATCCATTCTCACATCTGCAAAGCCGAGCTTCTGCATTTCCGACTGTACCAGTATCGCGACAGCCCCTTCCTGCCCAGGCAGGCTGGGGGTTTGCACCAGACGACGCAGGAAATCTACCAGTGCATCAGTTTCAATAGACGAGAGTTGCCAGGAATTCATAAGCTCTTTTCCTCATGTTGAATCTGTTATATTTCTAATACGCTCCCTTGGCTAGCAAGACCTTGGGAATAGTACGCAGGAGAATCTGTAAATCAAGCCACGGCGACCAATGTTCGATATAGTAAATATCCAGCAATACCATTTCGTCGAAAGTGAGTTCGCTACGCCCACTCACTTGCCAGAGTCCCGTCATGCCGCCGGGTACTCCAAGCCTTTGCATGTGCCAGGGCTGATAGCAAGCGACTTCACTCGGAACGGGTGGTCGGGGACCTACAAGGCTCATTTCCCCTGTCAGCACATTGAATAACTGGGGTAATTCATCCAGACTGGTGCGCCTCAGGAAAGCTCCTACCCTGGTCAGGCGCGGGTCGTCACGAATTTTGAACAGTGGCCCATCGGCTTCGTTAAACTCCAGCAACTTTTGCTGTTCTTCTTCGGCGCCCACATACATGGAACGGAATTTGACAATGCGGAATTGCCGGTAACTTTTGCCAATTCGTGTTTGCGTGAAAAACACCGGACCCGGAGAATCAATCTTGATGGCTACGGTGATGAGCGCCAGCAGCGGCGCGCCAACAACAATTCCCAGAGTGGCGCCGGCGATATCAAAGGCTCGTTTGAAAATCAGGGCTGCCCGGCTAAAAGCGATTTCGCGCACACTGATCAGCGGCACCCCGCCCAGATTGCTCACCTCAACCTGGCTCAAGCTCAGTTGAAACAAATCGGGAACTATGCGGGCAATGACATGCCGGCGCTCGCACTCTCGTAACACATTGAGAATCCGCCGGTGAAAGCTCCATGGCAAAGTGATGAGCACTTCATCTACTGATTCATTTGTAATGGCATCTGCCAGACTATTTATGGCGCCTAAACCCTTGATACGTCCAATTTCCTTTTCACCCTTTGCCGGATTGTCATCTACATATCCAACAATATGATAGCCTAATTGAGGTTGGGCGACGATTGTGCGGATGACCCGCCGTCCCACCTCACCCGCGCCTACGATGATGACGCGCTTCACCCCAATCCCTTTGCGGAAGAGCTGCTGTTGGATGAGCAGCACCACCAACCGCCCTAGCGACATGAGCAGGATAATGCCGACGCCAGCCTCTAATAACAGGAGCCTTGAGTAGACCAGCGGGCGATAGATAAAGGCATAAGCGAGGATCAGGACAAGTGAAGTGGTGACAGCATTAATGATTCGGTAGACGTGGTCCAGCCAGCCGCGTCCTCGCCAATCGCGATAGGCGCCTTCGAACCAGAGAATACTGGGAATCAGCCCCATGAACAAAATCCCAAAGGGTAGGTAGGCAAGCAGCGGCGCATCATAGACGACTTCCACAAACCATTGCAGGCGATAGCGCAGCTCATAGGCAATCAGAAGTCCCAACAGGATCATGAACATATCCAGTGGTATGACCCACCAGGGGCTGGATTCCTTATATTTCCTGGTATCACTCATGCTGCAAACACTCTTTGGAGATTTCATGGCTTTACCAATGTGCGGTATACTGTCGCGGTTTGTTGTGCAACGGCCTGCCAGTTAAAACGTGCGGCATGTTTGAGGCCTCGCTCGCGCAGAGCTTCCCTTAGGGGCGCCTCACTCAAAACGCGTTCCAGACTGGCGACAATGGCATCCACGTCATGCGTGGGCGCCAAAAGGGCAGCGTCACCCGCGGCTTCAGGTAGCGAGCTGCCATTGGCAGCAACAACTGGTGTGCCGCAGGCTAACGCTTCCACGACTGGCAAGCCGAAACCCTCGTAGCTCGAAAGATATGCCAACATGGTAGCTGCATTATACCAGAGTGTTTGAGTTTCGGCGGGTATATAGCCCGGGAAGTGGACGCGGTCGTTCAGCTCCAGGCGCTCCACCTCGGCGAAGAGGGGTTCATAGAGCCAGCCTTTGCCGCCGGCTAAGACCAGATGCAAGGTCGGGTCCCTCAAGCGTGCAAAAGCCCGGACGAGTGTGATCAGGTTTTTACGCGGTTCCAGTGTTCCAAGATAGAGAATAAAGCGTTCGGGGAGATTCTGCTCTTGACGGAAGCGCGTGACTTCGGCGGCGGGGAGGGGGTGGAAGCGTGCTTCAACGCCGGGATAGATGACATGAATGCGTTCCGGCGCTGCGCCAAGCAGCGCGACGATTTCCTGCGCCGAGAACTTGGAGATGGTGATGATAGCCGCAGCGCGTTTGGCGGAGAATCGTGTGAGCAGTTGCAAATAGCTGCGGTTCCCGCGGCGAAAAAATTCTGGGTGTCGCAGAAAGCCCAGGTCGAGGATGGTGATAATCTGCGGGCAGGGCGCCCACAGCGGCCCGACAAAGGCGGGCGCATGCAGCAGACTGGCTTTGAGGCGCAGCAATTCCCAGGGCAGTCTGCTTTGCTCCCACAGAATGCGGATTTCCGGACGGTGCGTGGGCAGCTTCGCTTGTTGAACCGGCACGCTAATACCTTCTGGAAGTGCTCCGGGACCGGTTAGCGCAAGATACCGCAAATCGTTATCGGGCTGTAGCTGGCGCAGCAGATTGATGATATAAGCATGAATGCCCGCGCTGCGATATGAGGCAGCGCCTGAGACGAGCTGAGCATTGAGGACGACTAAGTCTTGCGTTCCCATTATGAATATTATAGGGGTAATCTCCAAGTCTGACAACGGTGTATAGGCAAAATAAGGGAAATTATGGGTTGCATAACACTTCATATCAAGCATAACCCCCTGTTACTGGGTATACGACAGAATATTGGAGAAAATAAGATCGCCATCTTGTAAACGGCCTTCATCAGCGATCAACTCTCTGCGCCTTTTTCTGCAGGAGTGATTTTCGTGAACGGGGGCGCAGCCCCGTTCACGAAAATCACAAAAAGAACTACCCTCTGCGCCTCTTCAGCGTGCTCAAGTGTCTAAACGTATGGCCTCACCAAGCTGA
>JAFGFB010000128.1 GCA_016931315.1 Anaerolineae bacterium
AGCCCACGTGGTGATGCGCTCGGACGCTTCGACCCAAACCGAGATCGCCCAGGCCATCGGCGAGGACGCGGGGCTGTGGAACAACATCACCGACCGGGGCCGCAAGCTGGGTCTGTATCTGTGGACATCGGCGCAGCATTGGGAGCCGCTGCCTTCAGGGGTGGTCACGTCGAGCAGCATTGCGATTATCCAGAAGGTGAGCACGGTGAAGGACGCGGAGATCGCGGTGTCGAAAGCCGGGCGCTTGCCGGGGAAGACCAGCCTTGACGACTATTCCAAGTGGACGCTGAGTGTGCTCAATATGCCCACAGGGGTGGGCTATGTGCGCCGCACGCGCAAGACGTTGAACCAGGAAAGTGAGATGGAAATCTTCCCGGTGCAGTTCGTGGATATTTCGGGGATTGTGCCGCCGGCGGATGCGGAGTTGGAGAGGATTGTGGGGGGAATGACAAACAATATGAGTGATACATAAATAGACGAATGTGATTTTGACTTTTCAATTTATGCACTGTATACTGAGTAAAGTTAGAAATTTCAGCAAGGCGCACTTTAAGTCTATACAACGATCTCGCTATATCAGGTTACTTGATGCGAGAACGCAGATTGCTCCAAGCGATCAGATGAAAATGTCTATATCACAGGCACAGATACAAAGTTCAGCACCATATGGAGGAAAAATGATCAGGATCGAAACAATGCTCTCACGCGACAATATGCCGGTCACTGGAGAAAGCATGGTGAACTATATGCTGGTGAAACTGTTCCCCATCGCGAGCGAGGCTATTACAACATTACCGCTCAATCTTGCACTGGTGATTGACAACAGTGGTTCGATGTACGATAACGACCAGCGCATCACTCATGCCATTAATGCAGCGTGCCATGTTGTGGATACACTGGGGTCGCGCGACTTTGTGTCAGTGATCGCTTTTAGCAATAACGCAAAAACCTTCCAACAAAGCACACCTGTCCGCGACAAAGACGCCATCAAGGCTCAGATTCGCGCTATTACCTCCTGGGAATCTGGAGGGACCCAAATGGCTGTGGGGATGAAGCAAGCGTGTGAGGAAGTACGTCGTAATCACTCTGCCGAGCGCGTGAGTCGTATCCTGTTATTAACAGATGGCATTACCGAAGCCCCAAATCAGTGCGAATCCATTGCACGCCAAGAGACTGACCGGGGCATTGCCTTTTCCACATTTGGCGTGGGCCATGATTGGAATCAACCACTACTGAGTAAAATAGCTGACCTGGGTCGTGGACGTTGGTATTATATCGAGACGCCTGAGGCTATCCCAGACATCTTTCACAAAGAATTGGCAGGCCTGCAGAAAGTCTTTGCGAACAACGTGTTATTGACGACGACCCTTAAGGGCGGTGTCACGGTTAAGCAGGTGCGGTTGGTTGAACCGGAGATCGCCGATGTTGTCATCGAAAACCGCACAGAGCGAGAGGTTGTAGCCAAAATAGGCGCAATGCAGCAGGATGAGCCGGTTTTTCTGTTGTACACGCTTAGCCTTGCTCCGCGCAAGGCAGGTAAGTATCGCATCGCAGAACACCTCGCCACCTTTACAGCGGCAGGCCAGGCCGAGCCTTCGGGACGTGTCGGGCCGCTCACAGTGGAAGTTGTCTATACAACAGATCGCGAGCAACTCTGGCAAAATGGCGAGGTGCTCAAATATGTGGATGTTGAGCGCGTAGACGCCATGGTGCGAAAGGGCACAATTCTGATCGAGAGGGGAGAGAAAGATAAGGGAACCCAGTTGCTCACGGCAGCAGCCAAAGTGTCGGGGAAGATCGGGGATAAGACAAAAACCAAGCTCATTCAAGCAGCACTTGAGGAGCTGGGAGTAAGTGGCCAGATAAATCGCAAAACGCAACTTTCAATGTCCAATCAGGCGCGAAAAACTCAATTGATGCCCGAAGATGATATCGAGGATTGAAACTAAAAAACAGGAGGTCTAAATATGGCAATCAAATGCGCAAATTGTGGTCTGGAACATGAGGATGGCACTCCGTATTGTGAGTGCGGGGCTGAATTGCCTGAGCCAGAGATCGTTATGCTCGAAGAAGAAACAGCGCCGACGCCGCTTGAGGAAGAAGCAGCACCCCCGGAACCTGTCGTGGAGGAGCCATCGCCAGAAGCACTCGCTCCGCCAGTCGCAAGCGCAGCCGCCCGGTTGATTGTCACTCGTGGCGCGCAGCTAGGCGTGGAATATTCGCTCAATCCTGGCGAGAATGAGATCGGACGTTGGGATGATGACGCAGGTTCGATGCCCCACATTGATCTCGACAGCCAGGATGCCGATGGCTATGTACATCACAGGCATGCCATGATCCGCTTCGATGGCAGCCAATGGTGGTTAGAGCATCTCAAAGAGCCGCCCAGCAATCCCACGCGGATCCGTGGGCGTGGTGACCGCCTCGAAGTTGGAACTGCCGTTGCGCTACAGAATGGGGATGAGATTGTTGTCGGCCGGGTCATTCTGAAGTTTGTTATGGATTAAGGCTCACGCCGAGCCGCTATGGAGTGTGTGCCGTGCAGACCCAGGTTATGCGCGGCGCACACTTTTGGTTTTCTCTGGGCCGTTGCTTCGAGGCATTGGCCTGTTCTGAGGAGGCGCCCTTTGTGCCATATATGCCCGAATTGCCAAACAGCGCTTTCGCCTGATGGCGCTTGCGATGAGTGTGGTTGGATGGGTGAAGTCCCAGTCACGGTACAATCTGAATGTGAAGCCCTGCCGATTGGCTATGCTATCGGTGAGGGTGTTGCTATAACTGAGGTGTTGGAAACCCTGCCTGGGCAAGTGCGTCAATACCTGGCGCGGCGTGTGGAAGGCAGCCCAACGCTGCGTGTCCGCGCCGCGCTACCTAATACGGCGGCGGCTCTGGCAATGCGCCGAGAACATGACATCCTATGCGCCTTAACTGCCGCTGGCTTCGAGGCGACCTCCGAGTGGACGGAAACCGCTACGCACGTCTTTTTGCTCAGCAAGGCCCTTGCTGGCGCGCCCCTGAGTGTGGCCTGGCGCGATACCGCGATTTCCGAAACGCAACGCCTGGATTGGCTAATCCAGCTCTGCGATGCCCTGGCCGAGCTACACGCTCAGGATATCGTTTACCTAGCAGTGCATCCGGAAAGCTTGCGCGTTGTGGATGGGCGGTTGGTGCTGGCAGATTTCTCTTGCGCCCGGCAGTTGCCTCTCGCTGCCGACGCAAGGTTAGCCGGCTCCGAGTATTATAGCGCCCCCGAAGTTTTCCTTGCGCCGCAAGAAATATCGCCCAGCGCCGATATCTATGGGTTTGGCGCGACCTGGTACGCCCTGTTGCTGGATGCCCCCCTGGGCTATGCACACTTTGAATCTCCCTTCTTCATCAAGCCCCCACTCGATTTCCTGCCCGAATTGGCGCCCGGTGTCAATCGCATCATCTACAAGGCATTGCAACGTTTCCCTGAGCAGCGTCACAAAAGCGCCTGGTATCTGCGCGATGCGCTCGTGGAACTCCAGACGCAGTTTGAAGCGCATGTCTATGAGGGCGTAGGCGTCTGTTCGGACACCGGTATGGTACGCGATGTGAATGAAGACACGCACCTGGTGGAGGTGTACACCCTCGGTGAAGGAGATAAGGCGCTCCGCTGCGGTTTCTATTTGATCTCCGATGGCATGGGCGGGGAAGCTGGCGGCGTTATCGCCAGCCGATTGACGGCTCAGGAGATTGCTGCGGCAAGCCTGCCAGCGCTCAAAGCCTATACCGTGCAGGAAGCGGAGCAGGATATCTCGGAGCAGCTCTTGCCGTTGTTACAGGAAGCAATCAACCGCGCCTCTGCCTCGGTATACCAGCGGACATGCGAGGAACCGCGGCTGCGGCGGATGGGCGCAACCGTGGTTGTTGCGGCGCTGTTGGGACCGCAACTCTACGTCGCTAATGTCGGCGATAGTCGCGCTTATCTGATCAACCAGAAAGGGAGCGTGATGTTGACCCAGGATCATACTGTTGTCGCCGAACTTGTCGCGCGCGGGGAACTGGACGCGCGGGACGTTCGCGAATACCCCGCCCGGGGCCAATTGACGCGCAACATTGGGGGACGGCCCAACGCAGAAGCGCATTCCTGCCATTGCGTGTTGAACCCTGGCGACAGCATCCTGCTCTGTTGCGATGGATTGACCGATGTGCTTGACGATGGCGAAATCGCGCGCATTGTGTTGGAGGTTGTCGGGCGACAGGAGGCTTGCCGCCAACTGGTCAACCTTGCCAACGGTCGGGGTAGTCCCGACAATATCAGCGTCATTCTTAGCGGCCTGGACTGAAGGCCGCCTGATATTTGCAGACTTTTAGGAGGCATAGTATGAAATGTGATAGTTGTGGTCATATTAACATCGCAGGCGCAGAAGAGTGTGAAAATTGCGGCTATCTCTTTGGCGTTGCAGCTCCTTCCACTCCAAAGACGACAAGACGTATTATCTGTCCCGATTGCGGTACGGCTTCGTCCTCAGCCAGCGATTTCTGTGGCCGTTGCGGGCAGTTGCTGCCGGTGATTGATTTCAACTACGCGCCTTCCCCGGATCGTGAACCGATCCTCTATGCTGGCAAGTATGAGTTAACGCAGTTGATCGGGCAGGGCGGTATGGGGCGCGTTTACAAGGCTCGCACCCGGGGTGATCAACAGGGTGTGGCAATCAAGGAGATGATTATCCATAGACAGCAGTCGCAAGAAAATCAGGCGATGTTGCTCAAAGCCCTGCAGCAGGAGGTCGAAATCCTGGGGCATCTTCATGTTGTGCGGACGGTGCCGGTGTTGATCGAAGGTTTTCAAGAATGGAATCGCCGGCGCTTCTTCGTGATGGAATTTGTCGAGGGCAAAAATCTGGAGGATGTGCTCAAGGAACGCGGACGCCCGTTTCCCCCAGAGACTGTCATCGCCTGGGCGGTTCAATTGTGTGAAATGCTGCAGATTCTCCACAACCAGCAGCCCAACCCCATTGTGCATCAAGATCTGACGTTGGATAACATCATATTGCGACAGGATACGGCTACCAGAGATCAGATTATGTTACTGGATTTTGGGATAGCCCGCTTTGTGCGTGCGGGGACAAAACTCTCTAAACTCGCAGGCAAGACCGGCTATGCGCCTAAAGAGCAATTGTTCAATGGCCGCCCGGAGCCGCGCTCCGATCTTTACTCATTGGCTGTCTGTATGCACCGCTTATTGACTCTTTCAGATCCTGTTGAGAAACTGCCACCGGCGATTGAGGCCAATTCCTTGGTTCCCCAGTGGTTAAGTGATCTGATCGCCATCAACCTGAGCGAAGAACCGCGTGAGCGGTATGAGTCGGCGGCGCGAATGCGCGAAGACCTGCTCAAGGGAAGGGTAACTGCCTTGTTGCAATGTCCACGTTGCGGCACCGAGAATGAACGCGCATTGATTTACTGCAAGGCTTGCGCGGCCACGCTGCTCAGTGTCCCCCGCAAGTGCGGCGATTGCGGGGAATTCATCCCCTATAACGCCCACTTTTGCCCGCATTGCGGTAAGAAGACCGCTCGGGAGTAGGCGCGATGCGTTGTCCTAATCCCAAATGCGAACAAACGATCCCCGATACCGTCGGCTTCTGCGCCTACTGCGGTGCAAAGGTTCGTCAGGCAACGCACGCGCTCACCATTCAGCATGAGACGGTCAGCGACCTGCGGGGCCTGGCCGAGTGCAGCCAACGCCATTGGGATTATGTGCGGCGGCTGCTATATGATGGCACGTTGGCAACGTGGCTGCGGACCGGTCTGTTCAGGCCAGCGGATGCCGATCGCGCCCAGGAGATTGTGGAAAGGGAGAAAGCAAATCAAGATCTCGGCCTGGATCGCCTGTTGAGGGAACTGGTCCCCGACTTCCCGCCTCCGCAGGTAACGGTACACCCCGCGAGTCTATCCGGCGGCGACATCCCCTGGCAACAGCAACGCGCCTTGACCTGCGAGATTCGGAACACCGGCAGCGGTTGTCTCATCGGGCAAGTGCGTAGCCGGGCGGCCTGGCTGCGGGTCGAACCGGCGACATTCAGTTGTGTGAGCGGTCGCAGCGTGCCGGTGCAGATCACGCTCAGGACGACAGAACTCGATCCAGGACAGCGATATCAAGGAGAGATCGAAGTCCTCTGCGGGAATGGTGGACAAGCCACCGTGCCAGTCACAGTAGCTGTGCCAGCCCCACAGTTACACATCACGCCGGCGGTCTTGGATTTAGGTTCCGGCTATGAGGGAGAACGACTGACGAAGAGGCTAACTGTGCAGAACTCCGGCGACAGCGCCTTCGAAGCCGAAATTATCGCGCCGGTACGCTGGCTGGAGGCGCAGCCCGCGCACATGCGAGTGGAGCCAGGGCAGAGCGCGTCCGTGACAGTAGCGGCGGACACAGCGGGGATGCCAGTAGGTGTGCACACGGCACAGGTACAGGTCATAGCGCGGGCGGGCGGTTGGCAGGCGCAGGCAGTCACGCCGGTAACGGCGGCCTTGCCCAAGTTGAAGACCTTGCAGTATCGCTGGGGGGCAACCCTGGATTGTGTAGCCATCGGTGTGATGGGTATGTATGTGCTGTTGTGGGCACTGCGCCAGCTTCCAGCCGGCGTAGGGTTCTGGCTGGGGCTGGCGCAAGCTGCGACGTGGGCGACGCTCCTGGGCATCGGCGTGGGCTTCTACCTCGCGTGGCGCAAGAAACCGGCATACCGGCGTTATTCGGGAGTCGGTGCGATTGTGGTGGTTTTCGTGGCGGTGATTGGCCTGGGTGTGCTTTGGCTACAACCGGCCTATCGCCTCTCGTGTTATGACCAAGGGCTGGCTTTGCGAGAAGCTAGCGAGTGGGAACAAGCCATTGCGGCCTTCGCGCAATGTGGCAACTATCGCGATGCGCCGGAGCAACAGGCGCAGGTAGCAATGGCAGCGCGGGACTGGGAAACGGCCGTGGCTGCAGCAGAGCAATTACGAGCCGTGGATGCGGCGCGAGGTCTGGGATTGTTGACTGAAGTATACACACGACAGGCACAAGCAGCCATAGCAGCGCAGGACTGGGATACGGCGGTTACAGTAGCGGAGCAGTTGCGAACATTGGACGAGGCACAAGGTCGGACGTTGCTGGTGGAGGCGTATCCTGGGCAGGCAAAAACGGCAATGGCGGCGCAGGAGTGGAATGCGGCGGTTACGGCAGCGGAGCAACTGCGAATTGTGGATGCGACGCAAGGAATGAAATTGCTGCTAGAGGTCTATACATTGCCAGAGGCGCGCGCAGTATTAACGCAGGTTCGTCCAACCGATAGAATGCTACAAGTCTATGTGCCGGCAGGGGAGTTCGAGATAGGCAGCGAATATGGCGAAAACAACGAACGCCCGGTGCATACGGTAACGCTGGATGGCTTCTGGTTGGATCAGATAGAAGTAACGAATGCGCAGTACCGCCGCTGTGTGGAGGCGGGAGCTTGCGCGGTCTCAGGATTTGCCGATGACGGACGTTTCAACGGCCCAACGCAGCCGGTGGTGGGGATTTCGTGGCATGACGCAGCGGCCTATTGCGCCTGGGTAGGTGGGCGACTGCCCGCGGAGGCAGAATGGGAATATGCGGCGGGTGGGCCGGTAGGCCGGCGCTATCCCTGGGGCAATACCAGGATGACCAATCTGGCGAATTGTAGAGAAAGTGACTGCGCCGATGGCTACGCATACACCGCGCTGGTGGGGAGTTTCCCACAGGGAACCAGTTGGGTCGGGGCGTTGGATATGGCCGGGAATGTGCGGGAATGGACAGCTGATTGGTATGGGCCTTATCCCTCGGGATCTCAGGTGAACCCTATGGGCCCTGCGGCGGGTCAATACCGGGTCGAGCGCGGAGGTTCCTGGTATGACGGCATAGACTACGCGCGCATATCCTACCGAAACTTCACCCCCCCCAGCAACCGTTACTATACTCTCGGTTTTCGGTGTGCGGGTAATGCGCCAGGAGACTGAACTTCTAGACTTTTGCCAGTCTCAAGACAGGCTTCTCAAGGGGTGATAGGATTTGGAAAGGGGACGCCCCTTCATCGAGCGCAACATCGAGTTCGGCGTCGTGAGGCGTCGCGTGCAACATTCACCAGGCGCATAGCTGTTCGTAAGGAGAATAATAAATGCAGTGTTCTCAATGCAATCATACTATCCCCGACAAAGTTGTTTTCTGCGCCTACTGCGGCGCAGAAGTGCGACGCGCACAAATGCTCCAACCACTGCGCTTTCCTCAGAGTGAAAGCGCCGCCGACCGCGCCGGCCTGGTAGGGTGCTGCTCCCGCCATTGGGATTACGCCCGCGACAAACTCTACGATGGCACGGTAGAGCGTTGGCTGCGCTCCGAGGTATCTGTGCTCTTTGACCCTGTGCTCGCGGATCAGGCCCACGCCATTGTGCAGCAACAGAAGCAGCCGGACATCGGCTTGGATCAGTTCCTCCGCGCGTTGGAGCCAATTTTCCCCTTGCCGCGCCTGGAAACTAGCCCGGCGCAGCTAGACGCCGGGGCAGTCCCGTGGCAACAGCGCCGCGAACTGCCCTTTGAGATTCATAATGTGGGCAGCGGCTGCTTCTCCGGGCAGGTGAACAGCAACGCGGTTTGGCTCAGCGTGCAGCCTGCTACACTCACTTGTGTTGCCGGGCGCAAGGTCGTCGTCACCGCGAGCGTGGATACACAAGCGCTACAGATAGGTCAGGTATACCAGACACGCTTGGAAATGCAGGGAAATCTCGCCCGCGCGAAATCTGTGAGCGTGACCGTTGCGGTACCCGAACCAGCGTTGAAGGTAAGCCCACCCACGCTAGACCTGGGCACCGTAAATCAAGGTGAGCAGCTTGTCCCGCTATTGCAGGTGTGTAACACAGGCGGGAGCGCTCTGGATGCGCATGTACACAATACCCAGCACTGGCTGAAGGCGCAGCTAGCGGACTTGCGGGTGGATCCAGGGTGCAGCGCAGAAATACTTCTCAGCGCGGATACAACACAATTGCTTGCGGGAGAGTACGTTACAGATGTGTTGATCCAGGCGCAGATGGCCGCGTGGAAAGATGAAGTCGCGGTCCCGGTGCGCGTGACCATCCCCGCGCCGCGCCTGGAACTCACCCCTACCACCCTGGATTTGGGTATTGGGTATCAAGGAGAACGGCTGACGCAGCCGGTGACGCTGTACAATCGCGGCGGGAGCGCCTTCGAGGCCGAGATTGCCTCATCGGCGCGGTGGCTGGAGGCGCAGCCCCGGACGGTGCGCCTTGGGCCGGGGCAGTGCATATCCGTGACGGTAGCAGCGGACACCGGTAAAATGCGGACCGGCGCGCACACAGCACAGGCGCAGGTCACGGCGCGCGCGGGCACGTGGCAGGCGCAGACCACTGTGCCGGTAGCAGTGTCGCTGCCCAAGTTGAGGACCTTGCAGTATCGCTGGGGCGCGATGCTGGATTATGCAGCCGCCGGTCTTGTGGGCCTGGTCGTGCTGTTGTTTGCCCTGCGCTGGCTCGAAATCAGCGTGGGGTTCTGGCTGGGACTGGCGCAAGCTGCGACGTGGGCAATGCTCCTAGGCAGCAGCTTAGGTATCTATCTTGCGCGGCGTAAGAAACCAGCATATTGGCGTTATTCGGGAGTCGGTGCGATTGTGGTGGGTTGCGTGGCGGTGATTGGTCTGGGTTATCTCTGGACACAACCGACTCAACGCCTGTCGTGTTATGATCAGGGGATAGCTTTCAGAGAAAGTGGCGACTGGCAGCAATCTATCGCCGCGTTTGAGCGGTGTGGAGACTACCGCGATGCGCTGCAACAGATCCCGGAAACCTTCAAACAACAGGCACAGGCGGCAATGGAAACGCAGGATTGGGAAATGGCCATGGCTATAGCGGAACAGGCGCGATCCATGGATGCGGCGCAAGGTCTGATCTTGTTGGCTGAAGTGTATACGCGACAAGCACAAGTAGCAATGGCAGCGCAGGACTGGGAAACGGCCGCGGCTATAGCGGAGCAAGTGCGAGCCATGGATGCGGCACAAGGTCTGGGATTGTTGACTGAAGCATACACACGACAGGCACAAGCAGCATTAGCAGCGCAGGACTGGATGAAAGCAGGGATCGCCGCCACATACCTGCGTGGTTTTGACTCCGAGCTAGGGACTGCGTTATGGGAGGAGTTGCCGCCAGAAGCGCATGCAGTAGTATCGCGAACTCGACCAATGGATGGGATGGTGCAGGTCTATGTACCGGCAGGAGCGTTCCAGATGGGCAGCGAGGATGGAAGAAACGACGAGCGCCCGGTGTATACGGTAACACTGGATGGCTTCTGGCTAGATCAAACAGAGGTAACGAACGCGCAATACCGGAACTGTGTGGCAACGGAAGCTTGTGAGGCTTCGACATTCGCCGATGACGCGCGTTTTAACGGCACAACGCAGCCAATGGTAGGAATTTCGTGGGATGATGCGGTGGCCTATTGCGCCTGGGCGGGGGGACGGCTGCCTAGGGAGGCGGAATGGGCGTATGCGGCGGGTGGGCCGTCAGGCTGGCTTTATCCCTGGGGCAATACCTGGGAGGAGAACTCGGTGAATTGTTATGAAGCGGACTGTCGCGATGGTTATGAGTATACTGCGCCAGTGGGGAGTTTTCCGCAGGGGGCCAGTTGGGTGGAGGCGTTAAATCTGGCGGGGAACGTGCAGGAATGGACAGCCGATTGGTATGGGGAGTATCCTGCGGGACAGCGGGTGAATCCCACAGGGCCAGCCAGTGGAACTTCCAAGGTGCTACGTGGGGGTAGTTTCTTCACTAGCTTGAGCTACGTCCGTATCGCCTGCCGCTCCGACAGCAACCCCGCCAATCGTAGTATCCTCATTGGGTTTCGGTGTGCAGGTGATGCGCCAGGAAACTGAACGGTTGAAATGCTGAAGGGGTTTTGGGGAAGGGCCCTGCCCCTTTCCGCAAGCGCGATAGCGTTTGGCATCGTGAGGCGTTGCGTACAGTATTCATTAATCTCAGCCCAACGCACTTTTCAGGCAAAAGGAAACTCGTACCGCAGAGCGCGCCAGGTGCGCCGAGGCTTTCAAAGTTTTCTTATCGAAGTCGAACTATCTGAAAAGAGAAAGTATGCATTGTCCAAACCTAAAGTATAGTCGAGCTATTCCTAATACCGGCATTTTTTCCGTGCTTACTTTTGCTGAGAACGCGGAAAACACACAAAACCTCCACGAACTTTGTGTTCTCAGCCACAAAGAGTTTCTTTGTTATGTTCAAAATGTGCATACCTCTACAGAAGTTGATGGTTTCTCAATTTTCGGTCATGATAGTACAAAGATTGACATACCTACGAGTCAGTATTCTCAATAGTAAAGGAGACCACTATGGCAACGACAACATTCCAAATCAAATCCGAAGGTAAGTATAAATATATCACTGATGGCCGGGGAAACAAACTCTATTGGCTCGAAAATGATTATCTGCATTCCGTGGATGGGAAAGATCGAAAGATTGGTTATCTTAAATACTACCATGATAAAGACGGGAACTGGTACGAAGTAATTGTGAGTGGAAGAACAATAGGTTACGTACAGAAATAAAGAGATGTAACAGGTGAGATATGTAGTGCATCAGCAAGTTCAGAAAAAAGTCCGGGACATAAGGCGAGTCGCGCATTGTCAGGTTCACAAGGCCCTAGAAGCGCAATAGTTACACCTCTGTGATTTGCACTATGTTTATTTTATCTTGTGTCTGGGATAATCCTGTCTGTTATTACTCGCCTTAATACACAATTCCAAATGCGTATTTATAGGATTTGGCACTGGGATTCCACAGCAAGTCTGAAGGATAAAAACCAACCCAAGCGCGCGGGCTAGCGCAACCCAAAAAACGACACTTCCTGTAAAGTA
>JAFGFB010000129.1 GCA_016931315.1 Anaerolineae bacterium
AGGCGGATGCTCCGCCGTTTGAGCTACGTCGGCGTCACGGCATTATAACACACCAACATGAAGGGTCAAGGTTTTCCCTACCGAGCGCGGTAAGTATACACAAATAAGGGGATTTGTCAATTTGTGGGAATCCTGGACAACCGTTTGCCCCTACGGCAACAACACGTATAATGCAGGCACTATGACGATCTACGTGGATATCTCCGCCGCTGCACATCGTCGCGCCGGGTTGGGTCGGTATGCCGAAAACTTGACGCGCGCTTTAGTGCCACGCCTCACGCACAAGTTAGCGTTGTTCTACAACCAAGAGAACGGTGTGACGTTGCCGTCTGGGCTGGAACATCTCCCAGCACGCACAGTGGCGCGCAGCTATAAATCCTGGCGAATGCTGGTCTGGGCGGGGCAACTGGCGCGCATCCCCTTCAACCATCTGATGCCGGATGCGGCACTCTTCCATGCGACCGAGCATTTGCTGGTGCCGCTGAAAAACGTCCCGACTGTGTTGACCGTCCATGACTTAATTTTCCGTTATTTGCCGGAACATCACAAACCGCTCAACCGTTGGTACTTGAATTGGACGATGCCGCTGTACTGCCGCCGGGCCAATCACATCATCGCCGTCTCGGAGGCGACCCGGCGTGACATTGTCAACGCCTACCAGATTCCGCCAGAGAAGATCTCCGTAATCTACGAAGCGGCGGATCCCCGCTTCGAGCCGCAGTTGCGCGCCGTCGTAGAGGCGACACGCACGCGGTATCATCTGCCGGAACAGTACTTCCTCTATGTGGGCACCATCGAGCCGCGCAAGAATTTGACACGATTGCTGAAGGTGTGGGAACCGCTCTACCAGGCACACGAGGTTCCCCCGTTGGTTATCGCCGGTCAACGAGGCTGGCTCTCAGGCGATTTCTTCGCGGCGCTAGAGAACAGCCCTGTGCGCGATGGCGTGTTGCTCACAGGATACTTTCAGGAAACAGATTTACCGGCGCTCTATTCCGGGGCAATGGCGATGGTATTCCCCAGTCTGTACGAGGGATTTGGACTGCCGCCGTTGGAGGCGATGGCCTGCGGCACGCCAGTGCTTTGCTCCAATACCTCCTCGCTGCCGGAAGTTGTCGAAGACGCGGCGTTGACGTTCGATCCGACCGACAATGAAGCGATGGCCCAGGCGCTGCGGCGTATCGCGCGCGATGACGCTTTGCGCGCCACGCTCAAGGAAGAGGGGCTCTGCCAGGCGGCGCGTTTCTCGTGGGGGCGGGCAGCGCAAGAGACGAAGCGTGTGTACGAGCAGGTGCTATCCACATGCCGCACTACGTCCTAGATGCCCGCACGGCGACGCCGCATTTCCCTGGCATCGGACGCTACGTCGCCAACCTCGCCCGCGCGCTGATCCCGCAACTTGCACCTGACGAACAGCTCACCGTATTCTTCGATCCGGCGTATCCGCTGGATTTGCCTTCTGGCGATGCTGTACACAGCTTGCCTGTCGATGTCTCGCCCTTTTCGTTGCGCCAGCAGTGGGTGATCCCACGCCTGCTGCAGCAGCATAAGGCAGACGTATATCATAGTGCCTACTATCTGATGCCCTACTTCCCCGGCGTCCCTACACTGCTCACGTTCTATGATCTCATCCCAATCCATTTTCCCGAATACAGCACGCTGAAGGCGCGTCTGCTCTTTCGCTGGGCGACGGTGCTGGCATTGCGAACGGCACGACACACACTGGCCATTTCCGAGGCGACGCGGCGCGATTTTCTAACCCGTTTTCGACTGCAACCTGAGCAGGTCACGGCAATCCCACTGGCAGCCGACCCGGCTTTCACACCACAACCGCCAGATGCCGTCACAGCCTTGCGAACGCGTCGCAGCCTGCCAGACAAATTCATCTTGTACCTGGGAAGCAACAAGCCACACAAGAATCTTGTACGATTGATCGAAGCCTGGGCGATCGTTCAAGCGGAAATGCCGGATGTTACGCTCGTGATTGCGGGTGCGTGGCTGCCGCAGCATCCAGAGCCCCGCCAGCGTGCGCAGGCGTTGGGAATCGATGGCCGTGTGTGCTGGCTGGGGCCGCTGCCCGGTGCGGATTTACCGGCGCTGTATACGGCGGCTGACATCTTCGTCTTTCCTAGCCTGTACGAGGGATTTGGCCTGCCGGTGATCGAGGCGATGGCTTGCGGAACGCCGGTTGCCTGCGCTAATACTTCGTCGCTGCCGGAGGTTTTGGGAGATGCAGCGGTGTTGTTTGATCCGACACAGACGGAAGCGATTGCCGACGCGCTGCGACGGGTGCTCGGTGACGCTGATCTGCGTACTGATTTGCGCCGACAGGGTTTGGCGCAAGTTGCTAAATTC
The DNA here is from genome assembly GCA_016931315.1 of Anaerolineae bacterium. Classification (GTDB taxonomy): domain Bacteria; phylum Chloroflexota; class Anaerolineae; order B4-G1; family SLSP01; genus JAAZNO01. The sequence goes on from JAFGFB010000129.1 coordinate 2,356, forward strand.
TCCTGGTCGCAGACTGCGCAGGAGACTCTTGTACTATACCGTCAACAATAAACATCAAGTAATCTATGAGTGGAGATGTCTATGAAACAAGAAAGGATGTGCATACTGTTAATCCTGTTATGCAGCGCATTTCTCTTATTTTTCCGGTTGAACTCCTTGAGCTTTTCAGTTGATGAATTCTACAATGTAGAGATTGATATCAATCGCCCTGTTGATATCTTGCATGCACTTATACAGGGATCCGATCTGCATCCACCGTTAACCCATTTTATCTCTCATATCTGGATACGCATTTTGGGTAGTGGGGAATGGGCGGCGCGTTCTATTTGGGCTATGATTGGTATACTCGTGATTGCGATGAGCTACCGCTGGGGCAAAATCATGCTGGGATCGTCAGTCGGGATAACGGGAGCCATTCTATTAACCTCGCTTCCTACCTTTCTCCTCTACACACGTTTTGTGAAATACTACAGTTTAACAATGGCTTTCGCCTTATTGACAGCTATTCTTTTCATGTCGTGGCTACGTTATCCCAGTACCTGGAGACTTGTTGCATATAGCGGGGTTCTCACGTTATACCTTTACACGGATTATTTTGGCCCGGCAACTTGGATTATCTGGAGCAACACTGTTGCATTGAGCCAAATGCTCCACCGCCCACCGCAACTATCTTTTCACCGATGGAAGTGGTTCATTGTTGGGCAAGCTATCTGTGGCATCCTTTGGCTTCCCTGGATTTTTGTAGCCTTTATCCAGACAGACAAAGTGCTTTCGATGCAAGCTGCCGATCTAGGGGGAGGTGTCGTCAGTTTTATACTTAATATCGCTCAAGCGTTATATGCTTTTGCAATAGGAGAAACTATATTCCCCTGGCATGTTGCTGGTATTGCAGGCACAATAATCGTGGTTATTGCAGGAGTTCACTTTCTGAAATCTCTCTACACGAGAACTCTAGGGGACTCTGCTCTATGGACTGCAGGTTATGTTTTGTTGAGTTTGGGATTGGTGAGCTTCTTAACTTCGACTCTCATCCAGGGCGTACCATTTATTGCTTTTGCCAATCACGTTCTATTTGTGCTACCGTTTTTTATACTATGTCTGAGCATTGGGCTGCTGAAGATTCAAAACGCCAAATTCCGTTATGGGTTAATGGCTGGGCTGTTACTAGTGCATAGTGTAGGTTTGTTCCATTATTTCACCTGTAAGGATTTTCAAAATCCCATTTATATTGTTCCCACACGAGAAATTGTAACTCAGATGGCAACGGAGGTAAGCAGCAATGATTTGGTGCTCGCTGCGCCTGATATCGGTATTGCTTTTTATGCTGAACGGATAGCTAACTGGGAAACCCCTATTCTTGATCCACGTGAAAGCCAACAGAGTCAGGGTTGGATTTTAGGGAATACCCCTCAGCACATCTGGTTATTCATCTTTGGACGTGATCGCACAAGAACAGACGAGCCACTGCTCCTGCAGGAATGGATTGAGCATCGCTGTTCTCTGGAAATAGAACAAGGCTTCGCTGAACAAAACACTCTTTACCGATCCCTAAAAACCTATTTGTTTAAGCGCCCTGCTTATCAGCATAAGCTCACGTTATATCGATACCATTGTCAATGAAGAAGCTATGAAAATCTTACACGTTTACAAAGACTATTTCCCCGTCCTGGGCGGGATTGAAAACCACATCAAGACACTCGCCGAAGCGCAGGTCCAGGCCGGGCACAAGGTAACCGTGTTGGTCTGTGATCCTGGCCCGCGCACGCACATCGAAACACGCAATGGCGTCAAAGTCATCAAGGCCGGGAGGCTCTTCACTGCAGCCTCGATGCCTGTCAGCCTCACACAGCCTCTGATTGTAGCCCGCCTGCGTCCCGACATTCTCCACGTTCAAGGGCCATATCCTCTCGGCGAGCTTAGCGCGTGGCTGTTCGGCGGCAAAACGCCCTTTGTGCTTTCGTATCAATCTGACATTGTGCGCCAAAAGAATCTGCTGCGGCTCTATGGGCCGTTTCTGCGCCGTGTGCTGCGCCATGCTGATCGCATCCTCGCCAACAGCCCGCGGTACATCGAAACCTCACCGTGGCTGCAATCGGTCAAAGCGAAATGCCAGTCAGTCCCCATCGGTATCGATGTGCAACGATTTACTGTACCTGAACATGGCTATACTGGCTCACCTACCCTGTTGTTCGTTGGGCGACTCCGGTATTACAAAGGGTTGGATACACTCGTCGCTGCAATGCGTGACCTGCCAGGTGTACACCTGAAACTGGCAGGGGATGGCCCGATGTACGCGCAGTTGCAAGCTCAGGTACAGGCACTAGCGTTGACGGAGCGGGTTCACTTCTTGGGGGAAATCGCCGATGAGGAATTACCAGCGCTGTATCATAAAGCGCACGTGTTTGTGCTGCCTTCTAATGCGCGTGCCGAGGCATACGGCATCGTCTTGCTTGAAGCGATGGCGTCGGGTTTGCCCTGTGTGAGCACGGAGGTAGGAACCGGCACATCCTGGGTGGTGCAGGATGGTGTCACCGGGCGGGTGGTGCCGCCGCAGGATCCGACGGCGCTCGCGGGGGCGCTACGGGAGTTGGTGGACGATCCCGAAAAACGCCGCGTGATGGGGCAGGCCGGGCGTCTACGCGTCGAGACCGAGTTCACCCAGGAGTTGATGACGCAGCGTGTGATGGCGGTCTACGAAAGCCTGTTGTGACTTTTCTGCTGTAGGAGAGCGGCGCAATGCGTTTATTGCGCCGCTTTGGCTTGTTCGTACACGCGCTCGAATTCCTCGCGGTACTGTCCGGCAATCTCGGCGCTGTGCAGGATCAGCACATTCTCGTCGTTGTAGTTGGCGGCATTGCTGCTGAAGTTGTACGATCC
>JAFGFB010000130.1 GCA_016931315.1 Anaerolineae bacterium
CTCATAGGGTTCCTTTCTCTAGTCAGGAGTTGGTCCCTATGATAACCCCATTTCTCTTACAGGGTTAGTTTTGCGGTACTGCGTTTTTACTCTTCAACCTGCTCTAGCACCCACACGTAGAGTTCTCTCGGTCCATGCACGCCCAGGGTAAGGGTGAGTTCAATGTCGGCAGTCCGGCTTGGTCCGGTAATGAGTATCAAATAACCGTGGCGTTGCGCTTCGGCAAAGACTTGATGCAGGTCGGGACGAAGCGCCGCGGGTGTCAGGAGTGCGAGATGTACGGCGGGAAGTAGTGAGACGGCGCGCGGTTTCTCCGGTCCGGAGAGCAACCCTAGCGTTCCTGAATCGGGAATGGCGAAATCTGCTTCGGTGATGCCAAGATCGCATTGTGCCAGAGCGTGTTTGTCTGCATCAGGGGGGATGAGCTGCACCCCGATTTTTTCCAGCTTTTGGGCAATTTCCAGACGTTGCAGGGTTGGGGTGTTCCAGACGGTTGCGGTGCGGATATTTTCTGTCTGTATCAGTTCCTGGAGAGCAACGTCAAGTGCTTCCACCGACAGACGTTGACTATGTCCGGCAACGTCCTCTATTTCGTGTAGCAGGAGCGCGAGCTCGTCTTGCACTGAACCCGCGGTGCGCGCTGGGGGGAGCGATGGGCGTGGTGCTGGTGTTGCGTTTGGCTCGTGTCCCAGTGAGCGCCGCACTGCCTCGAGAACAGGGTTAAAGCAGGTTGATTGGCTCATTGACGCATCTCTCCAGAACCTGGCTTGCCTTCCTGGTTCTTTTCACGGTGTTTCCACCAGCGCCGAAAACGGGCGCGGAAAGGCATGAAGGGGCGCACCATGGTCCAACGGTTGAGCGGTGCAGGGAGGGCTGGAATCCAATTGCCGCGGCGCAAGGGCGTCTGCAATAGCGGTATCAGCCGCGTGCCGAGGCGATAAAGCCAGGGTGTGCCTAAGGCTATCGCACTACCACGGGCTACTGCCTTGAGCGCTGGTGAGACGACTGCGGCATTGGTGGTGTCGCCTTCGGCAACGCGGCGGCGTAGATGGCGTAGCAGATCGAGCAGCGGCACTTTTACCGGGCAGACTTCTGCACACGCGCCACAGAGGGTCGAGGCATAGGGGAGTTCTGCGGCGATTTCTGTCCCCAGTAGTTGCGGGGTCAACACTGCGCCGATAGGACCTGAAATGAACCAGCCATAGGCATAACCGCCGACTTGCTTATACACCGGGCAAACATTCAGGCAACTTCCGCAGCGAATGCACTTGAGGGTTTCGCGGGTAAGAGGGCTGGCGAGGATGCGACTGCGCCCGTTATCTAGTAATACGACGTGTAGCTCGCGCGGACCGTGTTCACCCTTCGCCTTACGAGGCCCCGTGATGAAGCTGGTGTAAGTGGAGAGTTTTTGTCCTGTGGCGCTGCGGGCAAGAAGTTTTAGCAGGGTGGCAAGGCTTTCCCAATCCGGTACAATTTTGTCGATAGCAACAACGGCGACATGCAGTTCAGGTAGGGTGGTGCACATGCGCCCATTGCCCTCGTTGGTTACCATGACCAGGGTGCCGGTTTCCGCGACGAGGAAATTTGCTCCGGAGATGCCCATATCCGCCGCCAGAAAGATCTCGCGAAGCCGAGCGCGCGCGATGGCAGTGAGTTGTTCGGGATCGGGTGGGGCCTCTACGCCCAGTTTTTCCTCAAAGAGTCGGGCGATTTCCTCCTTTGTGAGGTGGACGGCGGGAACGACGATATGGGATGGTCCAAGCCCGGCGAGCTGGATGATGAATTCGCCCAAGTCGGTTTCAGTGATCTGGAATCCTGCTGCTTGCAGTGCTGCATTGAGGGCGATTTCCTCGGTCGCCATAGATTTGACTTTGGCAATCGTTCTCACATGGTGTTGCCGGGCAATATCAAGCACTGTGGCATTGGCTTCGGCGCCATTGACGGCCCAGTGTACCTGCACGCCCGCGGCAACAAGACTCGCGGCAGCTTGTTCCAGGTAGGCATCCAGATGTTCGAGAGTGTGCAGTCGTAGCCTGTGGCCGGCATCCCGAAGCAGCTCCCACTCTGGTAATTCGGCAACACGGGCATTGCGCTTATCGAGGAACTGACCTGTAGCTTGCTGGATTGCATCTGGAATGGTGGGTGAAAGGCTTTGTGTGTAACGCCGGAAGGCAATAGGTGTGATGGGGGTATTGCTCATCATGCATCTCCTTGAGCAGCCAGAACTTCGATCAGGTGAATCGGTCGGATCGTAGAGCCGGCTTTTTGCAGGCCCCCGGCAATATTCATCAGGCAGCCTGCTTCACCGATAACGACGTACTCTGCCTCGCTGGCAATGATATGGCGCACTTTGTTCTCCAGCATCGCCTGGCTAACCTCAGGGTAGAGCACGCTGAAAATGCCCCCGAAGCCACAGCAGGTTTCCTCTTCGGTGAGGGGAATGAACTCCAGGTCACGCACAGCCGCAAGCAATTGTTTGGCTTCGTTGCGCAGTCCCAGGCCGCGCAGCAGGTGACATGAGGCGTGGTAGGTGACGCGATGGGGAAAGCGTGCTCCCACATCCGTTACACCCAGCTGGCGCACAAGGAACTCTGTGAACTCGAAGGTGCGCGCAGCCAGCTCCACGGCGAGGGTGTGTTCTGCGCTGCCTTCTGGGAAAAGATCGGGATAATGCCGGATCATCTCCACGCATGAGCCAGAGGGTGAGATAATAGGCTCCCCCCTGCGGCTGAAGGTCTGCATCCAGCGGCGCGCCATGATGCGTGTTTCAGCCTCGAAGCCGCTGTTGTACTGAGGCTGCCCGCAGCAAGTTTGTTCAGGTGGGAAGTGAGGCGTTATCCCAAGATGTTCGAGGAGAGTGACCATCTTCTCGAGCATCTCAGGGAAGAAATTTTCGCCAAGGCAGGTGATGAAGAGCTGTACTTGCATAGTATGATGTTCCTTGTGAAGCAATGCAGGAGATTCTAGGGCGATTCGAGATTGACCCTGCGGCCAATCTTGAGTGTCATCGTGATATATGCACCTGTTCCATCCGAATTATGTTCAAGTATACTGTGCGTATTGCAATCGTCAACGATTTTTTGGCGGGGCGCGGGCGAGGTTTTGCCTTGCCACGAAAAATCGCCTCTGGCGAGGGGTGCGTTTTAGTTTTGGGGCAAAAGCCAGGTGACTATCATGCAAACGCCTTTCCTTTGATTGATTTTTGTGATGGGGCAAAGCTCCATCACAAAAATCAAATGGGTGTGTTTCAAATGAGTTGAAAACCAGGTAGACTCAGGTACAGTAAGGTTACCACACCACCGAACCGGAGGGAACC
>JAFGFB010000131.1 GCA_016931315.1 Anaerolineae bacterium
CTCATAGGGTTCCTTTCTCTAGTCAGGAGTTGGTCCCTATGATAACCCCATTTCTCTTACAGGGTTAGTTTTGCGGTACTGCGTTTTAACATAATGCACGTAACCGAACCACCAGAAATTCATCATCAAGCGGGTGCCATCATCGAAATCGAAGTGCAGACGCGTCTTTTCGGGTAATGCTACTGGCGGGGATAGCAACACCTCTCCCCCCATACCGAGGTTGATAAGCAACCATCCTTGTGTCGTTTGAACCTGCAGCCACTTGCCGCGCGGTGCTATCGCCAGGATTCGCGCCCCCGCAACTACCGCAATGAACTCAGGCTCTGGCAAATTGAGACACTTAGATTGTCGTACCGTCACCCCGGCAATTGCTCTTCCCGGCAACACCGCCTGCATCTGCCGTGCAAGATTGGCAATCTCAGGCCATTCGGGCACCTGATCACACCTCCAACCGTGATAGTCCTTCCACAAACGCGACCCCCAGTTTTTCACCGGAGGTCGCAGTCACGAACAGCCCCCTCAAACCCAGAGTCCTTCATCTGACGCAGGGAGAAAGGGATCAGGAGATTTCCCCCTCAAGATCGAAACGCAGCGGACCTTCATCAACAGCACGAAGCGGACCCTCTCCGCCAAAATAGTAACCTTTGCCCCATTGCGTGCGGATGTAAACAGGCTCAGCAGCATTTTTCTCGAGCTTCTGTCGCAGGTAGCGAATGTAGACGCTCAGATAGCCCACCTCTTCGGCATACTGCGGGCCCCAGATACTTACCAGAAGCTCCCGGTGCTCAATTACATGCCCCTTCTGGCTGATCAATGCCATTAGCAAACGTTGCTCCGTTGGCGTCAGATTCACCCGTTCGCCCTCTCGCAACACCGTTCCATCAGCGAGATTCACGTATAGAAAACCGTCATCATAAATCGCTTGCCAGGTACGCGCCTCGTTCACCTGTTGCCGCCGCAAGACAGCCTTGATGCGCGCCTTCAGCTCATTGAAGCTACAGGGTTTGGTCACATAGTCATCTGCACCGAGAGTAAGGCCACGCACCACATCTGCCTGACCGGCCTTAGCGCTCAAAACAATGATGGGTGTATCACAAACACTACGCAAGCGCTGGCAGGCACTCCACCCATCCATCTCCGGCATCATAATGTCCAGCAAAATCACATCAGGGTGAATCTCATATGCCATGCGCAATCCTTCTTTGCCATTACTGGCCTCGTAAACGGCAAAGCCATCACGCTCTAAGCCTAACCGCAACAGCGTCACTAATCCAGGATCATCATCAATCACCAGGATTTTCTTGGCATCCATGATGGTACACCTCACCTTTGCACAGCGTTTCAACACGAGGGACGTGGTAAAACATAGAAAGCATTACAAAGTCATTTATGAGCAGGTCAAGAAGAGGGCGGCTCCACATCAAAATAATAACCTTCTCCCCACACAGTATGGAGATAACGCGGGTTATCCGGATCAGGCTCGATCTTTCGGCGCAAACGATAAATATACTGTTTTACTAATTCCAGATTGCCAGCCTGTTCATATCCCCAAACCTGGGTCAAAATAGCGTCAGGACTGAGCACCTTGCCCGAATGATGAAGCAGCAGGCGCAGCACAGCAAACTCCAATGGCGTGAAATGCACAATCTGATTTCCATGCACCATCTCGCGCCGATCACAATCCAACATCAACGAATCCGTCACAAACAGCAGATTAGGATCATCTTCATGCTTCTGGGCAGTTCGTTGCAGCGAGACCTCCAAACGGCATAATAATTCAGAGATCTGAAATGGTTTCACCACATAATCATCGGCGCCCATCGAAAAGCCATGCAGGATATCATCGGGGGTATCCTTTGCCGTCACAAAAATGATCGGTGCATCCGTCATCTCCCGCAAACGCTGGCAGACTTCATAGCCATCCATGTCGGGCATCATCACATCCAGGAGGACAGCATCAGGCTTACTCTGATAAGCCGCGCGCAAGCCAGCTGCAGCATTCGACGCTACAATTACAGAAAAGCCCTCTATAGATAAAGCAAGGTTCAGCATCTCCAGGAAGCCAGGTTCATCATCAATGACTAGCACCTTGAACCGCTGCAAAGCTCCCTGCTTGGCATTTGCAGGTAATTTTGTCAAACTCGTTCGCCGCCCTTCGAAAAAGTCTTAAGAATCTTAACTAAATATTATCATAAGCGCGCCCAAGTGTCAATGCTGGCAAGTTCGGGGAGTATACGACAGATTATTGGGAAAAACCAAAAGAGGTCGTGCAAACAGACGAAGAGGGTCTTTTTTGTGTTTTTGGGGACGCGCTTCGCGCGTCCCCAAAAACACTCTTTATCAAGTCGAGCCAGACAAAATGTAAACTCACTTCTGGCGCAGTTTTGCCGAATCGAACCACAAACCGGTGACAAGGTGCGGATCAGCAACCTCGAAGACCACACGCACGGTCACCGGGTCGTCCTGCTCGAATTTCGCGGTGTAAACTACGGCGACAAAGTCCCCCGTTTGCTCCACGCTCTGAATCTCCCGTGAGACATAAGCACCCAATGTGCCAATAATCTGCAGGGAGAGGTCGGGGAATTCGGCTTCGGAGAGTGACGTCTTCATTTGCTCTGTGAAATCCCGCGAAAAGGCAACATAATCTCCCGCGTTCAAGCCCTCAAGCAGGTTGTCCGTCATCCCTTCACTATAGGCGAGAACCGCTTCACGCGCCTCGCCAGAAAGCGTCTGCGGCGTAGTTTTTGCACCGCAAGCAGATAAGAAAATCACCACTGCCAACAGAAAGACTACGATTTTCTCTGACATACAATTCCTCCCACGATGGAATACGGGTCAGCGCAGAACCCTTCGCAAGCACTGCCCGGTATAGCTTGTCTCAACCTGTGCTACAGCCTCGGGCGAGCCTTCAGCAATGATATAGCCGCCCCTGTCGCCACCCTCCGGTCCTAAATCAATCAACCAATCAGCCGTTTTAATCACATCAAGATTGTGCTCGATCACGATGACGGTATTTCCCGCGTCGGTAAGCCGGTGCAGCACATCCAGGAGTTTCTGAATATCAGCAAAGTGCAAGCCCGTTGTCGGCTCATCCAGGATATAGATCGTGCGACCGGTCGCCACACGGCTGAGCTCCTTCGCCAACTTTACGCGCTGCGCCTCACCCCCGCTGAGCGTCGTAGCCGCCTGTCCCAGCTTGACGTAGTCTAGACCCACATCATGGAGTGTCTGCAACTGCCGGGCAATCTTTGGATGCGCCGCGAAAAATTCCAGCGCCTCCTGCACATCCATATTCAACACCTCAGCAATATTCTTGCCCTTATAACGAATCTGCAAGGTCTCCCGGTTATAGCGCGTTCCCTCGCATTCCTTGCACGTCACCCACACATCCGCGAGGAAGTGCATCTCAATCCGCCGCTGCCCGTGCCCTTTACACGCCTCACAACGCCCCCCCTTCTGATTGAAGCTAAAACGCCCGATGCCATAACCACGCATCTTGGCTTCCGGCGTTGCCGCGAACACCCGGCGGATTTCATCGAAAACACCCACATAGGTTGCCGGATTCGAGCGTGGCGTCCGTCCAATAGGGTCTTGAGTAATATCAATAACCTTGTCCAGGTGCTGCAAGCCCTCCAGCCGTTCGTATGGTCCCGGGCGCGTCTCTGCGCGGTTGAGCGTGCGCGCCAATGCGGGATAAAGCGTCTCCGCCACCAGGCTACTCTTGCCGCTGCCACTGACGCCGGTAACGCAAGTCAACACCCCCAGTGGGAAACGCGCCTCGATGTTCTTGAGATTGTGCAGCGTAGCCCCATGTAAGGTGAGACTCCCATTCTGGGGAACACGTCGCCCACCATTGGGAGAGATGACGCTCAATTCCCCGCTCAAATAACGTCCAGTCAGCGAGCGCGGGTTATCCATAATCTCCTCAGGGGGACCAGAAGCTACCACCTCGCCGCCGAGGACACCCGCACCGAGACCAAGGTCCACAATCCAGTCAGCATCGCGCATGGTTTCCTCATCATGCTCCACCACCAGGACGGTATTACCCATGTCACGCAAGTGCAGCAGGGTATCCAGCAAGGCGCGGTTGTCACGGGCATGCAAACCGATACTCGGTTCATCCAGAATGTAGAGCACACCTACCAGACCACAACCAATCTGGCTTGCCAGACGGATACGTTGCCCCTCCCCACCAGAGAGCGACGGCGCAGGACGGTCGAGTGTAAGATAGTGCAGACCCACGTTAAGCATGAATTGTAGACGGTCGCGAATCTCCTTGAGCACTTCGCCACCGATTTCCAGCTGTTCCGCGTTGAAAGTAGCTGCAAGCGATGTGACCCAGTTATGGGCAGCGTCAATCGTCATCCGTCCGACATTCAGAAGGGTCAACCCTCCCACGGTGACGCCGCGCGCTTCGGGTCTTAACCGCGCGCCCTGACATGCCGGACAGGGTTGCTCGCTCATAAAGCTCAAATACCAGCGCTGCGTGTACTCCGACTTCGTCTGGCGAAAACGCCGCCGAATGCAGGCAATGATTCCCTCAAAAGGCCGCTGCATCTCCCCCGACCAGGTGACGTCATTACGGTCACCCGCATACTTGAAGTTAATGCGCTCGCGACCGGAACCGTACAGCAAGATGTGCCGAAAGTCCTCGGGCAATTCACACCAGGGTGTTTCTAGATTCACTCCAAAGTGTCGGGCGATTGCCTCCAGCTCACGCTGTGTCCAGCTCAGTTGCTTCTTGCGTAGCTCACCATACCAACGGAGCGCGCCATCCATCAGTGAGAGATTGGGATCGTTGATGATGAGATTGATGTCCACTTCCAACTTAGTGCCCAGACCGTTGCACTCTGGGCACATTCCGGCAGGAGAGTTAAAACTAAACAATGCCGGTGAGAGCTCTGGGAAGCTAATACCGCAGTGAGCACAGGCGTTCTGCTCACTGAAGAGCAGCTCCTCGCCTTCCACAATATCCACCACCAACACCCCCTCAGCCGCACGTAACGCCGTTTCCACCGAATCCATCAAACGCGTGCTGAAGTCGGCATCGGGCGCTTCAGGAATCTGCAGGCGGTCTACAATAAGCTCGATGGTATGAATCTTGGTCTTGGCAAGCCTGATAGAGTCCGAAAGCTCAATGGGCACACCATCAATGCGTGCGCGGGTGTAACCATCGCGCCGCGCCTGCTCTAACAATTCGGCGTGTGTGCCCTTGCGCTTCTGCGCCACCGGGGCAAGAATCTGAAAGCGTGTACCGGATGGCAGCGCAGCAATCTGAGTTGTAATCTGCTGCGCGCTTTGCGCATGAACAGGGCGCCCACATTCGGGGCAATGTGCCTCACCCACCCGCGCGAAAAGCACGCGGAGGTAATCCATCACCTCTGTAACAGTGCCCACGGTTGAACGAGGATTCTTGCTGACGGCTTTCTGTTCGATGGCAATCGCGGGGCTGAGTCCACTGATGAAGTCTACGCGAGGTTTTTCCATTTGCCCGAGGAATTGACGGGCGTAAGACGAAAGGCTCTCAACATAACGCCGCTGTCCCTCAGCATAAATGGTATCGAAGGCAAGCGACGACTTGCCACTGCCGCTTACGCCAGTGAGCACTACCAGGCTGTTGCGCGGAATGCGGACATCAATATGCTTAAGGTTGTGCTGCTGTGCGCCGCGAATAATGATTTCGTTGGGTTCCATGCTGATCCTTTTTAGAACGGGGGTTCTAACATCCCCCATTATACCATAAAGCGTCTCAAATGTAGTCATCGTCATTGTCGCCATCATTGCCTCTTTGTCGAACGAATTTTCTATTTTATGACAGTATACTGCGAGAACATGACAGAATCTGTCATGTTATGGCGTAAAATATAGAAATGGACGACGCAGCAGAGCTCACAACAACATCAACAGGTAGCGTATTGGGTATACGACAGAATATTGGAGAAAATAAGATCGCCATCTTGCAAACGACCTTCGTCAGCGATCAACCCTCTGCGCCTTCTTTCTGCAGGAGTGATTTTCGTGAACGGGGGCTGCGCCCCCGTTCACGAAAATCACAAAAAGAACTACCCTCTGC
>JAFGFB010000132.1 GCA_016931315.1 Anaerolineae bacterium
ATCTCTTGCTCCCCTTCTGTTGGCGCGTAGGAATTGCGAGGACGACCTTCAGCCCCGGGAGGCAGATTGCAGTCTGGGGTCAGGTTATCATAGTCGAAAGGCACCGAGGCAGGAGTCATGAGGTTGTATTCAAAAGGCATTCCAGGTACTCCTCAAAGGTCTATTTCGTAGCTCAGCCATGAAAAAGCTACCGGGCAAATGCTAGCAGGCGCCGATTTCTGAGCCTAACAAGGAAATTGGTCGTCCATGCCAGAGCAATCCACTAATCACATTCACGCTTCATGCCAATTCCAGAATCCCCCCAGGCGCAACAATCCATATTTCTCATGGCTATCTGGCGCTACAGCAAAGGGGTACATCCGATCGTGATAATCATACATCACAGTCTCATCCCAATCATGGACGGATAGTGATATGGCATAACGTCCCTCGAGAAACGGCAGCGCCGGAATGGTATAGTTCACCTCACCCGACCCTTCAATCGAGGAGATTTCTATTCCCGCCGACCGCGTATTGGGACCCGTGATGTGTGTCCCATCGCTGTGATGAATTGCCAATCCAAAGACAGGACGCTCGGTGCGCTGCAGCGCCTGATAATGAATCGTCACAGTCAAAGGTTCGCCAGCCTCAAAAATCTGTTTTTCGTCTCCTTGAGAATCCAGAATTTGCACTTGCGTGATGCGAACCTGTCCAGTGCCCCAACGCACCGAACTAACCGCCTCCAGTTGCCCTTCTTCCGCCGACCAACTGTGCATCGCATATTGCTGCACCACGGACTCGGCGCTGCCGTCTGCCACCAAAGCGCCAGAATCCAACCAGAAAGCACGCGAGCAAAGCGAACGCACAGCATCTGCGCTATGGGAAACAAAGACCAGGGTCAATCCGGCACCACGCAACTGATCAATCCGCTCGTAACACTTGCGCTGAAAAGTCGCATCGCCTACCGCCAACACCTCGTCTACCAGGAGAATTTCCGGATCGGTATGCACTGCCACCGCAAAACCCAGTCGCACGTACATGCCAGAAGAATAATGTTTGACCGGCACATCAATGAAAGGTTCGAGTTCAGAAAAGGCGACAATCTCATCAAAGCGCCGATCCACTTCCTGACGACTCAGCCCCATCATAGATGCATTCAAGTAGACGTTCTCACGCCCGGTGAGGTCTGGGTGGAAGCCCGCACCGAGCTCCAGGAGCGCACCCACGCGCCCGTTCACCTCAATACGCCCAGAGGTAGGCTCCAGGATGCGTGAAATTAACTTCAACACGGTGCTCTTGCCCACGCCGTTGGGACCAATCAAGCCAACCGTCTCACCCTCCGCAACTTCAAAACTTACATCACGCAAAGCCCAGAACTCTTCGGTCGGAGTTGACACCTTGCGGCGCCAGGGGACCAGGCGGATGAGAGTTTCCTGAAGTGAATGCGAGCGGTGCTGGTGCAGCGCAAAGCATTTAGAAATATGCTCAAAACGAATTGCTGTGCTCAAAGGGTACTCAGTTCTTCATCTAACGCGCCATGTGTGCGGGATGATATTGACCTGCTCAGAGAGTGAAGGTAACACAAATGCGGGAAAACGCAACCCATCTTCATCCATCTTCGCCCAAAACCACAGCGCCCCGCTTCCGCGGGGCGCTGTGAAAACTCATTGTCCTTCAAATTAAGGAACGAAGTCTACCATCCGACCATCACTCGTGAGCCAACCACAAGGCCCATCCGTACAAGTACTATCCGAAGGTACTTCACAGAGATTTCGCGTCACCAAAGGCAGATACACAAAATAGGCAAACGGACCAGCACCGGTGGGCGAGAAAGACCCGGGCTCCGCCAGAGCATCCATTACCTTCATATCCAGATTCATAGTCCGCTCTGCGCCCTCAACCACACCAGAAACCATCGTCGGTTGCCACGAAGGACCTACCATCCGTAAAGAAACCTGCTGCAGCCCACAAGATAGCCGGGTAACCTTCAGATACACCGCCTGCATGTTCATGGAGGTATTGTAAATCTGATCCAGTAACGCGGCGCTACAATTACCCTGAATCATGCAAGGATTATATTCCACACCCGCGGGCACGAAGTATTCCGGCGCAGCCATGCTGGCGCCTTCCATATAGGGCAGATAAACAGTGCCATTGGCAAGGTCCATATCCTTCCAATGCCCGCGCAGTGGCAAGCCCATGCTTGAAACATGATCCACCGACAGACCCTGGGAAGTATTCATACGATACGTTCCACCAGTAGGGCGGCCCACATTCGAGGTCGGATTGCCTGCGAACTGTGTGTACATATCCACCGGCATTGCCGGGAAATTCAACCACAGATAATCTGCGTTCTCTGGGATATGGAGCTGGAAACGCTCGTGACGGTCGCTAAAGCGGGCGCTTAGCTGATTGACCAGGGGCTGTATTAAGCCCGCGTAGCCCACCCCAAGATAGGAATGGAACGTGAAGGACTCAGTGCTCAACACCTCAACGTTGACGGCAACAGGAGAGTTCAGAGTGTAGACCGCAGTGAGTTGCGAGTAATTCTTGCCCGAGATGATGACTTCGCAGCCCATATTCCCTGGCAAAATCAGTGCGCCTTCCGTAGTAAAGCGCGAGCTCAGAAGGGAGCTCTCCCAATAGCGATACTGGTTTTCCCACTCCGATTGCTGCGGATTGCGCACCGGCTTGTTCAAACCTGAGGGCACATAGGAGTAAAGTGTCGCCTGGCGTGTGACCTCAGTAGCGCCATTATAGAGCCGCACCGTCGTTGCAGGCGACACACTACCAAACTGATCAATTCGGGCGGGTTGCCCCAGGCAGCCAAACATCGTGCCAGTCCACGCGCCATCTACAACATAACGAGGATAAACATCCGCGGTAATCACCACGGTATCACCATTGCGCTGGCCCGAGCGATAGCGCACAATGCCATAACCTGGAGTGTAGGAAAGGATACTGCCGGTCAAATAGGAATCCGGAACAGCGCCCACCAGATCTACGATATTCAATCCTCGAGGCTCATACCACTCCGTGGCGCCACCTGTCGCCATAGTCTCCGGACTGATATCCATCGCCAGGGAAGGTATAGCGTTTGTCAACAACACCATGACAGCCGCTATAACCGCAATCCAACGGACTCCGCCTCGCCGTTTCATCAAACACCTCCACCCATTCAGGGATTAAGCCAGAATACAACTCGAATTCTTAACTTAATTATAACCCAAGAATGGGTTTGGTCAATAGGAAAAAGGTCACAAAATCAGAGTTTTTAACGATTCTCAAACATTGACCGCGACAGGTTTTCCCTGTCGCGGTCAATGTGCTTAGCCCAAAAAGATCAAGAGGGTATAAGTGGGCCCTTAGCGTACGTCCAGGTACCTGCTGGCATACTCCGCAAACGTCTGACCGGTGGCAGTTAGCGCACCAGTGTTCGGGTCAATCAAATAGGCATAATCATTGAACAATGGATTGTTGTCGTCCAGGCTATACCAGGCCCAGCGCTGCACTAGACGGCACTCATCCGCAGGGTAACCCAGGTTGCAATCCTTGGTGTTCATGAAGTAGTCAAAGGTTTGAGTCATAAAACTCTGTACTACACTTAGTCTATTCAAATTAGCGTGCCTATAGACGATCCCGTATTCCGAGACGATGAGCGGCTTCTGCTGCTGGTCGTGCTCCTTCATCCACTGGCGGAAGAGCCGGATCTGATCCCGGAAAACTTTCATATCGTTTTGTTGCTCATCCATGTACATCGCCCCAATTGACGCGCTGCTTCCCGGCGGAATATCGGCGCCGTACTCATTCCAGTACTCTCTAAAGATAAAGTTATGGACATTCCAAACATCCACCGGCATGTATGTTCCATAAAGAGTCCCATAGCGATTCCAGGCCTTAGTCAAATACTCCAATCGAAGACCGGTCGTCTGAACCATGCCCCCAATGCCCACCGTGGCTGTAGGATCCGCAGCCTTGATTGCATGGTAAATCTCGTGATAGGCGCGCGCATAGAGTTCCGGAAGCATCTCATCCTGCCCGCCGCCATCCCAATCGCGGCGGTCCATCTCGTTGCCAATGAACCATAACATCCCTCGATTGGTGCTCGCTATCGCGGCAATCTTGGCCAACCCGTCGGCAACTGAAGTGGAATCGGGAGAGGTAATGACGTACTCATAGTTTGGGTAATTAGAATAGGGACATTGCCCACGGTCGCGCTTATACTGCGGCCAACAATCAGTCAGCTGGTGAATGCGCACAACCTGCACGTGATCCATGCCTAGAGGACGCGGCGCGGCATTCTCTACACCAAAACGCACATACCATCCTGCCATGAGCTGTCTCACAGCCGAGTAGCGATCAATGCGCGGCGAAAGCGCGCAATAACCGAGGCGGGAACTGCGGAAACCATAGTCGCCGAAAACCACGGGCAGATACACCCGCGGGATCACAGGATCTGCAGCACTCTGATTGCTCGTTGCCAGAATCGGCTCTTGGGCTGGCGCCAATGCCGCAATTCCACGCGCGCCTCCGATCCCCGAAACTAATCCCATCAGCACTCCAATAAGTACCAGGCAACTCAGGCTACGCCCAAAGACTTTGTTGCATCGCATAATTCTCCTCCCGCATCAATTATTCCTCGCTAAGAATCCAAAGGTTCCCTAATGGCTGAACCTCATGATCCTGCAACCAACCTGAAGCATAAGCATCCAAATCCACAACC
>JAFGFB010000133.1 GCA_016931315.1 Anaerolineae bacterium
AGTTGGAGTGCATCCCCGTCGTTCTTAAATAGCGTGGTGGGCTGACCCACCACGCTATTGTTATATGGGTTGTGTGGGGTGTGGCTTACTTGACTACCACGCTGACCAGCTTCCGCCCGGCAACGATGACCTTGAGCACCTGTTGACCCTCGGTATAGCGGCGCACGTTGGCTTCAGCGAGGGCTGCGGCTTTAACCGTCTCATCGTCTGCATTTGCCGCAACGACAATCTTGCCGCGCACTTTGCCGTTTATCTGCACCGGAATCTCGATTTCGTCTACTGCAAGCATTGCCTCATCCCAGGTGGGCCATGCCTGCGTGTGTACGCTGTACGGTTTGCCCGTCGCCTCCCACAGTTCCTCCGCCAGGTGTGGCGTGATAGGCGCCAGCAGGAGCAGCAGATGGCTGATGGCGGTGTCCCATATTGGAGATTCCCATGCCGCCTCTTTCGCCTTGCCCAGTGCGTTCGTGAATTCCATCAGACGCGCGATAATGGTATTGAAGCTAAAGCTCTCCAGGTCTTGCGTCACGGCTTTGATGGCGGTGTGCATTGCACGTTGCATCTCGCGCTCGGTTGCCGCGTCCAGCGGAACCCGGGTGCGCGGCGTATCCATGACGAGCGCCCACACGCGGTTGATCCAGCGTACCACACCCTCGATGCCCTTGCTGTCCCAGGGACCGCCTTGATCCCAGCGCCAGCCAAACATCAGATAAGCACGCACGGTATCCGCACCGTAGGTCGCTACCAGCGTATCGGGCGCGACGACATTTTTCTTGCTCTTCGACATCTTCTCGACTTCCAGATGATAGAGGATGTCGCTCAGCCCTCCCATGCTTTCTTTGCCCGGGATGACGATCTCCTGTCCCTCCGGCACGTGCACGACGACCAGTTCATCGCCTGCTTGCACCTTGAGGCTGACATCGTCACGGTCCATCACTTCACCGCAGACGCGCGACTCGCTTTTTCCGGCGGGGGGCCAGTTTTCACGCTGGTCGAACGGCGTGACCGTGATGTCGCTTGCCTGGAAGGCGTTGCCAGCCCAGGCGCCGCTCACTTCGACGCAATCACCATCACGCGGTTCACCCAGGATGATGCCTTGATAGCGGTATTGCAGCATCGGCTCGTCGAAATCCAGCAGTCCAGCGTCGCGTAGCGCCTTGGTGAAGAAGCGAGTGTACATCAGGTGCATGACTGCGTGCTCTGCCCCGCCCGTGTAGGTATCCACGGGCGCCCAGTAAGCCAGTTCTGCCGGATCCCAGGGCGTATCCTTGCCTGTCACGGATTCGCCCTCGCGATAGTAAGGGCTGAGGTATGCATACTGGTACCACGATGAGCACATGAAGGTATCCATCGTGTCGGTCTCACGTCGTGCAGGTCTACCACATTTCGGGCACGTCGTGTGCAGGTAGCCTTCGTGGTAGAGCAGCGCGTTCTCCCCCGTCTTCGGGATTTCGGCATCGGCGGGCAGTAGCACGGGCAGGTCCTTGTAGGATACGGGAACAATGCCACAGTTCTCGCAGTAGATCATCGGAATCGGCGCGCCCCAATAGCGCTGCCGGCTGATGAGCCAGTCGCGCAGCTTATAGTTGACCGCGGCTTTGCCGCGTCCTTGCTCAGCGAGCCAGGCTGTGACCTCTTCCACTGCCGGGTGGGGTGCGGGGGTTCCATCGAAGGATGCTGAGTTAATCATCCGGCCCGTACCGGGATAGGCGTGTGGCAGGGGGAACGGTCGTCCCTCGGCTACCCATTCCTCCGTCTCAATCACGGTCGGGATAGGCAGGTCGAATTTGCTCGCGAATGCGAAGTCGCGCTCATCGTGAGCAGGGACCGCCATGATGGCGCCGGTGCCATAGGTCATCATCACATAATCGGCAATCCAAACGGGTATGCGCGCGTCGTTCACGGGATTGATGGCATAGGCGCCTGTGAAGACACCTGTCTTTTCTTTATCCGTCGCCAGGCGCTCGATTTCGTTCTGGCGTGCAGCCTGCTGTTTGTATGCTGCCACGGCTTCGCGGTATTCCGCTTTGGTAATGCGGTCCACGAGCGGATGCTCTGGCGCCAGGACCATAAACGTTGCACCCCAGAGCGTGTCGGGTCGGGTGGTGAACACGACGAGATCGCCATCGCCCTCGACGGTGCCTGCGGGCAAATCCTCAGGCGCAATGGTGAAGGTCACTTCGGCGCCCTCGCTACGTCCAATCCAGTTGGTCTGCAGCAGGCGAATCTTATCGGGCCAGTCAATCTTCGAGAAATCTAGCAGCTCATCGGCATATTTGGTGATGCGGAAGAACCACTGCTCCAGGTCTTTCTTGATGACCGGCGCGCCACAGCGCTCGCAGATGTGTTCTTCACCCACAACCTGCTCGCGGGCCAGGGTCGTCTTGCAGCTGGGGCAATAATCTACCGGAGATTTCTTGCGATACGCCAGCCCCATCTCATAGAACTTGAGGAAGAGCCATTCTGTCCAGCGGTAGTAGCCGGGCAGGCAGGAGACTGCCTCGCGCTGCCAGTCGAACATCGTTCCCATCGTGCGCATCTGCTGCCGCATATTCGCCACATTGCGCAGCGTCCACGTGCCGGGATGAATGCCGCGCTGGATGGCGGCGTTCTCGGCAGGCAAGCCGAAGGCATCGAAGCCCATCGGGAACAACACGTTGTAGCCCTGCATCCGCTTGAAACGCGCGCGTGCATCGCTCGGCGTCATCGCGTACCAGTGACCGATGTGCAAATCGCCGCTAGGGTAGGGGAGCATGGTGAGCGCGTAGAACTTGGGTTTTTCGGCATCAATCACCGAGCGGTAGAGTGCATCCGCCTCCCAGCGTTGCTGCCATTTCGGTTCAATCTCTTGCGGACGATAGGGCTTGGTCATCTTAGAGCCTCCTGAAAATAGTACTGGGGCATGGCTACCCGGCGCTTTCAGCGGAGGATTTATCCCCCGATGCTTCGCCACCCGGCGCCTGATGCCCGCAACTGTTGATACTCAACAAAAAGCCCCTGCTACGCGGCAGGGGCTTGAACTAGGATATCTTAGTGTGCTGATGCCGCGCGCCAGTACCTGTTGGTAAGTGCCAACAGCGTAAGAGCGAGTAGCGCAAATAGCGATTTCACGGCATAGCCTCTTATTAATAAGATAAAGTTATTCTACCACGGAATAGGTTTTTTTCAACTGCTTAAAATAGCGGAGGTGCGCGCCACTTTTCCGCATTCGGTGCTTGCATGTCATGCCGTCCGGAGCTAGTGAGGTTTCAGAAAATGAACCGGCTTAAAGGAATTCCCTTTTCCAAGGTTACCGCATTGAAATGCCCCCTCCCCCCTCCCCCCCCTCCCCAGCGCAGCGCCGGGGAGGGGGATTAGTTTTTAGAGGTTTTTTGGCGACGCGGTTGTCCCGCGTCGCCAAAAAACCGAAAAGGAGGGGAGATTTCCTACGCAAATTGGTGCTGTTGGTCTGTGGCGCTATTACCCAGTTTATTTTTGAAAGTTCAGCAGCCACCGGGCTACAACGCCACGCTTGGAAAACGGGCTTCAGAAGCCGGGCTTCTGAAGCGCCGTTGGGTGAGGCGGCTATGCAAAAAACTGAATCACACCCAAATAGCGGGGTACGCTTCAAAATGGGGGTGAAAATCTCGGAGAAAGTTGATTTTTGGCGGTGGGGCAAAGCCCCACCGCCAAAAATCAATCAAAGGAAAAGCGTTTGCATGATAATGGGCTCGCGTTTCCCCAAAGTTAAAACGCACCCAAAATATTGGCGATTCAGCCACTTCTCGTTGTGGCAAGTGGGAGAACACTGAACTGTTGCAAAATGTGAGATTAGCCATATCCCGGCATCGCAAATAGAGCAGTGCTGCACAGTCTCAAAAACATCTGGGGCGGTGCTCAACACCGTCCCAGATATTATCATTTGAAGAATCTCAGACTGCCGGGTGCCACCAGCGTTTAGGCGGATTCTAGGCGCGCTCTACTACCAGTTCTGAGACTACCGGAGTCGCATTCAACAGGTTGTCTTCTACAGGACACCGACTGTTGATGAAAGCCGCGAAATTCTCCAATTGCTCCTTTGAGGCATCCGATTTGAGGTGAAGCTTGAGCCGAACTTCCTGAAACCCATTGCGCACGCCCTCTTCGCCCTTGAGGAAGCCATTGGGGTCCAAGTCCCCTTCGAGCTCGACCCAGACTTCTTCCAAATTGATCTTCTTGGCTTTGGCGAAAGCCGCAGCAACGATACACTGACATGAACCCAGCGCGGTTAACATGGCTTCTACTGGGGTGATGCCAGTATCGGTGCCGCCCAGCGACGCCGGTTCATCCATGATGACCGTAAAATTTCGCACTTTATTTTCGACTGAAAGCCCCTGGGGTAATTTACGGGAAACGGCTTTGAATGTTGTGATTGCCATAATCTTGCTCCTTATATTTTTATATATTTACTTAGTAATTATAATACTAAAATACAAATTTGCAAATGCCAAATGTCAGTATGTTTGGGGTGGCATTCTGCCTGGAATTGTCATATCCCGAAAACGCTTTGAATGAGGGACCTCGGTGGAGAGCCGCGGATTATCGCTGCGGATGTGGACACCTTTGTACACACCGTTAAATCCCGTGTTGTGGGTCTTGCCGCCGTCACCTACAGGTCCTTTAGCCGTAGAATATACTCGCGCAAATCTGGAAGTAGGGCTTCGAAGTCGTAATAGTAGAAATCTTCGCCGCCGCCGAGGGTGAAAATCGCCGCGCCGATGACGTAATCATCCTCCACGAGCTTGGAGTCATACCAGGCAAGCTCACTGAGCCACTGTCGCTGCCACGCGAAGCTGGGTGTGGCTCCCGTGATACCTGGGTCCAGGCCGCATTCGGTGATGGCCAACGGGATAACCTCGCCGCGCGGAATCAGAAAATCACGATAGAGGTGGCGATAGCGTCCTGCTAGAATGCCGCGCTCAGGATCATAGGCGGGCTGTCCGGGTAGGCTGCCGCCCCAGTTGAGCCGCAGGAAGGGCCAATCGTATTCGTGCAGCGCCAGGATGTGCCCTCCCTGGGCGGCGCGGGCGAAGATGCCGGTTTCGACGATGACGGACCAATCTTCCCACTCTGGAACTCCCGCGGAGTATGAGAACAGTGCCAGACGGTATCCTTGGGCTTCCGCGATATCCATTGCCGCCCAATAGAAGCGTGCCAACCAGACGTGCCCCTCGGTGTTTCCCGGGTTCACTTCGTTGAGGACTTCCCAATAGTCCACCACGTCCCGTTCGTGCTGCCAGGCTTGCATGTGTTGCTGCATCACCCGTTGGGCGGCGTGAACTGGTTCGCCCCAGATGTCCACGGCTTCCACATAGGGCCAACGCCCGACGGTGACGGTTGCGGGCGAGACCGATTTGACCTCCCGTAACACGCCAAAGTTGCCCAGTGCTTTCATTATTCGGATTTGGCCCCCGGCTTCGGTAACGCCGCGCACAAAGGGGAAAGCTCCATTGGGGCTGACGGTGTGTAAGCCCAGCTTTGAGGGCCGGTTGGGGTAGACCCAGGGCATCTCCGTGGGTGTGGGGCTAGGCGTGTTGCCCGGCGTTGCGCCCGGCTTCTCGGTTGGGGGTGGACTGGAGGTGGAGGTTGGGGTTGCGGTAGGTTGAGGTGAGGGCGAAGCGGTCGGCGAGGCTGTGGGGTCTACGGTTTCTGGTGTTCCGGGCGTGAGTGTGGGGGATAAGGGCAGCTCACGCTTGAAGCGTACGCAGCTGGCGAGGGCGCTTCCTGCAAAACCAAGAAGTCCTTTCAGGAATGCTCGGCGGTTGAGGCGCACGCGCGCAAAAGCCGTTGGCTCGGAATGTGGGTGAAGTGATTTCATGCACTTCACTCTACCAGTAGACTCCCATACGTCAAGGTGAGGGTGTGCTATTACTACCACTGGGCGGTGAAATCTTGGCTTAAAGCCTGTTCAAGGGCGTGTTATTCAGGGCCCATGGTGCGCGACCCTGAATAATACTCAACTCAAGCGACGCTTCTCATCCACAAGAGTGCCGAACGATAGCTTACGCCTGTCCTCCCGCTGTCATTGGAGGTAACACAAACGTGCCATCTCCCTGCGGGGGAAACGCGAGGACCTGCTTGACTGCCTCCAGATTGAGGGGGCCGTAGATGTGCGGGAACTTTTGGCCCGTATCATAGCAATCTTCATAACGCACCTCGGCTTGCAGGTGGGCTTCTTCGATGCAGAGCAGCACCAATCCCTCTTGCCCGCGAAATCTAGAAGTGGCGACCTCTACCACCTGCTCAGGTGTAGAGCAGTGGATAAAGCCCTCCAGTGCCAGAGTGTCTGCCTGATAACTGCCCGCTTTGCGCGCTGCATCCCAGGTTTCCTGTTGTGTGATGTGTAGTATTATCGCCATCGTCATCCCTCGCTTTCCTGAACTCTTTGTGCCTTCTTCCTACAAGCGTGATTTTCGTGGACCGGGAGCAGCCCTCGCCCACGAAAATCACGAGGCTGCTGGCATTGTCACAGACACGATTATAATAGCGTTTGCGTAGGTTCCGAATGTCCAATATTCGAGGTCTGATGTGATACCGTTTCGTAAGGCTTCCTCGCATCTTCAGCATTGGGCGCATCATGCCGATGTCTTCGTGACTCGGGATGTGCATCCCTCCTACCGGCGCGGAATGCAGGTCTTCTGGTGGTATGGGGTGCTGATTGCGCTGGCAGCTGCCTTTGTGGACAGCTATGTCACGCTTTATGTGCTGGCACTGGGCGCGACAAAATTGCAGATCGGCACGCTGGCTTCGATTGCCAGTTTCCTTGCCATGTTGGCGCCGCTCATCGGCGCGCAATGGACGGCGCGTTTGGGCAAACGCAAACCGGTGTTTATGACCTCGCTCTCCATGCAGTTCCTGATGTTGTTGCTGGCGCTGCTCGCGCCGTTGGTTATCACGGGACCTGCACTCATTACCGTGCTTATCGGTATCATGGCGTTGCGTTCCGGGGTGAGCAGTGTTGGCACTCCTGCCTGGACTTCGCTTGCCGGGGATATCGTGCCTCTGGAGCGTCGTGGGCGCTATTTCTCCTCCCGCAAGACGATAATGTCCATCGTCACCATGCTCACCGTGCCGATTGCCGGGCAAATTATTGACCGTGGTGGCGCGCCGGGCGGGTACCAGCTCGCTTTTGGCATCGCTGTGGGGGTGGCAGTCGCGGCGGTCTTTCTTTACGGGCGCATCCCCGAACCTGATTCCGGGGAGGACCGGCGTCCCGAGAAAATCTGGACTGCTTTTAGCCGGGCATTCCTTGCCAACCCGCTGTTCTTGCGTTACACGGTGTTGCTCGCGTTTTGGAATCTCTCCGTGCAACTGGCATCGCCGTACCTGAGCGTTTTCCAGATTGAGAATCTGAAATCCAGCCCCGGAATTATTGGCGTTTTGGGCACA
Organism: Anaerolineae bacterium; assembly: GCA_016931315.1. Taxonomy (GTDB): domain Bacteria; phylum Chloroflexota; class Anaerolineae; order B4-G1; family SLSP01; genus JAAZNO01. The sequence goes on from JAFGFB010000133.1 coordinate 7,408, forward strand.
GTCTCTGCGTTGACCGATGTGGTGGGGCGACAGGTGTTCGGTCGTCTGGTGGATCGTCGTGGCGCGCGCTGGGCTTTTGCTCTCTGCGCCTTGCTGATTCCGCTTCTCCCCATTATGTGGATTCCGATGACCCGTCCCTGGCACGCCGTGTTTGTAATGATTCCTAATGGTTTCCTGTGGGCGGGCTTCGATGTCTCTAACTTTAACCTGCAGCTGGAGCTCTCGGAGGCTAAGCACCGTACGCAGGCGATTGCGGCGCATTCCAGCCTCAACTCGCTCGCGAATGTTCTGGGACCCTTGCTTGGAGCGCAGTTGATCGAGACTGTGGGCTACGCCTGGGATTTTGTGGCTTCGGGGGTGGGGCGTATTATCGCTGCGGGCTTGTTGATTTTGCTGCTGAGGCCCTTCGCCAAATCTGCAGGTGCAATTCTCGTGTCTGCCGCAACCGCGCCTACGTCTACTAAAGAGAGCGCTGACTGAGTTGCGCTCCGGTTGTTTGATTAGTCCTCTGTTGACTCCGGTATTTCGTGCCGGGGGCGGGCGCGAATTCGAGTTCCTTGGTCATCAATCTCGAAGCGCCGCCGCCCTGGCGTATTGATGAGTGTTTCCACATCCCCACGCCCCGCCCACCGGAAGTTGGGCAGTCCCTTGAGGATGTGCAGCACCTGCTGCAGGCTTGCGTAGCCCTCCTCGTCTATGGGAATGGGGAAACGCATCGAGCGATGAACCAGCAGCAGCGCCAGAAATTTGCTTAACTTGATCAAACGTGGGGAAAGTGTGGTATTCTCCTGGGGCATCTCATGGTTCTCCATAAGCTTCTTTCTCCTCTGCTCCCAACCGTATCAGGTTGGCGCGTATCTGTTCGCGCTCCCGCCGGTTGAAGCCCGCCAGAAAGTGCGCTACTTTGTCCCTTCGCGCGTCTTCCTGGCGCGGGCATTTCAGTTCCGGTGGGAACTCCCACCCACAAGCCCGCGCGTAGCGTCGAATTTCTGCCTCGGTGACGTAGAGTAGGGGGCGAATGAGCGTGAGCTGCCCCCCGAAGTACTCCCGACGCGGGGCAAGGCTCTCTACCCGCCCTTTGTAGAGGATGCTGAGCAACGTGGTGACTGCAGCATCATCGGCGTGATGCCCGTAGGCGACCTTATTGCAGCCCAAGCGCGCGGCGGTGGCAAAGAGCGCTTTGCGGCGCAGTTGCGTGCAGCGGAAGCAATCCAGGGGCAGAGCTTCGTTTGGGAGCAGCGCCAGCGGCGCGAACTCGTAAGGGATGTCCAATGCCTGAAACCATGTTTCGAGCGCGGGTCGCTGGTCGGGCAAGCCCGCGCTCGCGGTTTCCACGTGAATTGCTACCAGCTCATAGCTGCCGCCGTCAGAAAGCGCCGCGCCGCTTGCCAGCAGTTTGAGCAGCGCGCGGCTATCCTTCCCGCCGGAGACTCCCACAGCAATGCGGTCCCCCGGCGCGATAAGCGCAAACTCGCGCACCGCGCGCCTCACGGAGCGCAGCAGATAGTGGGCGATGCTTTCTGGTGTCGCCATGTTTATAGAATAAAAGGCGGTAAGGCGATAAAGCGATAAAGCGAAAAGGCGAGAAGGCGATGAAGCGATAAGGCGATAATCTGCCTGGTCATTTTTTCGCTTACTCGCTTACTCGCTCAATCGCTTGCCGTATTGTTGCGCGTAATACTCCTTGTAGAGTGCTCCGCTTTTGATAGGACGCCACCATGCTTCGTTCTCGGCATACCAGCGCACGGTTTTCTCCACTGCCTGGGCGCAGGTGTGCCGGCTTTCCCAGCCTAGCGCGCGGAGCTTGCTTACATCCAACGCGTAGCGGCGGTCATGCCCGGCGCGGTCTTCCACGTGTTTGATCAGGCTTTCCGGCTTTCCCAGGGTTGCCAGCACCAGCTTTGTCATCTCGATGTTTGTCATTTCCTCGCCGGTGCCTACGTTGTAGATTTCGCCCAGTACGCCCTTGTGCAGCACGAAATCAATGCCCTCACAGTGATCCAGCACATATTGATAATCCCGCATTTGCAAGCCATCGCCATATACCGGTAAGGGCTGGTTATCTATGGCGTTGGTGGCGAAGAGCGGTACGACCTTTTCCGGATACTGGTATGGACCGACGTTGTTCGACCCACGGGTGATGGTCACGGGCAACCGCCACGATTCCCAGTAAGCCAGCGCCATCAAATCCCCACCGGTCTTGCTGGCGGAGTAGGGGCTGCGCGGTTCCAGTTGGTCCTTCTCGGTGGAGCGTCCGGTGAGAACCTGCCCGTAGACCTCGTCGGTGCTGATTTGGTGGTAGCGTTCCAGGCCGAATTTCTTGGCGGCTTCCAGCAGCACGAACGTGCCGTAGACATCCGTCTGAATGAAGGACCCAGGCTCCATGAGGGAGCGGTCCACGTGGGTCTCGGCGGCGAAATTGACGATGGTATCAATCGCGTAATTTTGCAACACCGCATCCACCGCAGCCGCGTCACAGATATCTCCTTTGATAAACGTATAGCGTCCGGCGAAAGCTTCGGCGACATCCTCCAGGTTCTCTATCCGTCCGGCGTAGGTGAGCTTGTCGTAGACCAGGATGAAGGTGTCCGGATATTTTTCCAGCATATAGCGGACGAAATTGGAGCCGATGAACCCGGCTCCACCGGTGACCATCAAACGGCGCATAGCATATCTCCTTGGAGTTTGATTTCTGGTTGTCCTTTTCCTGGAAAACTTTTATCGCTTTGCGGCAACCAGCAACCAGGATTGTACCATGAAGCCCGCACCATGCCAGTATTTGTGCAAAAACAGGCTTCACCTATAATCTTTCCCAGAGCAGAACCCTGATCATACGTGGGGTTTTCTGAGGTCATTTTTTCTGATACCTTCGTATACACTTTTTGCTATAGCGAGGAAACAATGCCGCAAAAACCCCATCTCAGATTGCTGATTATGGTATGCTTCTTGGGAACTCTGTTGTTTGGGAGTGGTGCGAGTCTTATCAGGGCTGAGGACGCGCCGCACGGGGAACCTGTTTTCGATCATTTCGTTTATGTCCCTATGGTGTTCAGGCCGTTGCCGTCGGCGGATCTGGTGCTCAGCATCACCAGCTTGCCTAGACCCTACGTTGCCGGTATGGCCATTGTTTACACGGTGACGGTTTCCAACATTGGTCCGGCTATATCACCGGCTTTGACGCTCACCCAGACCTTGCCCCCGGCTTTGCTCAATCCCGTCTTCATTCCCAGTGCCGGTATTTTTGATCCGGTAACGGGTGCGTGGCAGGGCGTGGACCTCGCCGTTGGCAATCGGGTGACGCTCAATATCGTAGCCACAGTTGCGCCGACTTTTTCTGGAACACTGCGCACCGTGGTTGCCGTTGTTCCCGCGGGCGCCTACGACCCCAATCCCGCTAATAATCAAGCGGAGGATATGAATCCCGTCTTACCTCTCATCACTAATGCTCTGCTGAACCCTGGCTTTGAGGGCATCACCCAACCTGGTTGGTATACGTATGATACTTATAACGGCAGTGAATGGGACAATATCATGACCCCCGAGGGCTGGGTCACCTGGTGGGAAGAAACTATGAACGAGGTAGGCTTGCAAAGGGGACGTCCCGAGGTGATGCCGATTCTGTTCGAAGGTTATTTCGTGACGCCGGTGCCTCGAGTCCGCAGCGGGCATTGGGCGCTGAAGTTCTTCACGTTCTGGCGTCCCCATCGCGGCGGCTTATACCAGACGGTGGAGAATCTTCCTGCAGGGTCACATGCCACGCTGAGCGCCTATGCACACGCATGGTCATGCAATCAGGATGACACCGGGGCTCTTTCGTGCGGAGAGGACCCCTATCAGTTTGGCTTCAGGGTGGGAATTGACCCTACGGGCGGCTCAAACCCCTGGTCCAGCGATGTTATCTGGAGTGATATGGCCTATATCTACGATGTCTATGACCTTGTGGGACCCGTTGCAGCCACAGTGGGGCAAGAGGGTCGCATTACGGTCTTCCTGCTTTCGGAAGCCAAATGGGGCAATAAGCATGAAGACGCCTATTGGGATGATGTCTCACTTATCATCACGCCATAGGTGAACGATAAGATCAACAGGCCGGCTCACCCTCGAGCCGGCCTGTTGGTTTTCTCTTCTGGAGTAACTTTACCCTCGTCGCGCGGCGCGCCGAACGGCGATGCGCAACGACTCCCCTTCCACGGTGTCCTCAAGCACTTTGTCGCCCATGGGCGCCTCTGCCGCTTCAATTGTATCCGCCAGCACCTCGGCAGCGATGGCCTCACGGAAAGCCGCGATGGCTTCCGCCAGTTGCCGCCCGGTGTGATATTGCACGGTGATGCGGTCGGTTAGCTCATAATCTGCCTGCTTGCGCAAATCCTGCACGCGTCGGATGACCTCTCGCGCCAGCCCTTCCTGCTCCAGTGCCGGCGTGAGCGCGGTATCGAGCGCCACCACCAGCCCGCCCTCACCGGCGACGCCAAAACCTTCGCGGGCCTGCGTCTGCACCAGTACCTCATCCGGATGGAGCTCGGCGGCGCTGCCATCCTCGAGCGTGAGCTGTAGCGCTTCTCCGGCGTGGAGTTGCGCCACCGCGCGCGCAGCATGAAGGGCATTGAGCGCCTTGCGCACCAGTGGGAAGCGCTGCCCGAACTTGGGTCCCAGAACCTTGTTGAGCGGGAGCAGCTGATAGTTTACCAGTTCGCCCTCTTCGTGTACGAAGGCAACTTCCTTCACGTTAAGCTCGTCGGCGAGCAGGTCGAGTAATTTGCTGAGCACCTCGCGCCGCCGTGGGTCGGCGGCGATGAGCGCGCGCGCCAACGGTTGTCGCACCTTGAGGTTGCCCATCGCGCGCACCGAATGTCCCAGCGTTGCCGCCTGCCGCACCGCTGTCATTGCATCCACCAGCACCTGCTCCGGCGCGCTCAACGGTTCCGCCGTTGGGAACAGGCAATGATGAACACTCTCTGGCGCCGTCTCATCCACCGCGCGTACAAGATTCTGGTACATCACCTCGGTAATGAAGGGGATGACTGGCGCGAGCAGTTTCGCAAAGGTCACCAGCACGGTGTAGAGCGTCTCATAAGCCGCTTGCTTGTCGGCATCGCTTTCCGCGCTGACGCCCTGCTTGCTCCAGAACCGGCGGCGACTGCGCCGCACGTACCAGTTGCTCACATCATCGAGGAAGGCTTCCGCGGGCTGCGCCATGTTGAGCGGAATATAGCTCTCGTAACCCGCCGTCATCGCGGCGATGGTTTCCCGCAGCCGGGCGATGATCCATTTATCGAGCACCGTCGGCGCGGCATCTGCTGTCCACGGCGCCCAGAGGTTCGGTTCGCCTTCCACAAGCGAACCGGGATTATCCAGCAGTTCCACCGAAGGCGTCCAGTTGTCAATCCGCGCATAGTTCACGAAAAAGGCGTAGACATTCCACAGCGGGATGATGAAGCGACGGCGCACCTCATCTGCGCTCTTGTAGCCAAAGAGCAGATTTTGGTCCAGTTTCTGGTTAAGGTACATCCAGCGCATAGTATCCACACCCATCTGCTCGGCGGCATCATCGAACCAGATGGCGTTGCCCCATGATTTGTGCATCTGCCGCCCATCCTCGGCGAAGAGCAGCGCGTAACCATGGACGATTTTCGCGGGCGGAATCTGCTCAAAGACCGTGCTCATGGTGATGAGGCTATAGAACCAGTTGCGGAACTGCCCCGGGAAGGACTCGCTGATCCAGGCGGCGGGCACCCACTTTTGCCAGTAGTCGCGGTCGGTGCGATAGCGTACGGTGGAGTAGGCGACGCTCCCCGCATCGAGCCAGGGATTACCCACATCCTTGACGCGCGTCATTTGACTGCCGCATTTGGGGCACGCGAGTTTGATCGCGTCCACGTAGGGGCGGTGCGGCGTATGACCCTCTAAGGTTTCCCAACCCTCTACCGCGCGCGCGTGCAGCTCCTCCATATCGCCGATGACCTCGAAATGCTTGCATTCGGGATTATCGCAGACCCAGATGGGCAGCGCCAGGCCCCAGTAACGCTTCTTTGAGATCATCCAATCGTGCATGTTGCGCAGCCAATCCAGTTCGCGCTCGTGCCCGAATTCGGGAATCCAGGTAATTTGGTCCGCCACATCCATAATCTGATAGCGCAAGCTCGCCGCCTTTTCCTCCGGTGTCAGGGCTTCGCGGGGCTTATCGTAGAGCGGTCCCATGCTGATGAACCATTCATCCACCAGGCGGAAGACCAGCGGCGTGCCGCAGCGCCAGCACAGCGGATAGCGATGCGTGTAGGGGTCGAAGCGGTAGAGGCGATCTTTGTTTTCCAGGTCGTGGAAAATATCGTGTGCCACCTCATGGACATCGCGCCCGGTCAGCCAGCCAAAGCCTTCGAGGAACAGCCCCTCTTCCGTGATGGGCGCGGGTGCGGGCAAACCAAGAGCCCTGCCCAACCCGAAGTCCTCTGCGCCGCAACCGGGAGCGATGTGGACGATGCCCGTGCCCTCTTCCTCACCGACCTCGTCCCAGGGGATGATGCGGTGCGCGGCGGGCACACCCATCTCGACGATTGCGGGCAGCTCATCAAAGGGACCATCGTATGCCCAACCGAGCAGCTCCTCGCCTTTGAGCCGCGCCAGCACCTCATATTTCCCTTTGAGCACCGTCTTGAGCGTGCCCTCAGCCAGATAGTAGATCCAGCCATCGCGCTCCGATTTCACTTTGACGTAGGTGAGCGCCGGACCCACTGCCGCAGCAACGTTGCTCGTAAGCGTCCATGGTGTGGTCGTCCACACCAGCAGCGCCTCTTGCTCGCGCCCACGCAGCGGAAAGCGCACCACCACCGCATCGTGCGTGAGTTCCTGGTAGCCGTCGGTCACAATCTCATGCTGGCTGATCGCAGTAGCGCACCGGGAACACCAGGGCATTACATCGTGACCCTTGTAGAGCCAACCGTTCTCCCACACCTTCTTGAGGAAGGTCCAGATAGTGGTATTGTTCTCCGTGGCGAAGGTGAAATACGAACCGCCGATTTCCGGCATGCCCAGGCGCCCTACCAGTTGCTCTGCCGTATCGGTGACGGGGCCTTTGGGCCCCACATAGGTGACGGGTTGTTGGGGGTTGGCTTGCAGGTTATCCGCAAGTCCCCGCAATGCCGCGGGGTCATTCCAGTCCATCCAGTAGCCTAAACGGATGGATTGCTCGGTTTGCCGGGCAGCTTGACGCAGTACGCGAGCCTTGCAATCAATCACGAAATTGGCGAGGCCGTGAGCTTCGATGTCTCGTTTGGATTTGAAGCCTTTTTCCTTCTCAACCTCCACTTCTACCCATAGCCCCTGGCAGTCGAAACCGTTCTGGTAGCGCTCTTGATAGCCGCGCATCGCCCAGAAGCGCTGCCAGAGGTCCTTGTACGAGCGCCCCCAGGCGTGATGCACTCCCATCGGGTTGTTTGCCGTGATGGGACCATCAATGAACGACCAGCGTGGCCCATCTGCACGCAGCGCGCGCAGCTTTCCGAACGCGTCCACGCGTTGCCAGAAGGCCAACACCTCGTGTTCCTGTGCGATAAAGTTGATTTGATTTGATACCGGCTTAAATCCCATAGTCCACCTCCACTTTTTCATGCCCGCCTATGGCTGCAATTCCAGAACCAGGCGTTTGTTGATCTTGCCTTTGCTCTTGTAATCCACGATTCGTAGCGCGCCCACCTCGCGTGTGTTCGCGACGTGTGTGCCGCCATCCGCTTGTAAGTCCAATCCCTCGAGCTCCACTGTACGCACTTCCGTTATGCCAGGCGGGAGCAGATTGATCTTCGTGCGAATGAGGTCTGGAATTCGGAACGCTTCCTCGCGCGGCAGAATGCGCACGCGTACGGGGCGCGCCGCCGCGACTTCGGCGTTGATGCGGGCCTCGATTTCTTGCACCAGGTCTTTGTGCATCTGCTCAAACTCGAAATCCATGCGCCCTAGCAGTGGCTCCATGTTCCCGCCCGTGACGGAGGCGCCGTAATCCCGCCAGATGACGCCGCAAAGGATGTGCATCGCCGTGTGCGTGCGCATCAGCGCATAGCGCCGCGCCCAATCCAGCTGCCCGGTCACGCGCGTTCCCACCGCGGGCGCTTCGCCCTCAAGGGTGTGCCAGATTAGTCCCGTCTCTCGGTCTTTGGCGACCCCGATTACCGTCCAGGTGCCGTTATCCGCCTCAAGATAACCTTTATCACAGGGCTGCCCGCCGCCTCCGGGATAGAACGCTGTGCGATCCAGTACCACGCTGCCTTCTATCGCCTCGGTCACTACCGCCTCGAAGCGTTGCACATAGCTATCGGTTGGATAGAGCAATTCAGTCATGACTCTCCTTTCCTTCTACGCTCCCGTGATTGCTGCTTAGTTTTCATAGTCACCAGTCTTCCATTCCCGGTCGCTTCCAAACAAAAACGCTCCCATCCCCCACAGGGACGGGAGCGTCTAACGCTCTCGCGGTACCACCCTGATTGATCCGCTTTGACGGACCCTCTCAACCTCACAGCCTGCGGATTGCCGCACGGCGATGGGTGACCCCGCTAACGGTGGGTCTCCGGGTCATCTTACTTGCGCTCTTTGCGTTTCGGATGCCGGCTCCGGAGTGATTTTCGACGCGGTTCCCTGCGTCCGGCTTCCACCTTTCCGGACTCGCTGGCGCATTTCCCCACGGCTACTCGTCTCCATCAACGCCTTTATCCATCATTAAACCATAAGAAACGGGGAAGTCAAGCGGAAAGCACCCTGCTTTTAGCTCTCAAATCCCAGTCCCCGTTCCCGCAAGCTCACAAAGCGATTGTGCCCCACTACAACGTGGTCCAGCACATCCACCTCGACCAGTTTCCCCGCCTCAACCAATCGCCGGGTCAGCGCGATATCCTCCGGTGAAGGTCCTGGGTCGCCGCTGGGATGATTATGCGCGACGATGATGGCGGCGCAATTACGCCGTATTGCCCCGCGAAAGACCTCAGCAATTCGTACCAGCGAGGTGTTGAGGCTACCCTTGTACAGCACTTCCCGGTCAGTGACGCGGTTGCGGGTATCCAGATAGAGCACCACAAAGTGCTCTTGCTCCTGGTGCCCGATAAGAGGAATGAGAATGTTGGCGGCATCCTGCGGCGCGCGAATCTGGAAGCGCTCCTCGGGAGCCTCCGCCATCAGCCGGCGCCCTAGCTCCAGGGCCGCAAGAATCTGCGACGCTTTCGCCGGTCCGAGCCCGTGCGTTTGTTGCAGCTGCGCCAGTTCCAGGCGTGAAATCCCTGCCAGTCCGCCGTGTGCCGCGAGCAAACCGCTCGCCATCGCCACCACATTTTCGCCCTTTACTCCAGTGCGCAGGATGATGGCGAGCAATTCCGAGGTTGAAAGGGCCTGCGGTCCTGCGTGCGCCAGCCGCTCACGTGGGCGTTCCTCTTCCGGCATCTCTTTGACAGTGATGTAAGGCATAGCCACCTCCTTGCCAGGGTCTCTCGGTTTCTACGTGCCACAAAGTGAATTGTACCCAAATGGGGCAATTCAACAACTGCCGGAGAATAGATTCCTGAAGGATGACAAATGGATATTCATCATCCCGAGTGAAGCGAGGGAAGGGGCTTTGAACTGAGCGCAGCGAAGCGGAACGGAGTGAGGAATCTTTAGCGCTGGGAGATCGAAACTTGTGCAGTTGCGTTGGGGGCTTTCTCTTGGGGTATACGACAGATTATTGGGGAAAGGGAAAAGAATATCTGGTAAAATAGAAGCGACAACTTCAAGCACAACAGGAGGGCAACCCATGGTGGGTCGAATGAGTCGGGCGCAGCGGCAATCCGCATTTACCGCACTTGCCGAGGAGAAATACCTCGAGTTGGAAGACTGGTATGAAGCTCATCCACAAGCGAGTTTTGAGGAC
>JAFGFB010000134.1 GCA_016931315.1 Anaerolineae bacterium
AGTGGTGGGGTGAAGTGACCTTGCTCTGCTCAAACGCTACACCCCTCGATTATGTGGCTCACGTCAAGTCCCTCGGTGTGGATGTCATCATTGCAGGCGATGACCATGTGGATTTGCGCGCCGCATTGGAAGAAGCCCATGCTCGCTATGGCATCGCTGTTGTGCGTACCGATAGCGGCGGGATTCTGCACGGGGCGTTACTTCGCGCCGGATTGGTGGATGAGGTGAGTGTACTGCTCAATCCCTGTCTGGTGGGCGGTGCTTCACCCCGCTCGACCTTTTTTGCACCGGACCTTCAATCGCGAGATGGCGTGATACCCCTTCAACTGCTGGAAGTGCGTACTATCGAGGGGGACTTCATCTGGCTGCGTTATGCAGTGCGTCAAGCATAGGCGCATAGCGCGCTCATCTGCTAAAAAGTGTTTTGGGGACGCGGTACCGCGTCCCCAAAACACAAAAAAAGATCCTCTTCGCCTGTTTGTAGACCTATTCTGGCTTTCCTAATTAATCTGTCGTATGCTCCATGGCCTTCTACAGGAGGCAAACTGATGAATTTCCGCGGTGGTTGGGCTTTGATTCGGGCTACATGGCTCTCGTGGTTGCAATATCGCAGTTTCTTCTTCCTGCTCGCTTTCGGCTGGATGATTCCGCCGCTGATTTATCTCTTCGTCTGGAGCACTGCAGCGGGGGAGGGCAGCATCGGCGGGTTGACGCGAGGCGGCTTTGTTGCCTATTACCTGCTACTTATCCTGGTGAACCAGCTCACATATGCGCAAACGAATTGGACTGTCGGCGATATCATTCGCTATGGTGGAATGAACAAGCAGCTTCTCCGTCCTCTTGCGCCGATTTTCGACACGCTTTCCAGCGAGATTGCCGGGAAAGTCGTGTATATGCTCTTTGTCATTCCGCTAACGGCGTTGTTGGCTCTGCTACTGCGTCCTGAACTGCACATCGCGCCGGGAGCAGGGGGTGCTTTCATCCCCGCATTGATGATGGCGTGGGCGCTGCGCTTCTTCTGGGGCTATTGGCTGGCTTTGCTGGCATTCTGGTCGGCGCGTGCTGATGCGTTGTTGGCGTTGCAAGATACGCTGACCTTTCTGCTGGCAGGGCAGGTTGCGCCGGTGATGTTGTTGCCCGGCGGCATCCGTGCCTTGGCGACCGTGCTGCCCTTCCGGTACATGATCAGTTTTCCTGTGGAAGTGCTCATGGGGCAGGTTCAGGGGAGGGCTCTGTGGCAGGGCTTCGCCTGGCAAGCCGGATGGCTGGCGGTTGCGGTGATTCTGTTCGCCCTTGTTTGGCGCGCTGGTGTGCGTCAATATGCCGCTGTTGGGGGCTGAGGAGGGATTGATGCTTTACCTGAGACTTATTCGGCGTTTCATTGCCATCTCCATCCATGAGATGGCAGCGTATCGTTCAAACTTCTGGATCAGCGTGCTCAACGCGCTACTGGAATTGGGTGCAGGGGTGCTTGCCCTGGTGATTCTCTTCGAACAGGTTGAGACCCTCAATGGGTGGACTCTGCCCGGTGTGCTGGCGTTGCTGGGCGTTTATCTCACGCTGGGCGCATTGCGGGCGCTCTTCATCGGTCCAAGCCTGGAAGCTCTGGCGGGCATGGATGGCGAAGTCTGGTCCGGAAAGCTTGATTTTACGCTCGTGCGTCCGGTAGACGTGCAGTTCCTCGCCAGTTTCCGAACCTGGCGTCCCCTGAAGTTGCTCGACCTGGCGCTGGGCTTAGGCGTATTGTTTATAGCTGTCGCACAGTTAGGACATAGCCTGACTTTCGCCGATGTGTTGTCTTTTGTCATAGTCCTTGCTGCTGGATTGCTTATCCTCTACGCTATCCTGCTTGCCTTTGCCGGGCTGGTTTTTTGGAGTCCCGGATTTCTCTTCACCTGGCTCTTCGATGCCTTTTTCCAGATGGCGCGCTATCCGGTGGGGTTTTATCCTGGTTGGTTGCGGTTAGTTCTGACCTGGGTAATTCCCGTAGCAGTGATGACCACAATCCCGGCACAGGCGCTGCTCGGCGACCTCTCGCCTCTCTCGCTCTTGAGCAGCCTGTTGGTGGCGCTGATCTTTCTTGCAGGGGCTACAGCCATCTTTCTTACTGGGCTGCGGCGCTACGCCAGCGCCTCCAGTTAAAATCCCTTGGTGATTTTCCTGCGGCGAGGTAGCACCTCGCCGCAGGAAATGTAACTCTCTTCCGCGCCCCATGTGCTGCTTACGCGGGACGCGGCACCGCTTTTGAGTTCCCAACCCTCCATTTGCAGACCAGGGTTTTTCCCCTGTATTGCCCGACGTCCTTTTACTTGCCACTTCGAGAAGCGGTTGAAGGGCAGCCTCAGGCGAAATCCTCACTTTGGATGAGCAGACAACCGTACATCGAGCGGCAGCTCAAGAGCGCTTTTTGAGCCGCTGAATTCGCAGCATGAGGCGCACCATAGCGTACACGTAGACCATTAGCAAACCGGCGTGGATGACCTTCACTACATCCATAAAAACAGATGCGCGTTCCTGCGAACTCCTGAGCGTGACAATGAAGATGGGCAAGAAGATAACCAATAGCATCATGACTCGCTGGTACTTCTGTACCTTTGATGCATTGTCGGTGTAGATTTCAGGGCTTTCTCCTTCCGCGGCTTCTTTTCGGAAATACTGCCACCCGCCCATTGCTCCGACATGTTGCCAACCAGCATCGGCAAAGAGCTGCATATATTCAGCCATGTCTTTGTCATGGGATTTGTAATCTAGCCGGTAAACGATGTTCCTCGGTTCGCCCCGTTCAAACGGGTAGAAGCCCAACGCCGGTCGAACCAGGTGCCAGCCTCGTTGTGCCATTTGTGAAAGCCAGGCTTCTTCGCCTTCGTCATTCCAGGCCCAAAATATCTTGAAGAACCGCTTTTGCTCGTTCATTCTTTTTCCTCCTTGTTCTCTGCGCAGTTCTCTTGCTCCAGCATCTTGTGTCCGTTATTGACCATCAATTCCAGACGTTCTAGCTGGCGCCGAAGTACCCTGTGTCCCTTGTCGGTCAAGGCATAGATTTTGCGTCGCGCCTCCTCGCCGACCATTTCGAGCAACCCCTCGTTTTCCAGTGTGGAGAATGCCCCATAGAGCGTTCCAGGTCCAATCTTCACTTCTCCCTCTGTTATTGCCTCGACTTCTTGCATCACGCTATAGCCATGTTTGGGTTCTACGAGCATGAGCATGATGTAGAATGTCGCCTCACTCAGAGGGAGGTATTTTCCTGTGCCGTCATTTTTGTTCATATCGTGCCCTCCTTTTATATCGTGATGCGATATATCGTATATCAGTATATTACCACACGATATATCGTTTGTCAAGCTATATTCAGAAAATAGCACAAAATAGCTGCGTGAATGTCACCGGGTCTTTTTCTCTTTCCTGGGAATTCGGCGTTATAATCGGGATTGTTGCTGTCTACAATTTATATGCGACACAAGGAGACCGGCTCATTGCCTGAGATAGCGCTCTTTATCCGCGGTATTTTCATCGGCTTCGCCATAGCCGCGCCGGTTGGTCCCATTGGCGTGCTTTGTATCCGCCGGACGCTGGTTGAAGGTCGCGTCGCGGGTTTGATATCGGGCTTGGGCGCCGCCTCTGCTGACGCGCTCTACGGAAGCATCGCAGCGCTGGGTTTCACGCTGCTTGCCGATTTTCTTGCCGCACAACAGGTTGGGTTACGTATACTGGGCGGATTCTTTCTCTGTTATTTGGGCGTGCGCGCTTTTTTGACGCTGCCGGTTGCCCTGGATTTCTCGTCGCCCGGCAAGAAAGGGCTGCTATCGGCATATATCACCACCTTCTTTCTCACACTCACCAACCCTCTGACCATTTTCGCCTTTGCGGCAATCTATGCTGGAGTGACCAGCGCCGGTCTGCATAGCGCCAATGCGTTTGTCTTGGTGTTGGGTGTTTTCAGTGGGTCAGCGCTGTGGTGGACGGTGCTCAGCGCCAGTGTAAGTCTTTTCCGTAATCGGGTTACCCCCACCGCTTTGGTGTGGATCAATCGTATCTCTGGCGCATTCATCGTGGGTTTTGGCATCAAATTGCTGCTAGGACGCTGAGCAGCTATCAGCGAGGGAGGTTTACGCGCATGACTGAAAGTGGGAAAACCCATCCACCAACTTATATAGCGCTCTCAGCTGAGGAACAAGCGTGGCTTGGGGGTGAGGCAGGGCGCGCTGTGCGCCGCGCTATGGAGATTGTCGTGGCGCTTGCCCAGATTTATGGTGCTGAGCGTTTGATTCCTGTCGCGAGTGTGCAGATTTCTGGCGTTTCTTACCGTAACATCGGCTCTGCAGGATTGGATTTCCTCCGCAAATGGGCTGATGAGGGGGCGCGCGTGCGGGTTCCCACCACACTCAACCCTGCTGCGATGGACCTGGAAGCCTGGCGTGAACAGGGCTTCGACTCGGCTTTTGCGGCACAGCAGCAGGCAGTCATCGCTGTCTTTTCCCAAATGGGTGTCGGCGAGGGCAACCCTATTCCTACCTGTACGCCCTATCTTCTGGGAAATGCCCCACCCTTTGGCGCATCCCTTGCCTGGGCTGAATCATCCGCCGTCGCTTATGCCAATAGCGTCATCGGCGCGCGCAGCAACCGCGAGGGTGGTCCGGGTGCGATTGCTGCCGCGCTTGTGGGGCGCACAGGCGCCTATGGCTTGCACCTCGAGGCAAACCGTCGCGCCACATTGCGTGTCGAGGTGCGTGTAGCTCCGCAGACCATCAGCGATTACAGTGCTTTAGGAGCGGTGGTGGGCAAGACCGCTGGCGCGCGTGTTCCCTATTTTGAGGGACTGCCACTTGAGCGCGGCGCGCCGCTGTGGGAAGAGAAGCTCAAAGCCCTGGGCGCTGCCCTCGCGGCTACGGGAGCAGTGGCTTTGTTCCACGTCGCCGGGGTGACACCGGAAGCGCTTGCAGAGGAGATGCTCGCGCCAGAGCACGCCACCCTGATCGTGACCGACCTTGTCCCAGGCTACGCCATGTTGACCGATGCCACTGCGCGCCCGGCACTGGTCTGGATTGGTTGCCCGCACGCTTCGCTTGCAGAAATTGCCATGGTCGTCGGCCTTGTACGTGGGAAGCGCTTGCGGTTGCCTCTATGGATTACCTGCGCCCGCCCGGTGAAAGAAGCCGCTATCGCGCAGGGCCTCGCTGCTGAAATTGAAGCCGCTGGCGGACGTCTCTACGCCGACGCCTGCATGGCCATCGCGCCCGTGCGCGACCTGGGTTTCACGGCGGTGATGACCTCCTCTGCCAAAGGCGCCTATTACCTGCGCAATCTTGCAGGTGTGCCTGCGCGTTTTGGCACACTTGAGGAATGTGTGGATATGGCGGTGATGGCATGATAGTGAGATTTCAGGGTCGTATTATCAAAGCGGGACGTGCAGAGGGTGAGGCTTTGGTCTCCCCTGAACCGATAGGTTTCCTCGGTGGCGTGGATGCGGACACGGGCATCGTTACCGAAAAGGGGCATCCCTTGGAGGGACAGTGCGTGGCGGGGAAAGTACTGGTCTTCCCCACTGGCAAGGGCAGCACAGTGGGTTCGTATGTGCTTTATCAGCTCGCGGCGAATGGCCTGGCGCCGGTTGCTATTCTCAACGCCGAAAGCGAGCCGATTGTGGCGGTGGGCGCGATCATTAGTGAGATTCCCATGGTGGATCGAATCCCCATCGAGCAGATTCACACGGGAGATAGCATCACCGTTGATGCGGCGCAGGTCACGGTTGTGTCGCCATCGCCTGTTTGAGTTGCTTCGCAAACCCACCCACTAGCATCAGTAGCACCGCCGTTGTGGGATAGGCTGGCGTGCCAACCACAAAGGCAATACCTAGCGCGACGGCAATACCCGCCCCCACTGCCGTTTGCGTTACTGCTGCGGTCGTCATCCCTAGAGCTGCCAGTGCTAACAGCACGGTATAGCCCGTTAGAATCCAACGCACCCAACCTGGCGGTGCGATGAACACACCAGAAATGGGAATCAGCAGCGCGAGCGCAGCCAGCGGCAACAGCAAGAAACCCAGATTGCCCGTGAGCGGCGCGGCAACCAACCCCGCCAGTCCGCCGAGCAGACAGACCAGCACCCAGTTGGAAGCGACAACCTCCTCATGCGGTAACGCGTGTCGCCCTAATTTATCTAACCGCACCAACAGCGCAAAGAGTGGTCGCGCTGTCCACGTTAGCCCCAAGAACAGGTCGTGTGCGAACTCGAGTGGCAGCACTATCAGCCACAGCGGGAAGAAGGAGCGTGCCAGTGCGCGGAGGCTTTGCATTCCTAAAGAGACCGAAGTCCACACGGTCCAACGTTCGCCCCAGGTCAACCCACCCACCCACAGAAAATAGCGCAGTAACAGACGATAGAGTGGGTTGCGTGCTCGCAGCGCTTCCACGATGCCCTCGCGCGCCCACAGCGAGAGGGGGTCGAGTCTGAGTGCTTCCCGGAAATGCGCAAAAGCCTCTTGGGCTTGCCCCTCCTCCAGAAGCGCCCATCCTTGGTGTGCGTGCGTACTGGCGTCATCCGGCGCTTGCCTGAGTGCCTCTTGTCGCGTCTGGCGGGCTTCGGCTCTGCGCCCTACCCGTGCTTGCGCTGTCGTCCGCAAATTGAGGCAGTCCACGTGTGTGGGATCGAGCGCCAGGCCCTTCTCCGCTGCTTCTAGCGCGCGGTACCACTCTTTGCGGCGTGCGTAAATGCGTCCCAACGTCGCGTGAAAGCGCGCTTGCGTGGGATTAAGGCGCAATGCATCCCGGATGGCTATTAGCGCTGCCTCCTCATGCTCCAGGCCGAGCTGGATGTGCGCCAGGAGATAGTGGTTCTGGGGATCGCTGGGCGCCAAACTGATAGCGGTTTGGATTTCTTGTAGCGCCTCGGCATCATGGTCTTGCCGGTAGAGAACGAAGGCGAGTTTCGCGTGCAGCTCGCTATCGTTAGGATCTGCTGCGAGCGCCTTGCGCAATAATTCCTCGGCTTGCTGGTAGCGCCGCAAATCAATCAGCTGTTGAATGTAGGCAAGGCTTGTCGTCATCACTGTTGGTGGGGGAAGGCTCACATGCGCAAGCGCCTTAGATGTTCCAGGACATCATCATACGCACCGCCTTCATTGGCGTAAATCGCGTAGTTTTTGGCTGTGGCAAACCACTCTTGCACGGTTGGGCTTGCCTGTTTGATGGCTTCCTGCAAATCCCCCATTGTGACCGGGGTGGGTTTGCCAGAGCGTAGGGCTTCACGCAACCGCCGCTCCACGGCTTGATCCACTACGCCCATCAGGTCCGCGCCGGAAAACCCTTCGGTCATCCGTGCCAGCTTGCCGAAATCGAGGCGTTCTGTGGGCTTGTCTGCGAGGTGCAGCTGTAGAATTGCTGCACGCGCGGGCGTATCTGGCGGTGGAACAAAGAGCACGCGGTCGAAGCGCCCCGGACGCCGAAATGCCGGATCGAGATGCCAGGGGGCGTTGGTCGCTGCCAGGATGAGCACGCCTTCATTCGAGGTGTCCACACCATCCAGCTCCGAAAGGAATTGATTGATGACATGCCGTCCTGCGCTGTGGCGCAAATCTGTACGGCTGGCGCCCAGGGCATCTACCTCATCGAAGAACAACACGCAAGGGGCGACTTTGCGCGCCAGCACGAAAATCTCGTGTAGATTCTTCTCGCTATTGCCCAACCACATATCGAGGATATCGTGCAAACCCACCGAGATAAAATTGGCGCGCACTTCACCCGCCGTCGCCCGTGCCAGGAAAGTCTTTCCACAGCCAGGAGGTCCGTACATGAGAATTCCACCACCTGCGCGCTTACCATAGGCTTTATAGAGCTCTGGATTGGTGAGCGGATAGAGGATCTTCATGCGAATTTCCTCTTTGAGTTCTTCCATTCCGCCCACGTTGGCAAAGGTGATATCAGGGCGTTCCACTGCGCTGCCTGGCGGCGGTGTGGCAGCTTCTGCCGGTGTACCGAAGAGCGCTGCCGCGGCTTCCGTAGCTGGCGCGCTGGAAGCGGTCGTCGGCGCCGGCGCTCGCAATTGTGCTTCAAGTGTGGTATCGGCAAGGTTTGGATTTAGCGCCACCGCTTGCTGGTACGCTTGCGCGGCTTGAACTTCAGCGCCGGTTTGAAGATAGACGCGGGCTGCCAGCAATAGGGTTTCGGCCTCTGGGGCGGGCGCACGGAGTAATTCTTCCAAAATGACCAATGCGACCTCAACCTTACCTTGATGGAAGTAGCCCTCTGCCAACGCACGCTTGATTTCACTATCCTCTGGCGCTATATCGAGCGCTTGCCGGTATTCCTGTGTTGCGGTCGCGAAATCACCTGCTTCCAGTAGCAAGTCGCCCAGATGCTTGCGTAGAGCGGCATTTTCGGGCGTCGCGGCTATTGCTGTGCGTAAGGCCTGGATTAACGCTTCGTTTCTTGCCATGGCGGACCTCTATCGTGTGAGAAAAGACCGGTGTCGTATTGATTCATGTTGAATACTAAAGCATTAGCAGACGAATGTCAAGCGCTTGCAAATCTTTGGGCGTTGTTGCCGGCATGAAATGTCTTCGTCACGTTCATGCCATTGACAAAGCCCCTGACCTTGCCTATAATGAGGGTAGAAAAGCTCCTCAACACCGGTCCAAAAGGCGCAGTCGCCAAGAGCGACTTAAGCAAAGCCAGGCGGGGAATCCGCCAAGAGACCACGGTTTGAGGGGCTTTTTTTGTCTTGATGTCACCCCGCCTGATAAGCTTTCGAAGACATATTCCCAAAAGACCCTCTTCGCCTGTTTGCACGACTCATTCTGCTTTTTCCCAATAATCTGTGGTATGTCCCCACGTGGGGTGCGTTTCAACATTCCACCACGCCGGTGACATGGTGGGTTCTACCAGAAACCGCTATCAGCGTATAATTCGTCTTAACTCTGCACGGTCCAGGCGGTGGTTTCTTGGTAACTTTGGGGCAAAGGCAAGACAACTAGCATGCAAATACCTTCTCTTTGATTGATTTTTGTGATGGGGCTTTGCCTTACCGCCAAAAATCAATTTGCTCCTGCATCCTGTAGGGACGCCTGAGATTTTCACCCCCGTTTTGAAACGCACCTCCCACGTGGACGATTGGCGGATTCTCCGGAGTCTGGTAAACTAAGAGACAGGCATTCATCCCGTTCTTTGGAGTAACTTATGCAAACCAACTGGCTTTGGGGTTATCTCATCCCCATTGGATTATTGCTTTTGGCTTGGGGCGGATTGGAGCCGCCTAAGGCGCGTCGCATCACGCCGTTGGCTGCGCTGGCATTGGCGCTTGCCGTAATCGGCTATTGGGCGTTGGGCTACGGTCTACACCTTGGCGGCGCTTATGTCGTTAACCCCGATCCGGCGCTTCAGGGTTTGGACTTGCTCTACGGGGACAATGTGCACTTCGGCATTTTTGGCATGACCGGTTTCGCCCTTACCTGGGATGCTGGCGAAATTGTTTCTCCTACCGCCCTGGCATTGTTTCTCAACTATCTACCCATTATGGCGGGGGCCGTCTTGCTGGTTACTTTGAGCCTGGCAGAAGCGCGCCGTTGGCTGACTGTCCTTGCGGCTGCGCTGACGGGGGCGCTGATTGCCCCGGTCGCCGCATGTTGGGCTTGGGGTGGGGGCTGGCTTTCTCAGTTGTGGAGTACCATGGAACTGGGTAACGGTTTTGTGGATTTCGGCGGCAGCGCCCTGTTACTCTGGTTGCCTGCGAGCCTCAGTTTCGGCATCCTTGTCTTGCAGCCTCGTCGTTCCGCCTCAGAAGTCTCGGCGCCACCGCCAGCCTATTATCCCCTGTTAGCAAACCTTGGTGCACTCTTCATCGGTATTGGTTGGATCGGCTGGACTCTGGCCGGCCCATTCCACTTCTACGGCGCGACCTTTGATTGGAATCGCGCGGCGATTAACATGTTCCTGGGGATGGCGGGGGCCGCGCTTACTTCGCAGCTCTATGCCTGGCTTGCTACCGGCGATATCGAGCCGCTTTTTGCGGCGCGCGGACTTACTGCTGGGTGGGGAGCCATCCTTGCCGGTGCGGCTTTCCTGCCGCCCTGGGCGGCGCTGGTTGTGGGATTGGTCGCGGGCCTGGTGTTCCCCTTCATGCTTTACTTGACCGAGGCTCTGCTTCGCCTTAAGGATAGCGCTGCAACAATAGCTTTAGGCTTGACCGGAGGGCTGTGGGGATTGTTGAGTGTGGGCCTCTTCGCCGATGCCCGCGCCGGAATTGGCTGGAATGGCATGACCGGCGCGCGTGGTGTGGCAGGGCTGTTGACACAGGGTGAATCTCAATTTGTGGCGCAATTGCTCGGCTTGCTGGCGCTTGGGCTGTGGGGATTATTGTGGGGATTGTTGCTAGGTGGTATCAACCGCCTGAGTTTGCCGCGTGTTCACCGGGTAGAGACTGCACCGCCCGTGAACGAAGTTGCCCCCGTTGCGGAATTTGTTGCGATACCCGAAACGGCAGACGCCACCTCCGAGGAATTCCATTCATCTGTGGCGTCGGAATCGGCGCCGGATTCGGTACTGACCGCAGCGCAAACACCTGCCGAGACGCCCGCAATCACTGAGGCGTAGAAAGGATTCACGATGCGTGTCATTGCTGGCAAAGCGAAAAGCCGTAAGTTGCGCTCAGTCCCGGGGCCGGGCACCCGTCCTATTACGGATCGCGCCAAATCTGCGCTCTTCAGCATCCTGAGTGAGGATATACCAGGTGCGACTTTTCTTGACCTCTTTGCTGGAACCGGGCAGGTGGGCATTGAAGCGTTGAGCCGTGGTGCGGCGCGCGCGGTTTTTGTGGAACAGGGGGAGGCTGCCCTGCGCACTATTCACCAAAATCTGGGCCTTACCGGGCTACAGGTTGATGCTGAGGTGCGCAAGGCGGATGTTTTTCAGTATCTCAATCGTCCCACCGCGGCGTTTGACTTCATTTACGTGGCGCCACCACAGTATCGTGGCTTGTGGAAACAAGCGCTGACACTGCTCGACCGGCAGATAGCCTGGTTGGCCGAAGACGGTTGGATCATTGTGCAGATTCATCCGGTGGAGTTTGAAGCGCTTCCTCTGGAGCACTTGACCCTGTTCGACCAGCGCCAATACGGCAGCGTGATGCTGTGTTTTTACGCACGGCCTGTCGCTTGATTCCGTCAGATGGTGGTTGTGCTGCGGCGCCTGAGAAGCCCTCAGGCGCCGCTTGTATTTGTGGGGCGTCTCGAGTTAGCGTACGCGCAAAGCCAGGAGGAGTATTTCTCCCTCGATGACGGTGAGCGTGAGCGTGTGCCGTTCCACCAGCAGACCGGCTTCCAAAGTGAGAGGCTCTGCCGCTAGTGTGACATCCTCGGCCGTTGTGTTGCCGTCTACTTCTATGTGAACCACGCCATTACCTGAAGTGTGCAGTTCCAGTGCGCGCCCTTCCCATGTCAGCATGAGAGTTGCGCCAGGGAAACCGCGTCGGGCGCCGGTTCCGGCTTCTTCGGCGGATTGCCAGGCGCCTGTGGTAGTGAGCTGCCACGTATTTGCCTGATGCCAGCCTTGATAGAGGGTGGGCTCCAGCGTTGTGAGATAATCCTTAAGTGCCGAGTAAACCGGTAGCGGCGTGAAATCTGACTCCACAAGCCGGAAGTAATACCATGCTTGATCTTGCTCCAGGTCGCTGGGGCGCTTGAAGAACCATACATTGACCATGCCCAACCAGGGCCATTCACGTTGGATACGCTCGAAAGCCTGGACCGCATAGCGGGCTTGTTGCTCCTCTGTCACCCGTCCATAATTGGTGGGCAAGCCTTCAGGGACCGTATTGCTGTTCATCTCCGTGAGCCAGATAGGTTTGGCGGCGTCGCCGTTGCTGACCATGATATCCCGAATCCATTGAGGACGTGAGAAGTTGATCACCTGTGGGCGCATGCGGCGGTCACCCGGTCCCGACCACAGCATGTAATCGTTAATCGCCATCACATCGAAGCAATCCTTTGCCCCGGCATCGTACATCCGTTGCAGAAAGATGCTATCCATGAGATTGTTGCTGCCATTGGGGGTTAATGTGCCCAGCTGGTCGGTGGGCGCCAGCGCGCCGCTGATGACCACGGCTTCAGGGTCTACGGCTTTGATGCGGGAATACGCGTTGCAGAGCAGGTGGGTGTAGGCGACCGGGTCCACGGGCTGATTGCCCCATTCGGGGTAGATGTTCGGCTCATTCCACAGCTGGTAGTAATGGATACGGCCTTTGTAGCGCCTTACGACCGTTTCGGCGAAATCGGCGTAGTCGTCGAAATTGTCGGGCGGAGCATACGTGCCGCCCTCATCTCCGGCTGCCCGTGACCATGCCGGGGGATTGCTCAGTCGTGCGATGATGCTCAGGTTATACGCTTCTGCCAGATCCACGATCTGATCGTATTTTTCCCACGCTGAGCGATAAGGCTCATGGCGACGATCCTCGAAGTCTCCCTTGCCATGAATCTCGATATCTTCCCAGGTAAACTCCTGTCGAATCCACTGAAAACCTGCCTCAGAGATCATCTGGAGTGAACGCTCGCGTTTCTCCGGCTCAACCTCAAGATTCAAAAAGGTGTTGATGCCAAAGGGCGCTATCTCTGTGTGTGCGATGGGGATGTCATTCGCGGTGTGGGGCAGGGGGCGTGTCCAGTTAAAGGCCCATTGCACGCCACCGCGCAGCTGCGAGAGAAGTGCTTCTTCGCCGGTAACCGTATACAACCAGGCGCGCCATGGCAGGAACACGATCGCCGCACCCAGCAGTGCGGCGATCGCAAAAAAGCCCGCCAGCCAACGCCTATAACGGCGCATGGATCATTGTCCTTTCGGTGTGCTGGGAACTTGCTCCGCTAGCATCAATTCCACCGGTTGGGGCAAGCCCCCTTTCGCAAGGTAAGCGCGTACCTCTGCGAGCGCTTTTTCATACCGGTCGAGAAGTTCTTCATCGTCGCCCTTGAAGCCACTGATGGTGCGGCGAGCACAGGTACAACAGCCTAATGATGCGCGATAACTGTCAAGGTCACATGTCAGACAGCTGCCAAGTTTGATCATTAACAGACCAAAGCCCAGCACTTCTTCATGATTGAGGGGAAGGCAGAGCACGCGTTCAACCAGATGTTGCCATTTAGGCCCACGCAGGTCGCGCAGTTGAGAAATGCACCGCGGGGGAAAAAGAATTTCGCTATCAGGATACATAAAGAATAATCTCACCCATAAAATCACTTTGCTTACGGTCCGACGCCATGAGCATGTCCTCAAGTTCGGACGAACTGTATTTTAACACACCGGATGTGCCTCGTCAATAGGCAAATTCAAGCTAAATATGAACATCTGGCTCTTCCCGATGAAGAGTATTTTGGGGACGCGCTTCGCACGCGCCCAAAATACAGAAAAGACCCTCTCCGTCTGTTTGTACAGTCTCTTCCAATTTTTCCCAAAAATCTGTCCTCTACCCTGGGGTGCGTTTCAGTTTTGGGGCAAAAGCAAGACGACTATCATGCAAACGCCTTCCCTTTGATTGATTTTTCACTGCGTCCCGTAGGGACGCCTGAGATTTTCGCCCCCATTTTGAAACGCACCCCTACCCTGGTCTGAATTCGCTCTTCCGGCTCTTTGGGGTATAATATGAGCTCTGAACTTGCAGCCCCCGTCGGAGGAAAATGTACCTTGGAAGACCAGAACTCCATTGCAGTGCCGAATACTGCCGGGACCATCCGCACAGTAGATATTAATCACGAGATGCGCTCTTCGTATCTCGATTACGCCATGAGCGTTATTGTGGCGCGCGCCTTGCCGGATGCCCGTGATGGTTTGAAGCCCGTACAACGGCGCATTCTCTACGCCATGTATGATATGGGAATGCGCCCTGGAACCCCCTACAAGAAATCCGCCCGCATCGTCGGTGAGGTATTGGGTAAGTACCATCCCCATGGGGATTCGGCTGTTTACGAAGCCATGGCGCGTATGGCGCAGGATTTTTCCATGCGCTACTTGTTGGTGGATGGGCAGGGCAACTTCGGCTCGATTGATGGGGATTCTCCTGCTGCCATGCGTTATACCGAGGCGCGCCTGGCCAAACTGGCATTGGATATCCTTACGGATATTGATAAGGAAACGGTGGACTGGACTGATAATTTCGACAGCACGCTGAAAGAGCCGCTGGTATTGCCGTCCAAACTACCCAATCTGTTGATCAATGGTTCCTCGGGTATTGCCGTGGGTATGGCCACAAGTATCCCTCCCCATAATCTTGCGGAAACTATCGCCGCGCTCATTCATCTGCTGGATAATTGGGACCGCCGGGATGAAGTGGGCGTCGAAGAGCTCATGGAGTTCATCAAGGGACCGGACTTCCCTACAGGTGGCATTATCATGGGCCGTGAGTCAATTGTCCAGGCCTATGCCACCGGACGGGGCAAAGTCGTTGTCCGCGCCAGGGCTGAGATTGAAGAAATGCGCGGAGATCGTTTCCGTATTGTGATTAGTGAGATCCCGTATCAGGTCAATAAATCCGGCTTGATCGAAAGAATCGCGGAGCTGGTACGCAGTGGCAGGCTGGAGGAAATTAGCGACCTGCGCGATGAATCTGATAAGCGTGGAATGCGGATCATTGTGGAGCTCAAGCGTGATTCGCAGCCACAGAAGGCGTTGAATCGTCTGTTTAAGTTCACACCGCTGCAATCCACCTTTGGCATTCAGCTGTTAGCGCTGGTCAACAGTGAGCCACGAATCCTCCCGCTCAAACGTATGTTGTTAATCTTCCTTGAGCACCGCATCGAGATTGTTGTGCGCCGTGCAGAGTTTGAATTGCGCCAGGCTCGCGCCCGCGCGCATATTCTCGAAGGGCTACTGATCGCTCTGGATCATCTTGATGAGGTGATTCGCACGATTCGGGAATCCCCCGACGTGGAAACCGCCCGTACACGTCTTATCGAGCGCTTTGAGCTTTCTGAGGTGCAGGCTCAGGCAATCCTCGATATGCCCTTACGCCGGCTTACCGGGCTCGAACGCCAGAAATTGTTGGATGAATATACGGAATTGCTCAAGCAGATAGCCTACCTGGAGGACTTGTTGAACTCTCCCCTGCGGCAACGCAGCGTCATCCGCGAAGAATTGCTTGCTATTCAGGAGAACTACGCGGATGCGCGCCGCACGACTATCGAATTTCACGCAGGCGCAGATTTCGATGAAGAGGATTTCGTTACTGAAGAGCAGGTGCTGATCCCCATCACCCAGCGCGGCTATATCAAGCGTGTGCCGACGAAGGTTTACAAGGCTCAAGGTCGGGGCGGACGCGGTGTCATTGGAATGACAACGCGTGATGAGGATGCGATCGTCTACATGCTTTCTGCTGATACGCTCGACACGCTGCTCTTCTTTACCGATCATGGTAAAGTCTATCAGGAGCGTGTGTACCAGATTCCTCAAGCTGACCGCACGGCGAAAGGCTCGCTTATCGCGGGCATTTTAGCGCTTGATGCTTCTGAGCGGGTTACGGCTGTGGTCGCCGTCAGCGAGTTTGATGAGCGGCATTTCCTCATGATGGTCACACGTAAGGGTTGGATTAAACGTGTTTCACTGAGTGAATTCGTCTCAGTTCGCCCGAGTGGGCTGATCGCCATCAACCTGGAGGATAATGATGTCCTTGGTTGGGTGCGACTCACGCGTGGACAGGATGATGTCATCTTGATTACTGAGCAGGGGCAGGGCATCCGCTTCAGCGAAACCGAGGTCCGCCCGATGGGGCGCACTGCCCGGGGTGTGACGAGCATGCGATTAAGCGCCGGGGATAGCATCACTAGCATGGAAGTTGTTGAGGCTGGCGGGGACCTCTTCATCGCCTCCGAAAACGGCTATGGACGCCGCACTGCGCTGGAGGAGTTCTCCGCTCAAGGCCGCGGTGGCAAGGGCGTGCGCGCCTACAGCATCAACGCTAAGACCGGTCCGGTGACAGCGGCTCGAGTTGTGCAGGCCGGGGATGAAATCACGCTCATCTCCCAGAATGGCCTTGTCATTCGCACCCGTGTGGCTTATATCCCGCAGATGGGGCGCTATTCTCGTGGCGTGCAGTTGATTGATCTCAAAGAAGGGGATCAAGTTGCCTCGATCGCGCGCTTGCCGGAAGGTGTATCTGATACCAACAGCACACCTGCGCCCGGAAACGGGGCTACGACTTAAGCCCTTACTTGCGGTTCGCAGCCATTGTTTGGGCTGACGCTTTGATTTTTGGCATCATTGCGGGCATTTGTATTCTTACCAAGGAGGATGACCGATGCCCTTGACTGACAAACTAAGTTCCAACCAGCTGGTCGCACTGCTGCCTGATGCTGACCCGGAACAACTTGCGGAGACTTTGGTCGCTTTTGCTAATGCCGATGGCGGTACGGTATACATCGGTTTGACCGAAGACGGACAACCTACAGGTGATATTTATCCTGACGAAATCAATGGGCTATTCCAGCAAGCTGAGGCGTTTTGCCGCCCACCGGTACTCGTGGAGTGGCAGCAGAGCGAGCGGAGTGGCGAATTTGTCTTTGTGGGGCGGATTCGCCGGAGCCCGGACTTGCACACACTGCGTGATGGGCGGGTATTGGTGAGAGCGGGTACCGAAAATCGCCCTCTTTACGGTGAACAGCTAAGTCAACTTGCCAACACGCGCTCCGTAGGGGATTACGAAGCTGAATCTGTGGCTGGCGCTACCCGCGCCGACCTTGACGACCAACTGCTGGAGGAATTCCGCGCCAAGTGGGAAGAACGCCAGGGGCGCTTACTGCCTCTCCCCTTGGAAAGTTTTCTTATTGAGATGGGTTGGCTCACGGCAGAGCGCTTGCCTACTGTTGCCGGTTTGCTGCTTTTTGGGCGCAATCCACAGAGTTTCATTCCTCGAAGTGGGCTTACTCTTGTGCGTTTTGAGGGAACCGATTTGCGTCGTGAGAGCGGCGAAGCGGGTTATGGGCGTCGTGAGGAGATTAATGGGGCGCTGCCGCAGATTATTCAACGCACCTGGGGGATTTTACAGGAGGAAATGCGGCGTGGCGCTGTGGTGCGTTCGCTGCAACGTGAGGAGAAATGGCTCTATCCCCCCACCGCTATCCGCGAGGCTCTGGTCAATGCGGTTGCTCACCGGGATTACCGGGCTCACGGTCGTAATATTGATGTGCGCATTTTTGTTGACCGGCTTGAGATATCAAGTCCTGGCGGTCTGCCCGGTTTCATTACCGTAGATAACATTGTGGACGAGCATTTCTCGCGTAACCCGCGCATTGTCAACGGCTTGTTCCAATGGCGTTACATTGAAGAGCTCGGTTTAGGGGTTGATTTGATGATTGACGAAATGGTCAACGCCGGGCATCCCCTGCCCACATTCCGTGATACGGCTTCTTCCTTTACGGTGGTTTTTTACAATGTGGTGGACCGTGCGCCGCAATCCGGGCCACGGCTTTCGACCAATGAACGGCAGGCTAAGGCATTGGCTTTCATCCAACGCCATGGGCGGATTACCAATCGTGATTATCAGGAACTCTGCCCGGATGTCACGCCGGAGACCTTGCGGTTGGACCTGGCAGATTTGGTGGAGCGCAGCGTATTGCTCAAAGTTGGCGCCAAACGTGGCACGTACTACATTATGCGCTAAGTCGCTCGGCTCACTACTGATTCTGGAGTGTGAAGATGCCACAGGTTCATTTGAGCCAGACAGAACGGGTGGTTAGCCATACCGTGTTGCTTTACCAAAATTATCCCAAATATTTGGGATAATTTTGGGATATTGGGGTTTGGATAACCTAAACGGGTTATTTCAGGTTGCCAGCTGCCGTAGAATTGCTGCTGTCTGTTGTGCGGCTTGCTCCCACGAGAAACGCACCAGGTTCCGTGTGCCGTGTGCAATCAAAGTCTGCCGCAAAGCCGGTTCTTCGAGCAAGCGTGATAATCCCGCCTCAATGGCTTCCGTATCCAGTGGGTCAACCAGGAGCGCGCCTTCGCCCGCTACTTCGGGCAGGCTTGAGGTCGTTGCGGTAAGCACCGGCACACCGCAGGCCTGAGCTTCCAACACTGGGAAACCAAAGCCTTCATACAGCGACGGAAATGCAAAGAGGCG
Source organism: Anaerolineae bacterium (assembly GCA_016931315.1). GTDB lineage: Bacteria > Chloroflexota > Anaerolineae > B4-G1 > SLSP01 > JAAZNO01. The sequence continues at coordinate 18,091 of JAFGFB010000134.1, forward strand.
CGCGCCAGAAAGCAGCGCCGCTTTGTCCTCCATTGCAATATAGCCCGGAAAAACAACATGTCTTTCCAATCCCAGCTCTCGCGCTCTGGTGCGGATGGTCTCCGCAAACCAGCCGGGGGGGCCGGCAAGGACCAACAAGAGCTCGGGGTGGCGTTTCAGCACATTCCCAAAAGCGGCAATCAGACGCGCCAGGTTCTTGCGCGGTTGTATCCGCCCCAGAAACAAGATGTAGGGGCGGTCCAGTCCGTACCGCATGTGTACTTGCGCCAGGGTTTCCGGGTCTTCGATACGGTGTAAATCTGTTTCATATCCCGGATAGACCACAGTGATTTTATCAGGTGAGATGCCATAACTCTCCACGAGCGCCTGGCGGGTCGCCATTGAATCTGCCAGAATGTGCGAAGACACGCGCGCATTCCAGCGAGTGCTGGCTTCAAGGTACAGCCGTTGGCTCCAAGGGTGCGCCTCGGGAAAGCTGCGGTATCCCAGGTCGTGGACGGTGACCAGGGTGCGACGCGGGTGAATGGGCGGCAAAACATGTGCTGGTACAAACAGCACCTTGGGTGGATCGCGCAACATTTCCCAGGAAAGGCGTATATGTGTCCACAGCCTGGGGAAGGGAATCACGCGCAGTTCTGCGCCCGGAAAGGCTTCTGCCGTGGGCTGTTCACGGCAGTAGAGTCGCACGCTCTCATATTTTCCTAATAGTGGTAACAGCGCACGGATTAGATGATAAGAGTAGCTCTCTGTGCCTGTCGGCGCAGTGCTGCTGGCACGACTGGCATCAATTCCAATAAGCGTCATGGTATTTGCTGCACTATGGTGAGCGGGATGGGCACCAAAATGAGGATGAGCAGCACGACCACAGCCCACCCAATGCGTTGGCGGGCAGGTCCTAGTGGCGTCACGTCATCGAGCGGCGCTGGGTGTTGCAGGCCCATTCTGAGCCCCAAAAAGCCTAGGATCGCCCAGGTCATGCCAATATCATGCCCTGTGAGTAGCAAGATTGCTGCCCAGGTAAACATCGCTATCACCACACCGCGCGCCACCAACCCGGTTTTGGAGCCCCACATCGCGTACGCAATATGCCCGCCATCGTATTGTCCTACCGGGAGCAGGTTCAGCCCTGTTACCAAAAGCCCGGCCCATGCTGCAAAGGCGATAGGATGCAGCATCACATCCATCCCGTTAGAGGGCAGGGGTTGCCCAAAGATGATCCATTTTATGCCGTAGTAAAAGATGGAGTTGCCTTCCATGGTGTAATTTCCGGTGGGTAGTGGCTCAACTTTGGAGAATAACAGCCCCAGAATCAATAAGGGAATTGCGACCATCAGGCCTCCCAAAGGGCCTGATATTCCCAAATCAAATATCGCTTTACGATTGAGTAGGGGGCTTTTCTGTACAATCACTGCGCCCATCGTTCCCAAGGGCGGTACGGGAATAGGGGCGAAATACGGAAGGCTTACGGGCGCCCCATAGCGCCGCGCTGCCAGGTAGTGGCTGAATTCATGGACGGTCAGAATGCTCAGTAGCGTTACCGCGTGCGGCAGCCCCAACGCCAGAGTGCGCCAATCTGCCTTGATATCGGCGCCTTGCTGTAGAGCGCCGATGTACACGACGGATAGTGCGGTGAGGATGAAGAGCAGCACATTGACCCATGGCTTGCCGGTTCGCCGGTCTATCACATGGGGCAGCGCTTGCAGCACATGCACATCTTTTCGTTTGGTCAAAAAGGGCAGGTATCCCAGGGTTTCAAATTCCGCCAGCAGGCTTTGAAAGGTCGCCTCATCTTCAGGATTGTAGACCTCTCCCACGAATTCCACCGCGGGTTTGTCACCGCCCCGGGCTATCCGCACCGTCGTGAGCTGCATCAACGGTTTGATGGCTGCTGTAAGTTGTTCGACAACCTGTTGTTCTTCTGTTGGTTGAGGTTCCACGATTGATTCACTCATACGTTATCTCCGAATTCTCTGAAAGCCAGGTATTGCCAGGAGCCCTCCGCCCAATGCCAGTGCTCCATACAGTAGCGTGTCCAGGCGCAGTTTCCCCACTAAAAACACGGGATCGGCGCGTAACAGAGTCAGCACCGATATTCCAGCCAGATACAGGGCGATGATTGCGAGGTTGTGCCCTTTCCAGAGTGCCAGCACGCCTGCAAGTCCCAACGCGCACCCTGCGGCTAGCAATTGCACCGCGTAGCGTGGTGCAAAGGTGTGATAAAGGTCGGGCAACTCCCGTATCAGCCACCGCTGCCAGGGTTCGATCGCACCAGTCACTTCGCGCCCCCAGGCGCAACCCGCATCGCTACACGCCCACCATGCACCGGCGGAAAGCCATAGCGCCAGGGGCGCCAAGTGTTCCAGAATTTGGCATGCCGAAGCGTGCATACGCCAGGCATAGAACAGCGCAGCTGCCAGCCCGCCGATCCATGCTCCAGGTCCGTTCAATCCTCCGATGCGCCAAAGCATGATAGCATCAACGGGCTTCTGCGCGAAATACGCAGCGTTCTGTGCCACGTATCCCAGACGCCCTCCCAGGATTGCCCCAATTAGCGTTGCCCATAACAGGAGCCCTATCTGTCGGTGGGGAATACTTTGCTGCCGTCCGGTATACCACACCCATACAACCCCGGGAAGCATTCCGCTTAAGATACGCAGCGTGTATTCTGGGATAAACCAGGAACCTATCTGCATAATTGCTTAGTATAACATGAAGTAAGCCAAACGCCAATAACAACATAGCCCCACCCGGGGGTCGGGTGGGGCTTTTGGGTGCGAAACCGCACGGCGAATTACTTGAGCTCGACGACTGCGCCGACCTCGGCGAGTTTCGCCTTGGCGTCTTCCGCCACTTCCTTCGCCACGGCTTCCATGACGTTGGTGGGGGCGCTTTCGACCAGTTCCTTGGCTTCCTTCAGGCCCAGGTTGGTGAGCTGACGGATGACCTTGATGACCTCAATCTTCTTGGGGCCGAAGTCCTTGAGCACGACGGTGAACTCGGTCTGCTCTTCGACTTCCTCGACCTCGGCGGCGGCGGCAGCGGTGGGCATGACACCCATCATTGCCACGGGCGCGGCTGCGCTGACACCCAGCTTTTCCTCGAGCATTTTCACGAGCTCGGCAGCTTCCATCAACGACAGAGCGCTAATTTCCTCGACCAGATTTTGCAGATTAGCCATTTTACCTTACACCTCTCTTACTAGATTGATTGATCTTTGGTTTTTAACATAGACTGGCAGACTAAGCTGCCGCTTCGGCGGGCGCGCCGCCTTCCAACTTGTCCACATACGCCTGTAAGACGTTGAGAATCTGGCGCACACCACTGGCAACCACTCCCACCATTTGACTGGCCGGGGCGTTGATAGTTCCCAGAACCTGTGCCAACAATTGCTCACGGCTAGGCATATCCGCCAGACGTACAGCCTCTCCGGCGTTATACATGCGCCCTTCCAAAACTGCGCCTCGAACTACGAACTGTCCCTCTTCGAAATCTTTCGCGAATTCGTTGAACAGCTTGGAAAGTGGCTGAATACCCTGATAGCAGAAAACTGCCAGGGTGGGTCCGGTCATGATATCCGTGAGCACTTTGACGCCATGCTCCTCCAGAATATTCCGCAGAAGCGTATTCTTGACCACGAAGATCTGTCCGCCTTGCTCCCGAGCGCGACGACGCATGGCTTGCATCTGCGCCACGGTTAGATTTCGATAGTGCGCCAGCATGATGCCGTTGCTCTTCTGATACTGCTCGGTGTACTCCTGGTACAGCTCTTCTTTTCGCGTGCGTGAAATAGCCAACCCTTCTCACCTCCTCACCCGGATATACCGGAATTAATCAGGGACTGATCTGCCGGATATGCTTCAATGACGATTGCTACCGGCTGAAAAGCCCACCCAAAACCATCACAAAAAACTGGGTCCTCCGTCTGCCGACGTAAGGACCCAGCCTTCTCACTTCAAGGCGAGAAACTCGACTGGTCTTACCTCGGCAGGACATTAAGCGCCTGGGCGCACCTGCTGTCTTCGGTAGACACTGTTGTCTCGAAAGACAGGGGGTGTCTCCCCCCAACACCTTTGTGCTAGAGTGAACTCTCCAATGCCAGAGCCGCGGTTGCATCAATCTTGATGCCGGGGCCCATGGTTGGAGTGACAGTTATGCGGCGTACATAGGTACCCTTTGCGCCAGATGGCTTGACGCGCCGGATAGTTTCCATGATTGCTGACAGGTTGCCCAGAAGCTGTTCCGTGGTGAAGCTGGCTTTACCAATGGGCAAGTGAATGTTGCCAGAACGATCTAGACGGTATTCTACGCGTCCAGCCTTGGCATCTTTGACCGCGCGCGGAAGGTCCTCGGGTTGCACGACGGTTCCCGTCTTGGGGTTCGGCATGAGGCCGCGGCGTCCCAGTACGCGTCCCAATTTACCGACTTTGGGCATCATCTGGGGTACGGCGATGGCGACATCGAACTCTGTCCAGCCATCCATGATTTGCTTGATGCCATCATCATCGCTGATGACAAAATCAACGCCCGCATCCTTGGCTTGTTGCACCATGTCGGGCATCACAAATACCAACACCCGCACCTGCTTGCCCAAGCCATTGGGAAGACCCACCACGCCGCGAATTTGTTGATCCGCACGCCGGGGGTCTAGACCCATCCGCAAGTGCAACTCGATAGTTGCATCGAACTTGGCGTAGCTGACTTCCTTCGCTAACCGCAGCGCCTCTTCCGGGCTGTAGAACTTCATCAGTTCTACTTTTTGCACTACATCCAGGTATTTTTTTCCTCGTCTTGTCATTACGACACTCCTCGTGGTAATAGCGGGATTTCACCCTTCCACTGGGGGCTGTGTGATCTTAACCTTCGACCACAATACCCATGCTGCGAGCTGTGCCCGCAATCATTTTCTCAGCCGCTTCCACGTCGTTCGCATTGAGATCCTGCATCTTCTGCTCGGCAATATCGCGCAACTGCTTTTTGGTGATGCGTCCGACCTTGTTGCGATTCGGTTCGTCGGAACCCCGGGGGACTCCCGCTGCTTTGCGCAGCAGGTCGGGGGTGGGCGGCGTCCTCAACACGAAGCTGAATGATCCATCTTTGAAGATCGTGATTTCAGCTGGGACCACGCTCCCCATCATGCTGGTGGTGCGAGCGTTGTACTCTTTGCAGAACGCCATCAAGTTGATACCGTGCTGCGCCAACGCTGGACCAATGGGGGGCGCGGGATTGGCCTTACCGGCCTGAATTTGCAGCTTCACCACTGCTTTTACTTGCTTCTTTTTTGCCATCTACCTGACTCCCTACATTTCTGGGGGGTGTATCCCCAGGCGCTTAACCTAAACCTTTTCCACCTGCAAGAAATCTAATTCCACCGGTGTCTCGCGGCCGAAGAAAGAGACAAGCACCCGTACTTTGGCGCGCTCTTCATCAATCTCATCCACGGCACCGATAAAATCCGCAAAGGGACCCTCAATGATGCGCACTTTTTGCCCCGGTTTGAAGGTCGCCCGCACCTGTGGTGCCGCAGCTTCCATCCGCCGAAGGATATTTTGCACTTGCTCAGTGCGCAAGGGTACTGGGGCATTGCCCATGCCAACGAAACCTGTTACTCCGGGTGTATTCCGCACGACATACCAGGAATCATCGCTGAGCGCCATTTGCACCATGATATAGCCGGGATACAAACAGCGTTCCACGGTGCGCCGCTTGCCGTCTTTGATCTCAATCTCTTCGACGGTGGGCACCACTACCTGGAAGATGAAGTCCTGCATCCCCATAGACTCAATGCGTTGCTCGAGGTTGTACTTGACTTTTTGCTCGTAGCCGGAGTAGCAATGGATAATATACCAGGCGCGTTCGTCAACAACCGGTTGCTCTTCATCGCGCTCGGCGAAGGGATCAGGCAATAACTCGCCTGAACCGGGCGCCGGGGGCAGCATCTCGATGGGGGCTTCCTCCTCCTCGCTCTCTGGCTCAGGACTTGCCTCGCTCACCTGATCCGCAGACGACTCGGGCGCATTTTCGCCTTCCTCAGCCTCCAGCAGCGGAAACACAAAATCGTCCAGGCTCTCTGCTTCTCCAGCAGAACCTAGACCGAATCGTGCTAACAGGCTTTCAGTGGGCAGTTCGCCATCCTCGAAATTGTCGATAGATTCGAAAGTATCGTCGCTATCTTCGTTTTCGAGATTTGAAAGCTGCTCATCTTTAATCGGGAAATCCTGATCCATTCACATGCCCCTAAAAAGCGTCAACTGAAAGGCGCTGACTATGCCCCTTCATTCCGCTTGATTAGCACTGCCGCGGCCGCAATAGCGCCCAAGACAACGGCTGTAATGATGTATGCCCAGAGGTTTTGCGTCACGATGCCTCCGAGCATGCGCACAAAGACCAGATCCAGCAAACCCAAGAAGAGCGCCATGCCAAAGGTAAATGCCAGCACAATCTTGGTCAGATTTACTGTTTCCTGACGATCGGGCCAATTGACCTTTTTCAACTCTGAACGCGTATCGCGGAGATACTCCATAATGGGGTTCTCCTTTTTCGGCGTCTCTTTCTTGACCTTTTTCTCCTGGTCCGTCATGCGTCCCTCCATACTTGTCCTGACATTTCAAGACACCGTCCCACTGGCGACGGTGTCTTGAAGTACAAATCAGGCAGGCGAGGCAGGAATCGAACCCGCAGCCTACGGTTTTGGAGACCGTTGCTCTGCCAGTTGAGCTACTCGCCTACTTCGAACTTACTTGGTCTCACGATGCTGCGTATGACGACGGCACCGTGGACAGTACTTGTTGATTTCCATCCGTCCCGGATCATTGCGCCGGTTCTTCTGCGTGGTGTAATTTTGTTCCTTGCACTCTGTGCAAGCCAGTGTAACCACCAATCGTATTGCTTTTGATTTCTTTGCCATTGCGCATTGCCTCAAGTTTCAATATCGAGAAAGAGCACTTTCTCTGAGCCCATGCTCGGATTCGAACCGAGGACCCCTTTCTTACCAAGAAAGTGCTCTACCTGCTGAGCTACATGGG
>JAFGFB010000135.1 GCA_016931315.1 Anaerolineae bacterium
CTGAAGAGGCGCAGAGGGTGGTTCTTTTTGTGATTTTCGTGGTGAGGGCTGCGCCCTCACCACGAAAATCACTCCTGCAGAAAGAAGACGCAGAGAGTTGATCGCTGATGAAGGTCGTTTACAAGATGGCGATCTTATTTTCTCCAACATTCTGTCGTATACCCGAACGGTTGGGGTGCGTTTCAAATCTGGGGCGACAATCTCAAGCGCCCCTACGGGAGCCCCCATAGGGGGGCATAAAAAGGTGATTTTTCGCAGCGGGGCTTTACCCGCTGCGAAAAATCACTCAGAGAAAGGCATTTGCATGATAATCGGCTCGCTTTTTCCCCCAAGTTGAAACGCACCCAACGGTTGGAGTGCGTTTCAGAATGGGGGCGACGATCTCAAACGCCCCTACGGGCGTAGAATAAGATTGATTTTTGGCGGCGGGGCAAAGCCCCCGCCGCCAAAAATCAATCAAAAGAAAGGTGTTTGCGTGATAATCGTCTTCTTTTTGCCCTAAAGGTGAAATGCACCCAATGGTTGGCTACGGATATGTCGTTTTGAGTGTTTTGTGATGGCAGGCTGTCATCCATCACCCCAAAGCACTTTTTGCGGCATTTTCGCCGCGATTTTAAGAATTTCCAAAGTTTTAATAACTCGAATAATCACCAATTTTCTCTAAAATGAGGGGAAGGTAATTATTCAACCCTGTCTCAGTTGTAGACGGGTGATTTGCAGCGCATAGGCATATCGGCTGAAATACAGCGGTAAGCCCAAATGGGCCCCCAAAAATGGGAGGTTAGCGGTGTTATTGGTCACGCGTGCACCCTTACGCCTGGTGCTGAGCGGCGAGGGTAGCCTTGGGGCGCACTATCTGGAACGCCAGGATAGTGCACTTATCATGGCGACTATCGGTTATCACACCTACTCGCTTATCACACCAGGACCAACTAAAGGTATTCGGGTTATTTCTTCTGATCATGGCGAGGCTTTTGAGCTACTGTCATGCGAATCCTGTGAAATAGATGCGGCTTTAGGCGTTGCGAAAGCCGCTATTTGTTATCTCAACCTCTGTGACGGAATCACGGTATCCCTGGCTTCGCAGATGCCGCCACATGTGGGCCTGGGCAGTCCGAATGCGGTAGCAACGGCAGTCATCAAAGGGTTGGCTTTTTGGAGTGGCCTGGACCTGGGGGCAGCAGAGGTCGCAGACCTTGCAGGCAATATCGAAACCCCGCAAGGAAGCCTGGGCGTAAACAAGGAAGATACCTACGCTATTGCTCTGGGCGGTTTGAATCTGGTGCGCAAGACGCGCAACCGTATCAATGTTGAGCCTTTCGCCCTTCCCGCGTCCACCGAAGCAGAACTCGAAGCCAATCTGATGTTGTTTCTTAGCCCAGATTTGGGCGGCGCTTCGAATAGCAAGGAGTTGGCAACAGATGAACTGCAAGCCAACGATGCCTCCCATAAACTTCAGCAGATCAATACAGCCATTCAAACCGCTCTAGAACGGGGAGACCTGAAAGAGTATGGAGAGTTGCTGCACCGCGCCCGTTTGATCAACCCGAGCACACGCCTGGCTCCAACCACGCCTCTGGAACGTGGTTATCGCCTGGCACGCTCGCTGGGCGCCTGGGGAGGGGTGATCTCGCCAGACGAAGAGAATACAGGGACATTGATGCTGGTCTGCCCCCCGCAAGCCCAGGGAGAGGTGAGTCAGGCGCTCATGCAAATGGGATTGGTCCACCGTCCGATACCATTGATTCACGAGGGTGTAGAACTTTTCCAGACCCTCCCCTGGCCCACAGCCCAGACATGGCAAGACCTCTACGTAAACCGTCAGGAAAACGTGAAGTTACGCTAAAACTGCTTTTTTCAGGTGTTTTTGCGGCGACGCTGCGTGCCACTGCAAAACACTTCTTTCTCTGCCGCTTTAGCGGCTTTCTGAATAGCTGAAAACTACATTTAAGCTGTACTTCAATAGCTTCTGTGAGTATTAGAGGAGATATCCATGAGTGAAAACCCGCGGCCCAGAGTCCTGTGCATTGAAGATGAAGGCGACATCCTGGAATTGCTGAAAATCATCCTTGAACGTGATGGGTTTGAATGCATCACCGCTCTGGGAGGTGTTGATGGCGTACAAAAGGCGGCTAGCGAGCATCCAGATTTAATCCTGCTCGACCTGATGATGCCAGATATGAATGGCTGGGAAGTGCTCAAGCATTTGCAGGAAGATGAGGCATTGAAATACATCCCCGTCATCATTCTTACGGTCAAGGATCGCTATTCTGAACCGGATATAGACAAGAAAGTTGGGGATATGGCGGCGCTGATGACCAAGCCGTTTGAGTTCTCGAAACTAACACAGCGCGTTCGGGATATTCTGGGGATGGAGTCTAGTGAGGTGGATTGGCCTGTTCCTATTTTGTGAGGGCGTAGAACAGGTGTTTTCCAATGCCGCCGGGGCGGCATTGGAAAACGTTATGTGGAAATAGAGTTCACAAATCCAGGGTGTGCAATAGATGGTTGGGTGAGACCAGAGGCGGTTCTGCAAGCAGGCGAAGAGGGTTTCTTTTATGTTTGTGGGCGCACTGCGTGCGCCCACAAACATTTTTCTGGAAGTCAGAAGTGAGATAGGTACACCCTCTGCGGGGCAGGCGTCTTGGGCGCTAGAGGTTTGTCCGATACACTACAGACTCAGGGCGTTTTGATGAACTCCGGCGCCAGGATGCTCATCAGCAAGAGGTCGTGATAGGCGCCATCAATGAAGACAGCCTCACGCAAGCGCCCTTCGTGTTGGAAGCCACATTTTTCATAGGCGCGAATGGCGCGCGTGTTCTCAGCTACCACGTATAAAAAGATGCGGTGCAGGTTGAACCAGCAGAAACCGACGTCCAGAATGGCACGCAACGCATCGGAGCCGAAGCCCTTACCCCAGAAATCCGGTTCACCCACGATGATGCCGAATTCAGCGTTACGGTCCCGCCAATTGATGCCATCCAACCCCACCACGCCAATCGACTGCGCCCCCTCCAGGGTCTCGATGACGAAGTGCAACCGGTCGGGAGCGGCGCCACCAGTAGTAGGCACCAATCCCTCAAACCACTGACGCTCCAGAGCTTCCGAGATATAGCGGATGGTGACGTAATAACGCAGCTCTGGATTCGAGAGCCAACGCACAAAGAGCGGCACATCGTCTGCCTCGGGAGGTCGCAAACGAATCAATTTGCCGTTGTAGTACATGAGGAGCTCCTTTGATCAATCAGCATAGCCGCATGAAAAACGCGAGAATGAGGAAGCGAGAAGGTGAGACATTCATGGCGGGTTGGTTTGAGATTTTCACGCTCGCCCGATAGTATTTTCGAGACGCGGATGTGAGCGTATCACACCCGCGTCTCGAAAATTGTCAAGAGAAGCAGGGAATTTCAGGACGCAGCCTGAGGCGGATAATTGGGCAAACCAGAAGCGTTCAGCAACCAACGCCCCAATTTCGTCCGCGCAGGGATGAGCGAGGCTTTCCCAACATAGCCTTGCAGCAAAGCCCACACCACGCCGAGCAATAGACCCGCAATCAAGCCGAAGCCGACGTTCATCACCAATCTCGGCTCACTGGGTTTGGAAGGCGGTACAGACTCAAAAGCTATCTGAACCTCTTGACTGGTGACGGCACTTTCAACCTGTACTTCACGCAGTTTTTTGATCAGCGCCTGGTAAGTATCCCAGGCTGCATCACGGGCAGAGACCAACTGGCGCGATTGGGCATTTTCCTGCTCCAGCTCCAACCGCAACCGGGTGAGTTCTTGCGCCAAGTCGTTAATCTGCGCCGAACGCGCCTGGGTCAGCGCATTATCAGCTATGGGAGTAGCCAGCTCTGCCTGAACCTGCTCAAGTTTGGCCTCAAGAACGCGCATAAGCGACTCGACATCGGCGACGGTCACCAGCGGCGGTGTGGCAGAAAGGTCCAGGTACCAGGTGCCAGGATTAACGCCGCGCGAGGTAAGGTCCATTGACAGGCCAGCAAGGTTTTGTCTGTAAGATGATCCCACCAGGTGTCCGCTAAAAGTCTGTGTCTGTAGCGTGATAAAGGACATTGCCACGCCCCAACTGTTGCTGGATGAACCGGCATCACGCTGCAGTTGCTGCTTCAAAGCCTCCGCATCACGCAGCAGCTGGTTTAAGAGCACTTCCTGCTGGTAAATATTCATTAACTGCAAATCGAGTGCAGACCAATCAATAGAGGTCTCCAGTTTCTTAATCTGGCTCTGAATCTCAGCCACCCGACTCTGACGCAAAAAATCCTCCAAGGCAACCTGCGTCTCCTGATAAGTCTCCAGCGCGGATTGTGACTCCAGCCCCAGGTTATTCTCGATCACGGCATCTGGCGCATAGAGGGTATTGATACGTTTCTCCGCCTCCTGCGCCCAGGCAGAAGCCAGACGCGCCGCCAGGTCGGGATTCCCGGCGCTGACCTGAATGGAAATCCAATCGTCTTTTCCGCTAACTTCGACCTTTGCGGCAAGCGCGCCAGGGGTTTCCACCTCAAGCGCGGATGCCAGATCAGGGTGGTTTTCCATCACCCGCTGAGCGATTTCGAGGCTTCGGGCGATTTCCACCAGCGCGGCGTTGCGGGTGCGCAAATCCACCCGTTGGTATTCTTCAGCGCTCAGATCTAACGCCGTGGTCAGGCTTAAATCGGCGCGTTTCGGAGCCACCACCAGACCGGTCTTGGCCCGGTAAACCGGCGCAGAGAGCAATGAATAAAGGAGCGCCGCCCCAGCCAGGAGCGCCGCGAGCAACACAATCACGCGCCGGCGACGCAACAGTATATCTACATAAACGCGCAAATCAATGAAATCTTCCTGCATAAATTCCCCCTACCCGATAATCTACTGCGACCACAGCGGCGCCAACAGTTCCTGAGCCGCCGTCGCAGGGTCTTTCTCACGACGCAGCACCGCCTCCACTGCGGCAGCAAGACGCTGCTCTCCCACCTTTTCCTCCAGCAACAGCATCAAGTGACGCTGCAACCAGGTCTCGACCTCAGCGCGAGCGTGCAGCCGCGACAACAATTCCCAACGCCCGCTACTCTCAAGGTAACGCCGGTGTGCGGCAATCGCCTCGACCAATGCGGTAAGACCCTGATTATCTACCGCGGCGGTTTGCAAAATGGGCGTCTCCCAACCGGCAACCACCTCCAGCGGCTGTTCGACCGCGGGCCCATGATGCCCGGCGGTAGTGATACCCAAAATTGCCGCCTGCAAAGCCCGTACGGTCTGGCGCGCCTCGGGGCGGTCGGCTTTGTTGACCACGATGATGTCCGCAATCTCCATTAGCCCAGCTTTGAGCGCCTGCACTTCATCGCCCATCCCGGGCGCCTCGACCAGGACCACCGTGTGCGCGATGCGCGCCACCTCGACCTGCGCCTGTCCGGCGCCCACGGTTTCCACCAGGATAACGGGAAAGCCAATCGCATCGAGGAGCAAAACCACATCACGAGTGGCATGGGCAATGCCTCCCGGGTGCCCCCGGGAAGCCATGCTCCGCATGAAGACGCCGGTATCGGCAACCAAATCCTGCATGCGTAACCGGTCACCCAACAACGCGCCACCGGAGAAGGGGCTGGTAGGGTCAACGGCGACAATCGCCAAACGCGGCTCATGCTGGCGGATTTCTTTGGCGAGTTTGCCGACCAGGGTGCTCTTCCCGGCGCCGGGAGAACCGGTAATGCCGATCACGTGCGCGCGCCCGGTCCGTGGGAATAGCGTAGCCAGCGCTTCTCGCCCCTCCGGCGTGCCATTCTCCACCCACGTGAGCAAGCGCGCCAACGCGCGCCGATCTCCAGCCAGAGCCGCATCGGTCAGCTTCACTTAAGCCTCTACCACCTGATGGATGAATCCCACCAACGACTGCGTGTTGGTGCCCGGACCGAAAACTTCAACCACGCCCAGCGCTTTGAGCGCGGGCACGTCATCCGCGGGAATAATGCCCCCGACAAAGACGGGTAAGGCCCCGATATTACGCTTTTGCAGCTCCTCTAAAATGCGGGGCACCAGAGCCATGTGCGCGCCCGAAAGGATCGAGAGGCCCACAACATCCACGTCTTCCTGAAGCGCTGCTTCGGCGACCATAACAGGGGTCTGGCGCAAGCCGGTATAGATGACCTCCATCCCGGCATCCCGCAAAGCACGCGCCACCACCTTAGCGCCACGATCATGTCCATCCAGGCCCGGTTTAGCGATCAGCACGCGAATTTTTCTATCCATCACGACTCCTCCCCAATAAAATTTCGCTCACAGATGTGATACATCATTCATCAATGCCACATGGTAGGCATCAGCGCCGGGATCGTCAATCTCCACCACACAGAGTGAACAATTCTTCTGCTGCAATTCCCAGAAACGTTCGGAAGTCCATCCCAGGGCGCGTAACATGATCAAACGGTTCACCACGGCATGAGCCACCACAATCACTGTAGCGTGCGGATGGGCAGCGGTAATTTCCTGTAGCGCTTTCAGAACCCGCGTCCGCACCATAGCCAAAGTTTCGCCGCCGGGGATACTGGCGTGGTGCGGATGCGAGTTCCAGACCATGAGCGTCTTGAACCAGCGCGCACGAACCTCGTGCATTCGCAAGCCCTGCCATACGCCATAATTGATGTCGGTAAGCCCTTCATGCACCTGTACCACGAGTCCTAGCGGCTCGGCAATCAATTCGGCGGTCTGCCTGGCGCGCATAAGGGGGCTGCTATAGATGGCCTGAGGCGTCCAGGCGGCGATGACCCGCTGGGCTGTGGCGGCAGCTTGAGCCAACCCCACCTCATCCAGGGGGACATCCACCTGCCCGCGAAACCAAGCGTCTTGCGGGGTGTGGGTCTGCCCGTGACGAATCAGGACCAAATGGGTCAATTCATTCCCTCATAGCGGCGCTTTGCAGTTGGCGCAACGGTCAGCCCGTGGCTCGTTCATGAAACCACAACGGCCGCAAATCACGGGTTGCGCTTCAGCCAGTGGCGCCCCGCAGGCTTTGCAATTGGTCTCGCCCAGAGCATTGGGTGTGCCACAATACACGCACACGACATGCTGCAACATGGATGCGGCGCCGGTGCCAGCCCCCACGCTACGGCAGTAAATCTCAACGGCGCTCCAAATCTCCTCACGCAACCGCAGACCACGAACGTTGCGCGCCACGTTGTCAATCTCGGCGATCAATGACCAGGGATTGAGCAAGGCTTTCAAGCCAGTGCGAGCCAAATCGGCGGCAACCCCCAACCACTGCTGTTCCGCCATGGAAACCACCGCCCCAGTGGGCGAGGTGGTGATATGTAGCGTCACTGCGGTCTGAGGGTCGCTGGCTTCCACACGGCGCGCCTGAATCTGCACGATGATGCGACCCTCCTGTCCACGCATCCACTGCGCGCGGGTATCGCCCTGATTGAATTGCACCGCCAGCGCCTGCCCCATTTCCTGAATATCAATCTCACCATGATAGGCACGCTGCTCCATCTCCGACTTCATATTCATGCTCCTTGATACCACCCGATCCTAAGAATCTGTCCGAAAATACACCCTGGCCCATGGTTTGCGCCGAAAAACGCAGTTTTGAGGGTGTTCTTTCGCCGGTAGGCTGCGCCCGCCAACGCCCCCTCCTTTGAAAGCGGACTCAGGCTTCGTCGGTAGGTTCCGGTAAATCCTTCGGGGCAGCAGCTTGCCGAGAACGCCACAGCGTGCGCCCTCGCGGCCCGCCCAATGGGTTGATTCCCACAATTAATACCGAGAACGCCATCGCTACCACCAAACGCCCCACCCCAGAAATCCAAAACATGGGACGGTAACCCCAGGCTTGCGCCAGCACACCGCCAAGCGCCGCGCCCATAGCCATGCCGACACCCACGACAGCCTGATATACAGCCACAAACCGCGGACGTGACTCGGCAGGCGTGAGTTCCAGGAGCGAGTTAAAGGCTGCCAGATTATAACCAGCCCACATGAAACCCGCCAGAATCTGGAGCGGGAAAGCCTGCCATGGCTGTGTAATGCAACCCCACAGAGCGGGGACGACGGGAATCCAGAAGCCGGTCAGGCGTTGTACCCACACAGAGCCTTTGCGATCATTGAGCGGACCAAAAACACGCTGTCCTGGTAAGGAAGCCAGTGTCGAAGCCGCGGAAGCCAAAGCGATAACCGATGCAGAAGCACGCACCTCCTCGGCCAGAAAGACATTGAAAAACGGGCCAGAAATCTGCACGGTCAGGTTCCACAATGCGGCGACGGCACAATACGCCACAAAACGCCCCTGCCCCTTGAGCAGTTGCCGCAACGGCAAGACTGCCAGCTCGCCTTTGGCGAGCGCCGGGCGGGATGGCTCTTCGATATGCCAGAAAGCATAGATGGAGGCAAGCCCCGCCAACAGAGCCACACCCAATGCCAGCTGGTAGCCGCCGATTCCCGTGGTACGGTCAATGAGCTGCCCAACCAGCAATAGTCCCAGAAAGCCGCTAGCGCCCATCAGGATGTTGCGGCTGCTGAAATAACGTCCCCGCCACTGCCCCGGCACGATGTCACTAATCATGGTGGTCCAGGCCGGCAACATCAGATTAGCGACCAGCGAGCGCGCCACAATCAGCGCAATCGCAATCACAATCAAGGTGCGCCCTGCGGGAAAAACCAGGGGCGCCAGAATCAGCAACAGCAACAACAGCCGTACCAGTATCGCCGGTACGATGACCAATGGTTTAAGGTGCTGAGCTCTGGCAGCCAACTTGCCGCCCGGGAACATGGCGGCAGGCAACGCCAGATTCGCCAGGGAACTGAGCACACCGATTTCGGCGCGCGAGGCCCCCAACTCTAACAGGTAAATGGATTGGTAAGCGCCCAGGATTGATTCGCTGATATTCGCGAACATGCCATCCCAGACCAGCCAACGCAATGACCGGCGAGCGCGCGTACCCAACTGCATCGTCCAGCGACCGCCAGCCAAAAAGAGGCGCGCAAGCCGTTCCCAGCGAAACAGCGACGTCGTAATCCACCCCAGGCGTGGCCCGCCGGAGGTCATGCGCCACAACGCTTTCATCCGAGCTGTACGAAGTCCTCAGCCGGCAAGACAAAGACAACGGCACGATGCTGTCCAGGCTCAGGTTCCTGGGTGTATTGCGTGATAAGGTCGAATACCTGAGACACGCGTTCTGCTTCCACACCAATCAAGAGAGTGACATTGCCGTGGCGCAGAAACCCTCCCGTGCTGGCAATACGTGTCACGCGAAATTGCTGTTCTACCAAGGCATCCGAAACCGCCAGCGAATCAGCGTCTTTAATGATCGCTACTATCAATTTCATTCTCACACCTCACAGCTGCGCAAAGTGTTCGACGGGAACCACAAAAACGGAAGCGCCGCCGACATGAGCCTCAATCATCATTGGGTAGCCTGGCGCCATACCCATCTCCACGCCCATCGGCATGAAGCGCGTACGGCGAGGGCAATACTTACGCACGAGAGCAAAGAACTCTTGCAAACGGTCATCCCCCGTACCGACCAGTAACGTCACCAAGGAATCGTGTAAGAACCCCCCCACAGCATCCAACGTTGTCGTGTAAAAGCCCTTTGCCCCGAGCGCCTGGATCAGCCTACGCGACTGGCTACCATCCACAATCGTAATCGCCAGACGATTTACCGCTGCCTCGCCCATTCGTGCCTCCCTTAGCTTATAGTTGAGCTGGTGAGGACTACGCCTTCACCAGTAAGCATCCATCAAACCGCGGTGGGTAAACATTCTTGATGCCACGGTTGCGCAGAACCCTTACCTTGATTATAATCAGTTTGGGAGAATGGCAAAGTACAGGGTGCAAGGCTGGGTGCGTTTCAAAATGGGGGCGAAAATCTCAGGCGTCCCTACGGGACGCAGTGAAAAATTGATTTTTGGCGGTGGGGCTTTGCCCCACCGCCAAAAA
>JAFGFB010000136.1 GCA_016931315.1 Anaerolineae bacterium
CGCAAAAATCACGCTCGCGGAGAGAGGCGCAGAGGTTTTTTTGAGTGATCTAGCCGATTTTGCCACTATAGTTTTTTTTTGTGGAAATACGGGAACCACGGAAGGTACGAAAAACCCTCCGTGGTTTCTATTTAGAGTAAGTAGAAGATTTCGCTTAGCGGTGCGCTCTCAAGCACTGCACGCAGGGCTTTGCCCTGGGTAAAACTCCACTTAATCAACCGCATTTCCCCGTCTGCAAGCTCGATGCCGGTGATGTCGCCATCGGCGTAGCGGCAGCAGCCCGTGTTGAAGTAGCAGGGGCGCGTTTTGACGCTATCGTTGCAGGGGGGATATTTGCGCGCGCGGATTTTGATATCCTCACGCAGCTGTTGTACTTTCGCGCCGAAATCGGGCGGGCGCTCCGCAGGCGGCGTCTCCAGCAGGCTGTGCAATTCGCCCATGAGCTTCTCCAGATGGGTGCGCGAGCTCCATACGGGGCGGTGGGTGTGCCCGGCGATGAGCAGAAGCCGTTCTTTGCCGGCGACCCAATGGTAGAGCATGGTATCGTGCAGGGCGCGAAGGCAGGCGTCGCTGGCGGGGGTGCTGCGTCCCAGCCCGGTGACAATCTGGAAAAGCCGGTAGATGTTCCGCACCAGGAATTGGGAGAGCGAGGCCATGGCGTCGCTATCGAGAGTCCCCTGATGCCCGTGGACCAGCAGGAGCTCTCCGCCGGGCGCGCCGGCTTCAGGCAGCAGGTCTCTGGATTGCGGCGCGGTTGCAGACCGCAGAACTTCGCCCGATACGGGGCATTCGTAGCAGTTCAGCGGGCTTCTGCGCTCTTTATAAGGCTCGCTGTGCGGATTGATCGCTTCGTCACCCCCGGACCGAATGCCCTGTTTCCGCTCCAGGTGTTGCGTGAGGCGCGTAGCGCGATTTCGGTCAGCGGCCTGCTGCGAAATCCCTACGGTGAAGAGGATGCCGTTGTGGAACTCGATGCCGGGGAAGAATTCGCCCAGGTATTTCTCGCGTTGGTAGGGCGATTGCCAGAGGTCGTCGTGGTTGCCGTGGATGCGCAGGTAGCGCTCGGGATAGAAGCGGGCTTCGCTCTCGAAGACGTGGCGGTAGGATGAGAGGACGGCTTGCGGGCGCTCTTCCCAGAGGTCCTCGGCATCGCCCATGATGATGAGCGTGAAATTCTGTTCCAGGTAGTGGTCGAGCGCCGCGAGGTAGGTGGCTTCGGCGGCGGTGAAGTCATCGGCGTCGTTCCGCGCGCCTTTGTGGTGGTCGGAGAAGATGACGAAGCGGTCCTGGGAGGTGAGGGGGCGGGGGTCGTGCTGGCGTTCGTGCTGGAGCACGCGATCCAGCGCCTGGTTGATCCATCTCTGGAGCATGGCGCGCTCGGGGTCATATTTGCTCTGTATGGCGCGCGCCAGGGCGATGCCTCCGCTCAGCCCTGCGGCAACCAATAGTGCGCCCACTGACCAATGGGGACTGTTGCGCTTCATGGGTCCTCCTTCATTGTCTGTACGGAATCGTTGCACGGAAAGTACGGGGGCAACCTACCGTAGATGGCACATTTTCTAGTAGATTCCCGGAATGAGACGGTAGCGCACCCGTTGCGCGTAGTCGCGATATCCAGGTAATTCGGCTTGCAGGGTCCGGTCTTCCAGCGCGGTTCTGAGCACGATGACGATCAGCGCGACGGCGGCGGGAATAAGCGTCCATAGGGAGCTGAACGCCAGCACCATGCCCAGCAGCGGTGGGATGTTGCCGGCATAGCCCGGATGTCGCACGATCCGGTAGGGACCGGTATCGCATACCACATGCCCACGGTCAGCCTGGATGCGCACGACGCCGGAGAAGAAACGGTTTTCCACCAAAGCCCAGGTCCCGAAGGCGTAGCCCGCAGCGATCAAGGCAAGCCCGCAGAGGGTGAGCGCTAGCGGGAATTCCGGCGACCAGCCAAAGTGGTGATCCAATCCGGCGACGATGACGAGCGGAAAGGAGGTGCCGAGCGCCATGAGGGGGGCGAGGACTCTGTCCCAGGGCTTCACATCCGCCGCTGCGTCGAAATTCGCCCGCTCCGCCAGCAAGCCCGGATGCCGCCGCTCCGCCCACAGGCGTCCCCCGATGCCGGTTGCCAGTATCAGCAGGACGTAGACCCACGCCTGCCACCAGCCCCAATCTCCGCCGGCGAAGAGTAGGATCGTGGGGATGTAGGTGTAGGTCGTGATCAATCGCAACCATTGGCGGGGGGAGAGGGTTGGTTGTGCATTTGTTTCTGTTGCCATGGACTTCCTCCAATACAAACACGGATTAGTTCTGCGTTTTGGGAACGATTATCCCCCGCTCCTGGGCGAAGGCAAACAGGAATACGAGGACGAGGGAAGTTCCAAAGGAGCCGAAGTGAAACAAGAGCGATCCCAGATGAAGCATGACCAATAGGCCAACACACCACAATCCTGCTTTTAGGGTTGCGCTGGAGAATATCATTCCCTTGTTGAATCCGCTTACGATTGCCGGTGCATAGAAAGCGAGCAAATAACCCAGTATAACTGCCAGGCTGGGATAGCGTTGGCTGAGCGAGTTTAGAAAGAGGGCGGGTCCAGTAAGCATGAGGAAGAGCGCCAAAGTGATTACCGGATATCCTACCAGCTTAAACACTACAGTGAGAAATCGCGTCATTGGAGCTCCTCTACGGCGTTGTTTCTGAAGATGAGCGCGCACAGTGAAAACCTGTTCGAAGTTGCAGCAGGGTGTGTGATTGTGACGGTTCTCAATTTATTATAGGGCATGTTTGTGGGGCTGTCAAAAATAGTCTGTTTTTCGGGTGCATTTCAACATCCCACCACGCTGGTGGCATGGTGGGTTCTATCAGAAACCGCCATCACCGTATCATTCGGTCTTAACCCAGTACAGCCCAGGTGGTGGTTTCTTAGTAAAATGGGGGCGAAAATCTCAGGCGTCCCTACGGGACGCAGTGAAAAATTGATTTTTGGCGGTGGGGCTTTGCCCCACCGCCAAAAA
>JAFGFB010000137.1 GCA_016931315.1 Anaerolineae bacterium
CGCAGCCCGCAAAAATCACAAAAAAAGCTACCTCTCTGTGTTCTTGCATCGCCTACATGATCGTTAGTCTAGCCACTATTGCCGCTCCAAAAAAAACTACCTCTGCATCTCTTCGGCGTGCCAAAGCGTCTATCCGCAGGTGTCTCCCTAAGTTGATCTTTGAACTCCCCAATAATTTGTCCTATACCCCTAGAGCAAACTGCTATTGACTTTTGCGGGCAATAATGGCAATCAACGCGATCATGACGACGCCAACGCCTAACGCCAGGACGGTCACGACGAACTCAGCCGTGCCCGGCTGTTGGAAGAACAGCAACGCCAGGCTCGTGAGTGTGATGAAGATCGCAACCCTAAACCAAAGTTGTCCGGCTTCTGGACTCATGACCCCTCAATCTGTCTCCGCCGTGTTCGACGCCGCCGTACCCGGCGCCGCCGCACCCGGCGCTGCTTCGGTCACAATCTCCGCCTGGCGCTGCCGTTGCGCTGGATGGCAGGCAACGGCTGAGCCATCGCGGAAAAAAGTCAGCTGCGGAACGACTTTCTCGCATATCTCACCTTCGAAGAATGGACAGCGCGGGTGAAAGGCGCAACCGCTCGGCAACCGTAGCAAGCTGGGCACATCCATGCTGCGGAGCTGGATGTGTTCTTTCGTGCGGGTCACATCAGGATCGGCTTCTGGAATGGCAGAGAGCAGCACTTTGGTATAAGGGTGTTGCGGCGCTTCCACCAGCTGCCGGGCGGGTGCGATTTCCACCAACCGTCCCAGATACATCACCCCGATGCGCCCCTCCCAGGCGAAGTATTTGGCTAGCGCCAGGTCGTGCGTGATGAAGAGCACGGCTAGCCCCATATCCTGTTTGAGCCGGAGCAGCGTGTTCAGCAGGCTGATGCGGATAGAAACATCCACCATCGAGACGGCTTCATCCGCGACGATGAACGAGGGATTGACCGTGAGCGAGCGTGCGACAGCGACCCGTTGGCGTTGCCCGCCACTCAACTGATGGGGATATTTATCGAGGAAATCGCTCGCCGGCGTTAAATCCACCATCTCCAGCAGCTCGTAGGCGCGGTTACGGAGGGTTGTTTCGCTGCCTGTGGGCCAATGTCGCTTGAGGGGAGCTGCCAGGATGCGGTAGACGGAGTGTGCGGGATTGAGTGAGGCATACGGGTCCTGGTGGATCATCTGTACCCCCAGGCGATACTTCTTCCAGCCTTCATCTTTCAGCGTGCTGATATCCTCTCCCTGGTAGAAGATTTTCCCTTCCGAAGGTTTCAGCACTCCTGCGATCATTTTCCCCGTCGTCGTTTTCCCGCAACCGGATTCACCCACTACGCAGAGAATCTCGCCTTCCTGAACCTCAAGGGAGACATCGTCCACGGCTTTAATGAACTGTTGCCGTTTCACCTGAAAGCGGCGTGTGATATGTTCTAGCCGGATTAATGCGCTCATGCTGAAGTTCCTTTCTGCCCGGCGCTCAACTGGCTGCGAGCAATTTCCCAGTTCCAGCACGCCACCCAGTGGGTGTCATCCGTGCTCGGAACCAGTTCCGGTTCCTCTTCTCGGCAGCGCTCAGTGGCGAGCGGGCAACGTGGGTGGAATTTGCAACCCCTGGGCAGGTCAATGAGGTCCGGTGGCGATCCGGGTATCGAAGCCACGTGATCTCTGTGCGCAGTCAATGTGGGCACGGCATTGATCAAGCCGATGGTATAGGGATGCACCGGGTTTTTGAATGTGGTGTAGACGTCGCTGATCTCGACCAGTTTGCCGGCGTACATCGTGGCGACCCGATCGGCCAGTTCCGCCGCTAACGAGAGATCGTGCGAGATGAAGAGTAGCGAGAAATCCAATCTCTGCCGCAGCTCTTTCAACACATCCATGATGTTGCGTTGGGTCAGAATATCCAGCGCCGTTGTCGGCTCATCCAGAATCAGCAATTGCGGCTCGAGCAACAACCCCAAGGCGATTAACACGCGTTGGCGCATCCCGCCCGAGAGTTCGTGGGGATAGGAGCGCCAGACACGTTCCGGGTCGAGGCGCACCAACTCGAACAGCTGTCGCGCGCGTTCAGCCAGGTCTTTGCCCTGCAGGTAACTGTGGGCACGGGCGGTATCACCGAACTGGTCTGAGATGCGAAGGACCGGATTGAAGGCATTAAGCGCCGCCTGGAACACCATCGCGCATTCTTTCCAGCGGAATTGTCGCAGGTCGCGCCCTTTGAGCTGCAGCACATCTACCCGGTTGGTGTCTTGCCCATCAAGCTGGCGCTGGTACAGCATCTGCCCCTGGCTCACGGTGGCAGTGGATGGCAACAGCCGCACCATGCCCAGCCCCATCGTGGTTTTCCCGGAACCGCTCTCCCCGATAAGCGCCAGCGCCTCGCCGCGCTGTACCTCGAAGGAAACATTGCGCACGGCTTGCACTGCCCCGCGTTTGGCTTGATAGCTAATCGTCAACCCTTTGACCGATAGCGTCGGCGCCGCCGTACTCGGCGCGTCGGCGCGCAGCGTCTGGTTTTGGCGCTGGAGCGTTTCGGGTTGCTGCGCAACTTGGTTCATATCACACCCCCCTTCGAAGACGCGGGTTGAAGATTTCCTCCAGCGAGCGCGATAGCATCACCAACGAAATCTGGAACAGAATGATGGCCCCCATCGGTACCAGCAGACTGGCAGCCGCATTGGGGTTATAGATGGCGTTTTTGGCGTATGCCAGACTGAACATCACGCCCCAGTTGTTGCCGAAGGGCACCACGCCCAGGAATACCAGACCCGTCTGGGAGTAAATTGCGCTTGTCATCGCGTTGATCATAGCGATGACGATGTAGCTCATCATGTTGGGCAGCATCTCGCGGAAGATGATATGTGCCGACCCCAGGTCCAGCAACTGCGCGGCTTCTACGTATTCCCGCTTTTTTAGCGAGAGCACCTGTGAGCGAATCTGGCGCGCCAGACCGGGCCAACCGAAGAATGCCAGGAACAGCGCCAGCATCCAGACGTTTTCCAGCCTCACCAACGTGGCGACGACCACGAGCAGCAGGAATCGCGGAATCGTCAGCCAGATATCGGTGATGGCCATCATCAGGCTATCCACCCACCCGCCAAAGAAGGCGCTCACCGCGCCGAAGGTGACCGCGACGAGGGTGGTGATGATGCCCGCCAGGAAGGCCACAATCAGCACATCTCGCCCCCCGTGAATGACCATTTTCCACATCTCGCGCCCCTGGAAATCCGTGCCGAGCGGATGGGCTGCTGAAGGGGGTTGGTAGATTTGATCCACGTGCGCCTGTGTCTCTGGCGGTATAACCAACGGTCCTACAAAGGAAACCAGGGTCATCAACAGGAAGACTGTCAGGCCCAACAGACCGATTTTGTTGCGCGCCAGGAGCTTGAATGTGCGGAGGAAGGCGTTTCCCTGGTTCGAACGCGTTTCTGAACGCGTTGGTGCTGTCGTTCCCATTTCACTCACCTCCACCGGTGATGCGAATGCGTGGGTCGAGCCAGCCATACAGCAGGTCCGCCAGCGCCGTGGAAAGAATCACCGTGATCGTCGTCACCAGCAGAATCCCCTGCATGACCGGATAATCGCGTTTGCCGATTGCCTGGCTCAACAGCAGCCCGATGCCCTGATAGACGAAGATGTACTCAATCAGAATCGAACCGCCCACCACAAAACCGAGCGAGATTGCCAGGCTCGTGATGAGTGGCAGACTGGCATTGCGCCCTACATACGCCGTGATGATTCGCAGGTCCGGCAGTCCTCGCGCGCGCGCCACGGTCACGTAATCATCTCCCAACGTGCTGATCGTGCTGCTGCGCATGGCAAGCATCCACCCGCCCAGGGTTGAGAAGACGTAGACGGTGCCCGGCACGGCATAATGTTTGAAGAGATCTATCAGAAACTCCACCGTGAATCCTGGTTTGATTCCCGGCGATAGCGAACCACGCATGAAGTTCAGCGGCACCACTTTCCAGGTCACGCCGAGCAACAACACCAGCACAATCGCCGTCAATGTATTTGGGATGGATTCAATGGCGGCGCCGAAGTTGGTGAGCGCATGGTCGAGCAGCGAATTGCGCCGGTAGGCTGCCAATGTCCCCAGGAACATGCCGATCACAAAGCTGATGAGCAGCGAAGTTCCCACGCTGAACAGAGTCCACGGTAGCCTCTGTGCGATGAGTGTGGTGACCGGTTTGTTGATTGCCAAAACGTAGGAATCCCCCAGGTCGCCTTTGAGCAGATTGCTCATGTAATCCAGATATTGCTCGCTCAAAGGCGCATTCAGGTCTATGCGCAGCAGGCTCGCTGCGCGTGTATACGCCTCTTCAGAAGAGAGTCCACTGTCCATCAGGCTCATGACCATGATTTCCACAGGATTTCCGGGCAGCGCGCGGATAATGAAAAACGTCAACGTCACTACAACCCAGACAATGAAGACTTTTTTGACAATAGTGCGCAACCAGAAATTCGTCGCAATCTTTTCGAGGAGTATCGCGGGTTTCGTTGCTGTCTTTTTGGGTGGCGTAACCGTTGCCCCTGAACTCATAGGAAATTACCTCCAGTGTGCCTTGGATTGCCGCGCAACCCCTTTGACTTCTATGCGTATAGCAGATAGGGTCTGCGTTGTTCGGCAAATGCCGCCAGGTCGCTTTCCCACCCGGTGACGATCTCCGCTACCGGGACGCCGCTGGTGAGCGCTTCCCTTACCTGCGCCGACCCGGCGAGCAGGTCCAGATGCGCCGGTCGTCCTTCCCAACTCGAGCGCAGAAACGCGAAGGCGTTTGAACGCTCATGGTCGGGCGCAACGCTCTGGCACGCTGCCAGCACGTGCAATCCCACGGTCACCGGACGCAGCGCTTCTCTATTCACCACGTGAACCTGGATTCCACTGCATACCTGGTTGGCGTGTTTATCTGCTGTGGGGGTGAACGTATGGGGGCGGAAGCGGACTCCCGGCAAGTGCAGCGCATTGAGCTGTTGTGCCAATTTGTAGCCATCCATCCAGGGAGCGCCACAGATCTCGAAGGGCAGCGCTGTCCCCCGCCCTACGGAAACATTGGTGCCTTCCAGAAAGCACATCCCCGGATAGACCGTGACGGTTGAAAGGTGCGGCATTGCCGGTGAGGTGATGACCCAGGGCAACCCCGTCTGCTCGAACCATTGCTCGCGCCGCCAGCCCTGAAGTTGAATTACGGTCAGGTTCGCGCCGAGACTATAGACGCCATTCATCCACAGCGCCAGCTCCCCCAGGGTCATCCCGTGCCGGATGGGAATCGGTACGACCCCGACAAAGGATTCGAAACCCGGCGCGACCAGCGGACCTTCCAGCGTGACGCCATTGAGCGGATTCGGGCGGTCCAGCACCCAGACTGGCTTTCCAGCCTTGCTCGCCCCCTTGAGCAGGTGCCAGAGCGTGCTGAGATAGGTGTAGAAGCGTACCCCCACATCCTGCATATCGAAGAGCACACCATCCACATCCGCCAACATCTCTGGCGTGGGCTCTTTGGTCGCTCCGTAGAGGCTGAAGATGGGCAGGCCCGTGCGCGCGTGAGTGGCGTGTCCTACTGCGGCGCCATCCGCCGCTGCGCCCGCTAAGCCGTGCTCTGGACCGTAAAGCGCCGTCAGCTTAACCCCTGCCGCGCTTAGTGCATCTATAGCGTCGGTCAAGTCGGGGGTTACTGCCGGGGCGTGTGTCGCCAGACCTACCCGGCGCTCCCGCAGTTGAGCCGGCATGTTTTTCAGCAAATGGGTCAAACCTGTTTCAATCACCTGGAACTCCTTGTAACTTCAGACCAAAAATAGCTCCGCGGCTTCGCTTAGTACATCTGTAACGTGGTGCGGAACTTGTAGCGGTCACCTCGGTAAACAGAAACCGTGTACTCGAGCCGGTTGTCCAGGTCGGTGGTGGTGAGGCGTTCCATCTTTAGCACGGCGGCAGGGGGATGCATTTGGAGCAGCAGCAATTCCTGTGAGTTGGCAAGCCCGGCTTCGATGGTCTGTTCTGCTTTGATGAGCCGTAGCTGGTATTCTGTTTGTAAAACCCGGTAGAGCGATTCGCGGCTAAAGTCGTATTGCAGGATGCCGGGGCAGAAACTATGATTGAGATACGAACTTTCGATGGCTAGCGGCACCCCGTTCGCCAGGCGCAAACGTGTCAGCAGCACCAGCTCGGCCTGGAGGGTCACCTGGAGCCGTTCTGCCAGGTCGGGTGTCGCGGGAATCAATCGCGCCTCCAGGACCTGGCTTGAGGGTGCGCCGCCGCGCTCCAGGACGTCCTGGCTGAACCCGGTGAGGTTGCGAAGCTGCTGGTTGATTTTTGGCTCGCTTACAAAAGTCCCCTTACCGGCGCGCGAGTAGACCAGCCCTTCGTGAATCATCTCGTTGATGGCCTGCCGGACGGTAGTACGGCTGACCCCGAACTGCTCGCAGAGTTCGCGTTCCGAAGGCAGCTGCCCGTGCGGCAGCAGGTTGGAGCTGCTGATTTGTGCCAGCAGCGAATTCTTGAGTTGCACATACAGTGGGGTGGGCGCCTCACGCTTGAGTTCCATAAATCCCCTTGTGGTAATAACTGGTAATGACAGGTAGATACCAGTATCATAGGCGAAAAAGGTCTAAATGTCAATAGGCTGGAATGTGATATGACAAATGTCGCCCTTATATGTGATTAATATAAGGATTTAGAAGATCGTCTCGGGGTATTTTCTCTCTATAGACCTTTTCGCTGCGAGGTGGGGCCCCGCAGCGAAAAGTCAACACTCATAATCCCAGGCTTGATTCCCGTCTTATTCTCGTGTTTTGACCCCGATGCCCGGACGTTCGGGGAGCAGCAGGCGCGCGCCCTCATAGCGCACGCCCTCGAAGGGATCGTTTTTCACCAGCAGCGGACCGTCGAGATCTACGGTGTCGCAGAGCGGCGCCAGGTGTGCCGCGGCGGTCACCCCTACCGAGCTCTCAATCATGCAGCTGAGCATCACCTGCATATCGTGCGCTCTGGCGGTGTGAATGGCGCGCAGCGCCTCGCGAATGCCGCCCGTCTTCATCAGTTTGATCACCACACCGTCCACGGCTCCTGCATGCGCCGCCACATCCCGTGCGGTTTTGATGCTCTCATCGGCAAAAATTGGAATGCCTGATTTCAGCGCGCGCAATTGCCGCAAGCCTTCAATATCGCCGACGGGCAGCGGCTGTTCCATCAACTCCACCCCGTATTCAGCCAATCTCGGTAGCCATTTCTGAGCCTGCTCCCGGCTCCAGCCCGCATTCGCATCGAGACGTAACTGCGCATCCGTGGCTTTGCGAATGGCGGAAAGCATGGCTTCGTCTTGCTCGCTGCCCACTTTGATCTTGAGGATCGGCAACCCCGACGCCCTTGCGCGCTCCGCCATCGCCTCTGGCTCATCCATGGCAATGGTGAACGAGGTGAGGGGGATTCTTTCCGGATTGAGACCCAGAAGGCGATAGAGCGGTTGCCCCAGGCGTTGCCCCCAGAGATCGTGGAGTGCAATATCCACGCCCGCGCGCGCGGCTTGTGAACCGGCAGGCAGGCGTTCGAGGATGTCTTCCAACATCATTGGATCATTATCGAGACCGCCTAGGCTATCGAGATAGCTCATGATGCCTGCCTGCGTCTCGCCGTGATAGGCAACCGCCGCAGCCTCGCCCACGCCTTCTGCCACACGGACGAGCACATTGTGCCGTTGATCGCTCGCCCCATGAGCGATGCGGAAGGTGGTACGCAGCTCAAGCGTCAAAGGGGCGCATGTAATGGCTATCATAGTTTCGCTCCTGATTCAGAATTTCGTTTGACTTGAAATGCCCTTTGTTTTACTTGAATTGTGTTTTTGGGGGGACGCTAACGCCGTACCCGGCGCCGCCTCCCCAAAACACAAAAACATCCTCTTTCACCTGTAACGCTTGACGCCCAGCAACGCCTTGAGCAGCGATGGACTGAAGTCGGGCGCGTCGGGATTCAGGCTGTTGATGGCTGTGCTCCAGGTGATGCCGTTGGCATGAATGTAGTGCTCGGCATCGAGGGCGATGGCGACATGTGTGACGCGCTGTGTCGTGAACGTCGCTGGATTAGCCGCGCGCCCGAAGAAGAGCAGATCGCCCGGCTGCATCGCTCCCTCTACGGCTTCGCCGCCTCGGAATTGCTGGTCGGCATCCCGAGGCAAGGCCACATCCAGTACGCCCCAGAAAGTCTGCGCCAATCCCGAACAGTCATAGCCCCAGGGGGTCCGTCCGCCCCACAGATAGGGCGTGCCCATAAAGCGCCGTATCAACGCCAGAGCCCAGGGAATACCTTCGGCGCCAGATGCCGGGCGCTCCTCCAGCGGCAGAAGGTCGCTCGCGCGCAACCAGACACATTTGCCATCCGGTTGCCGTAGTGCTGCAAAGTCACCTTTGCGTTCAATGAGCGGGACCCGCACACCGAAGGGCAGGTGACCGATAATCTCTCCTGCTTCAGCACAGGCGAACAGCGGCGCTAATGCTCCGACCACCAGGGTTTGCGATTCTGCCCGATAGGCCGCTGCCTCACTCTCGGAGACGGGCTGTAACGCCGCACTGTGTAGCCAGCCCAGGTAACCATCATGGATGACTTGCACGCGCGCCCACCCCTCCGATTCGTCCAGGATGCGGACGGCTTCGCCGAAGCGCACCTGGCTTAGCCGTTCGCTGTGGTTGGAGGTCGCCCTGCGCAGGTCGGTGACGGGGCGGCTGACCAGCGCCCAAGGGGTGCTTTCGGTGAGCAGCACCTTCAGCGACCCGGTCTCGGCTTCGGGCAACGCCTGTTTGATGGCCTCTTGCTGTTCTTCTGTGAGTACCTGCCCTTTGATATCTTGCCCATCCGCTGCCGCCCGCGCTTCGAAGAGTGTTTCGCGGCTCTCAGCATAGCGTGCCCGGTGCAGGCGATAGAGGGTCTCGTTTGCGGCATCGCCCCGCCGCCTCAGAAAGTCGCGCACGCGCTCCGCCCAGGCGCAGGGCTGCTCGAGATGGACGTTGTGCCCCACACCCTCCGGAATCCACAGCTCGGCGGCGGGAATGTGCTGCGCGATGAACTGCCCGTGATAGGATTCGGCATTCACCCGATCATTCTCGCCCTGGATAACGAGGGTAGGGCGGGTGACGCTTGCCAGCTGCTCTGGCGTGAAGTTCGGCTCGCTGATGATTTCCGTGACCGTGATTTGCAGCAACTTCCGCCAGTAATCGGCGCCATGCGTGGCGCCGTGTAGGGCAATCATATCATCCCGCCAGCCTGGCGCCTTGCGCGCGACGCGCTCCGGGTCGAATTTGCCCGGCTCTTTTTCTACCAGGTCTTGGCTTACATAAGCATTCGCAGCTTGCAGCACCGCGGTCTGCACTACCTCGGGGTGTTCCAACAACGTGACGAGGGCGACGTTGCCGCCATTGCTGTGTCCGATAACGTGTGCGTGTGTATACCCCAGCGCCTGTATCAGCGCCGCGACATCATCCGCCATCTGGCGAAAGCTGTAACCACCCTGCGGGTTTGTGCTGCGTCCGTGCCCCCGGCAATCCGGCACAATCACCCGATACTCCAGCGCCAGCAGAGGGGCGATGTGTTGCCAATCGCGCCTGCCGGTGCTGGTCGAACCGTGAATCAGCACAATGGGCGGGCATCCAGCTTGGTCCTCGCCAAAAACCTCATAGCTGATCTGTGCCTTATTGATTTCGACGGTTGGCATATCCTGTCTCCTTAGTGCAAGAGCCACACTTATCGCGCCAGCGCGAGTGCGGAACGGAAAGCCTGGAACAGTGTGAGAATGTCCTCAGCCACATAGCGAATCGTGCGCCCCTCGCGGCTTGTGCCGGGAAGCTGGCTTGCCTTGTCCGCCATCTCGGATTGGACGAAATCAATCTCCATGGTCAGCGGTGGCGCAAAATGCAGCAGCGGCGGAACCTGGGCCTCGCGAAGGCGGGTCACCGCGCGGAAGGCGGCATCGTGAATGCGCTGCCCTGTGACCTCCGGTGGGGAGCATTCGGCGGACATCCGTCCCGTGGCAATCTTGACCACCGCTGTCTCGATATCGCCGAGGAACTCCCGTGCTTCGGCGCAGACGGCTTGGTCGCCTGAGATCATGATGACCGGCGTGCCAAAGTGCCCGCAAATCGCGGCATTCAAGGCGGTTTCGCCCACAGATTGCCCGTTGATGCGCAAATCCGCGACCCGCTCATCCGACCAGGTGTGCTCGAGGATGGCGTTTTCCGTCCCGATGCGCGCGTGATAGCCGATGAAAGCGACGCCATCTATGCCGGTCTCCACGCCTGAGACCATGGAGAGCGGTGATGGCGAACCGCAACGCAACCGTGCCCGGCTGTCGAGCGCTTCGATCAGAATATTGCGCCCTGAACTGTGCCCGTCGGAGACTAACACCTCTTGTGCGCCCGCATCAAAGGCGCCGCGAATCGCGGCATTGACATCCTCCGTCATCAGCTTGCGAAAGCGCACATATTCCGGGTGACTGGGCGCGACATGATCCCAGCATACCACGCCGGTCACGCCCTCCATATCTGCAGCGATGAGAATCTTCATAAAACAGCTCCTTTTGATTTTCGATTGAAAACATGGACAAAGGGTCTTGAGAAGTATAACATCCCGAATCTTGCCGTGTTTTTCCAGTAAAAACGGGAACTTATAGATTTACAGGCCCCAAGTCCGGGATTATCCCGTTTTGCCCTTGCATGACGGCTTAATGGCGGTACGTTGCCAGCAGTTCCTCGAAGCGCGCCACACTATCTTTGAGTCCACCGGGGCGATTCCGAGCCAACCACAACGCACGGTATTCGTCTATCAGCGCTTCCAGTTCCACGGCAAGTGCGGCTTTGGCTGCTGCTTGTCGGGTCGGATCGGATTCCTGTGCCATCAGGATGCGGAAACAGGCGTGCCGTAATAAACGCGCCATGAACCGGAATTCGCAACTGACCAGGTCGGCTTGGGAACGCCCGGCGTTCCCAAGCCCGGCGGCACTCTCGAGCGGCGCTATCGCCGCCTCAATGGCGTTCAGCGTCGCCTGCACGGTTTCCGGGATGACGCTGCTGCTGCGGATAATAAAGCGCTCCTTGGGCCACTGTAACGCCCAGAACAGGGAACTACCGTTGACGATGGGAATGCCCAACGCCTGATAGAGATTCCCCATTTCATACGCGACCTGCCCCATCGTGCCGCTTGCATCCTCGAAGGCAAAACGACTCACCACGGCGCGGACATCGGCGTCGCGGTTAGCCTCCAGGCACCAGCTATAAGCTGCGCCCATGGCAAAGCCCAGATAGCTGACCGGCAACATCTGCCAGTGACCACGGTCGCCCCAATCGGTGTTGAGATAGCCGCACGCTCCATGCTTGAGACCATTCTCGGCAGCGCTGAGCAGGTTGCCCAGAGCGTTATCCGTCCGCCCCGCGATGCTGCACCAGCTGGAAGTCCCCGGACAGACGTAGAAGGGGATTCCCGCAGCGGCAAACTGTGCTCCATGTGCGTCGAAGGGGGCATCGGCTTCGTAGCCCCATTCGAGGGCGATGATATCGCGGGGCAGCTTTTGGACCAGTTCCGGGTAATGGATGATGATATCACCCCAGAACTGCATTCGGCGCCCGCGCGCTTTCACCTCCCGATAGACTTTCAGAAGGAAATCGAGGTAGACCTGCCCTACGCTTCGCTCGCGGCACGCCTCGGCGCTGGCGCCAACTCCCAGGTCAATGGTCTCGTCACATCCCACATTGAATTGTTCGCTGCTGAAGTGCGGCAGCAACTCGTCGTAGAGCGTGCGCAGCAGGGCGATGCTTCCGGGATGTTCCGGCGCGAGGCTGAACGGCCCTTGCATTTTCATGCCCCAGGGCGTTTCGAAGGCCTCATGCGTTTCTGCCAGGGGCGCATAGGGCGCTTGCTTGAGCCAGCGCTCCATGTGACCGAACGAGTTCTGATTGGGCACGAGCTCGATGAAGCGCTCGCGGCAGTAAGCGTCCAGGGTGAGCACTTCTTCCCCAGTCATGGGTGAAGCTTCTGCCCAGACTACCGGATGGTTGTGGTAGGCAAAGGTATGCTCGGTGTAGAGTTGCAGCTGGTTGACCTTCCAACTTGCCAACCGGTCCACCAGCGTGAACAGGGTCGCCATCGTCGGAACTTTGTCGCGGCTGATGTCGAGCATCACACCGCGCGCGGGGAAATCGGGCCAATCTTGAATCTCCACGCAGGGAAGGGCGGCGTGCTCCGTTTGCTCCAGCAACTGCTTGAGCGTGCAGATAGCGTAGAAGGCACCCGCGGCATCGTGCGCCTGAATGCTGATGCCTGTGGCGCTGATATGCAAGCGGTACCCCTCGGATTGCGGAATGGCGCCCGGCAGTACGGCGAGGGTACAGGCGACCTTCTCGGGCGGAAGATGGTGCCCCGCATTAAGCTGCCACTCGATATCGAAGCGTTTGCGCAGCCCGTCTTGAAGTTGCGTTGCCGCAAAGCGTAGCGTCTGTGGCTCAACTGCATCCAGTTGGATGAGTCTATCGCTGCTAAGTGTAAAAGCGCCTTCCAACCAATTGACATGGCGCGGCGCAGGGAGAAAGAGAAAAGTCTGCATAGCTGCCTCCAGTAACATGCCTGTTATCGCGATTGAATTTGCCCTAAGGGCCCGCAAAAGTGTGACTTACTGATGTTCGCCGTATGTTTCTATGGAAATTCGGGAATCTATAAACTTACAGCCCCTAAGCGTTAGGTGATGCAAGAGGGAATCTCGCCATCGCTCTGGAAGTATAAGCCCGCTTCACGAAACCAGCAAGATGCGAAGGGCTTTCCTCAATGATCTACCGTAGACCCGCCGCGAATTCACTTTGACGTGCGTGACTGAAGCTGCAGCAGCATCACTGCGATGAGAATCAGCCCTGCACCGAACAGTTGCAGCGCCGTCAGCTGCTCATCCCAGACTACCCATCCTAGGAACGCTGCCATGACCGGTTCAAGGGTAGCCACAATACTGGCATTGCTGGCGGTGACGTGATGCAACCCCGCGTTGAAAGCCACCCCGCCGCCCAGTGTGGGAATCAAACCTAAAACGAGCAACCAAAGGGCAATCCCTGGCGAGCTCAGTGGTCGCAGCGCTTCCGCCGTTTGCTGAAAGGGCAGCAAGAACAGCGCTCCCAATGCCAGTGCATAAGCCAGCGCTGCCCAGGGAGAGTGCCCCCGCTGCGCCGCCCCCTTGCTGAAGAGAATATAGGCGCCATAAGTGAGGCCCGCTCCCAACCCGGCGAGAATCCCGGGTAGATTCAGCGCCGCGCCATTAATATCGTAGAGTTTCCCGACCAGTGCGCAACCTGCCAGCGCCAGGAGCAGCGCGAGCGCCTTGCGTCCTGTGAGCTTCTCGCCCAAAAAGACGGCGCTGAAGAGGGTCACCCAGACCGGGGCGGTGTACATCAGCACTGCTGCCGCCCCCATGCCAATGAGGCTAATGGCGTGAATGTAGATGGCATAGAAAGCGGCGACGCCGATGGCGCTGAAGCCGAGGAAAAGCAACCAATCCCGTTTGGGAAGTCGCAGGTCGCTGCGGTGGCGCGGAAGTAGCGCCACAAACAGTGCGATGGCAGCAATGGCTGCTCGCCAGAAGACGATGGTCAACGCCGGCAGGGCATAAGTTGCCATGAGACCCTTGTAGAACAGGCCCATGGTAGCCCATAGCATAGCGGCGACGATGACGGGCGTATAGCCTACGAGCACATAGCCTTTGAATGCGTTCATGGTCAATAGCAGTCAGGAGTTAGTGCCATCACATGTTCTCGTGCTTAAGATTCTTGACCGGTTGGATGGAGCAAGCGCGGCAGCCTCCTGGGTGCCGAGAGCATGTCAACCGGCTTTCACAGCGTATCTATGGCGATCCAGGGACCGCGTTCGCCTTCGATGGTTGTTTGGCGCAGACGTTCCGTCGCCAAAAGGTCCCCGATAGCTTTTTCGGTGTCGCCCTTGGGCCATTGGAAAACCTTGTTCGCTTCAGTTGCGGGAACCGCCCCCACCATCTGAAAATACCGCTCCACCAGCATCCGCTGCGCCTCTCGAATGCCATGGGTGTGCGCGCGCTCCGGTAGCCATGGAAAATGGCGGTGCGTACAATCGTAGATGTACGCATACCGCCAGGCGCCTGCCTCTGCCACCCCAGTCGGCAAAATCTTGAAATCCGCTTGCAATTCTGTGAGAGCCCGCTCGAAACGGGCTTTTGATTCATCTGCTGTCATAAATGTGGCTTTACGTAGGGCGATGGTGTGTAAAGGCCCCTCGTGCAACAGCGTTTCATAGATGGTTTTGGCTTCTTGTGTTAATGAGCCTTGCCGGTATTGGTCCAGGTAATCTTCTTCCGGCGACCCGAAGTTCTCGCTGAGTGCATAGAACAGCGGGGCCACCTCGAGTGCGATAAACCCCGCCCGTTTACGCAAGACCTTGGCGTAGTACCACCATTTTTTCCCCAGCGCCCCATCTTTCCAACCCCATGTGACATGACCTGGATCATCATGCTCATCGGGAACCGGGCGGTCGCCAGCAACTGCGGTCCAGAGACTGGGCAATACGACCCCCTTGGTGGGCCAGAACAGCACAAAGCCCCGCTCCTCAACAAAGGCGCGTGCATCCTCGGGCGTTTTTAGTGGTTGATTGAGCCGGAATGTTTGGGCGCGATAAGCCCGAATCCGCTCTTTGGTGATGCTGTCCATATCTTCGGCTCGAACGCTGGCTTGCGTGGCGCTACTCATTCCTCTTCGCGCATCCAGCCTACCACTGGCGATTCACAGATGCCGCCCAGCTCTATAAAGGCGCTTTCCACATTCAGGCGGTGGGGTCCGGCGTTTTCCTGGGGTTGGCGGAAAGCAATCCCGGTACAGGCTTCTACGGTCTCGGGGAGCGTTTTCCCCGCCAGCACTGCTGCATGGGCCTGCGTCGAGAGGCTTTGCAGATATTCCTGGTCGCCGTCGAAACGCGCTCGAATCTCGACCAGGTCCGCAGTCGGCATTCCATGACCGGGAATCAGTACCCGCACATCCAGGGCGGCT
The DNA here is from genome assembly GCA_016931315.1 of Anaerolineae bacterium. GTDB lineage: Bacteria > Chloroflexota > Anaerolineae > B4-G1 > SLSP01 > JAAZNO01. Next base: position 15,029 of record JAFGFB010000137.1, read on the forward strand.
AAGCGTGCCAGGGTATCTTGATAGGCGCTCAGATTGTGGCTCACAAAGGGAATCTCGGCGTCGCTGAGCATATCCCCCGCCCACAGCATTCCATATTCTGCCTCATAGATGGCGATTTGATCGGCAGCATGACCCGGCGCGGGAATGAGTCGCAGATCGTACTGGCCCAAATGCACGTGCAGCACGCTCTCGAAAGCCAGGGTGGGTTGCGGCAAGCGCAGGGGTTGCGCGCGCAGAATCCCCGCTTCCGTTTCCCAACGACTGATTTGTCGCATAATAGCCTCACCATGTTGGGCGATGGTATGCTTGTATTCCGCGTGTGCAATTACTTTGACCCCTGAAAAGTGCTCTGGTCCCAGAATGTGGTCCCAGTGGCCGTGCGTGAGGATGATGGTCTGCACCGAGGCGCCTTGCTCCAGCGTGAATCGCGCAATGCCCCGAATTTCTTCCTCCGTAATGCCTGGATCAATCAAGCAGGCTTGACCTGCATCTATGAGCACGCCGCTGTTGGTGGCAAAGATCGGGCTTTGCGTGACCCAAAGATAGGGGCTAAGGCGTTGGAAAGTCTGTGTTGTCATGCGTTCTGACTCCGTTTCTGCGGTCCTAGGGGACCGCCGCGAGCTGCAATAGCTTGTCGCACAGTGTTGAGATCGTTGCTGCGCAGGGCATGGGGAGGCGCCGGGCGTTCATTGAGCACTACAGCCACAACCCCTTCTCGACACGGGATTGCCAGGTCCGCGGTATACGTCAACGCGCCCTCACGGAGCAAATATTCTCGCTCGGGAAAGAAGCCGCTCTCTTTGAGCGTGACGTAGAGGCCATCCGCGCCCGAGATATACAAATCGTTGACCTCTTCTGCCATGTTGAAGCGATCCCACGTTGTCTCCAAAAAAGTGATCCGCCGCCAGCGCAGGCTCGGAATGGGAGGCTCACGGGCGATCAGCGGTCCCAGCTGCATTTTGTAATAGAGTTCATCTGCGCGGGGATGCCCGGCTTGCTCGGGCAGCAAATCCCGCCGCTTTGCCAACTCGTAGCCGCGCACTTCCGCAAACCAGTGAATGGCCCATCTTTCATCCTTAAAAGCAGCGGTGAAATAGAAAGCCAGCACCGCGGTATCCGCTACTGAGGGTGGCGCATGACGGGTCGGAATGCGATACCACCCGCAATCCCGCGCAATTTCGAAATCCTCGGCTGTAGTCAATACTCCCACCAGCACCCGGTCGGCGGCGTGAAACATCCCGTTCCTCCTGCAACTGATTGAGCTGCGCTGTGGCAATCACAGTTTGATCGGTGATGCTTTGATCCCCACCATACGTGATTGCCTGAACTTCATTATATTCATTGTACCTTAGTCTGCTTTGTGGTGCAAGGAACGATTTCGAAAACTCTTGACGCTTTCAAAAAGCTCAGTATAGTAAGACTATAAACTTGCTAATCCCAATTTTCATAAGGAGGAGCCATGCACATTCATCATATTGCGATTGCCGTCAATGACTTGGAGGGCGCTTTGCAGTTCTACCGGGATGCCCTGGGCCTGGAAGTCACCGAGCGCACCGAAGTTCCCGTCGAGGGTGTAGAAATTGCCTGTCTGCCCATGGGTGAATCCGAAATCGAGTTGTTGCGTCCCCTGGACCCTGAAAACAGCATCGGTAAATTCATCGAAAAACGTGGCGAAGGCATCCATCACATTTGCGTGTTGGTTGAGGATATTGAATCTGCTGTAGCCCAGCTAGAAGCGCAAGGTGCGCGCATGACCGGCGAAATCCGTACCCGCGATAACGGCACCCGCTACGTCTTCGTTCACCCCAAGAGCACGCGCGGCGTGTTGATGGAGCTGTATCAAAAGCCATAACCGTTAACTCTATGCGTCTTTTTTCCCGCAAGTGTGATTTTCGTGGACGGGCGAAGCCCAGTCCACGAAAATCACAAAAAAACTACAGTGGCAAAATCGGCTAGATCACTCAAAAAACCCTCTGCGCCTCTCTCCGCAAGCGTGATTTTTGCGGGCGCAGCCCGCAAAAATCACAAAAAAGCTACCTCTTTGTGTTCTTGCATCGCCCACATGCTCGTTAGTCTA
>JAFGFB010000138.1 GCA_016931315.1 Anaerolineae bacterium
AAGTGGGGCCTCAGGCAGGATCAGTCGCAGGAGGTCGAGCAACGCGGTCACGGCAGGATTTTGGCGGAGTGGCAATCCGGCGACGACGTGTACAGGCATTCCAAATTCCGCGGCAATCTGCAGAATGAAAGGGCGGTAAGGGGTGCAGTTGCGCGCCAACAGAGCGACCTCACCCAGTCGCAGCCCATCATGGACGCAGCGTTGCTTGAGCCAGCGTAGCGCAGCGCGCACCTCTCCCTCACGATCCGCTGCCGCAATGAGAGTCAAGGCTTTTCCGGCAGGGAGGGACACCGTCTCTGCATTCGCGAGGAAGGTGCTTGCGAGATGCGCCAGCTCTGGTGCCTGTGTGGGCCCCGTGTTGTTGGGCAGCGGCTTGGGGTGCAACCCTAGATCATTCTCCAACGACTGCTGTGTGCGGCTGAAGCGTTTGTGGACCAGCTCGCGCGCCTGAACGCCAGGGGCTCCTGTGAGGGTGATGATGAATTCTCCCACCCGTGGAGCCAGCTCCTGCAAAACCCGCTGCTGTACAGTGGTGAGATCATCGAAGCCATCGACAAACAGCGCCGGCCAATCGCGACCAACAGCGTGATGGCGTGCCAGGCTTTCGGCAGCCAGCCAGCCGGTGCCGGAAGAATCCGCCCAGTTATGGGCTTGTAGCTGGTTTTGGTATACAAAGTATAGTCTTGCCAGTTCGGCCAGCCGGGGTTCATTGCCCATACTGGCCACGGCTGTCGCAAAAGCCTCCGGTTCGATACCGCCAGCCTTCAATTCTTGAATCAGGGTCTGTACAGCCTGGACGAAACCGGGCATCGCACGTAGTGAAGCATAATGGGAGAGGTCGGTGTTGGCGATGATGGTGCGCAGCAAGCGATACTGCACGGGCTCACTCAGGTGAATGATAGTTTCCCCGGTAGCATCGAGAATGTCACGATAAAGGGTGTCGAAAGTGCCCACGCGCACGCCCATGGCGCCGCCCGCTTCGGCGAGACGCTGCTTCCAGGCGCGCGCCTGAAGTTGTGTGGGCACAACGATGCGCGGTGTGACGCGCAGCCCTTGCGCTAGCGCGCGGGCACGGGTAACAAGATAAGCGGTCTTGCCCCCAGCTGCAGGGGCAAGGTAGAGTGCCGATGGCATAAGGTCCCTCCACTATCGCGGGGCGTAGAACTCATGTTGCCGCAGCGGTTTCTTTTCCGATATCGATCAAGCTCATGGCCGCTCTCATAGTGCCGTCTCTGAGGCGATAAGGAGATTCGGGATGGGCACGGGAGCGTTGTCAAATCCGTTCCGAGTGCAGGCTACGAGACAGGGCCTGCCTTCACAGTGCGCGCAAGCGGATGGCGACACTGAAGTTTCCTGTAAGCGCTTTCGAGCGCCCTCGATATTGTCAGCTTCCAGGCGCCGCAGAATACCCCTGATATCAATGCCCGCAGGGCAGACGCGGGCACAAGGTGCGCCTTCGCACCATTGACACAAAGCTGCCGGATAAAACACAGGAGAGCGGGGCAGATTGCCCCGCTCTCCGCGGGGTATGATTCTCACGTACTGTTTTTTCGCCGGCCGGTTGCGGTATTCGGGCATGCCCCGTGAACGCAAGACTACGTCAGCAGCGCTGATGCCGGAGATCGTCACCGCGGGGGTACCCGTTCCCATCACCGTAGACTCACCACAAGCAAACAAGCCGGGCAAGAAGGTGGTTGCAGGTTGACGATGCAGTAGTTCCTGACCCATACACTGCTTTGGACCTGCCACGGCGCCCCAGTTTTTGAGCAGATAGCGTTCAACGGTGGCGGGACTTCCAAGTTCGCTGAAGTGCACACCCGTGCGAAAACCAGGAAAGTAGCGCTCCACCAGTGCCAACATGCGTTCGGTTTCAGCGTCCTTCATTTCCCGATAGGTTCGGCTTTGATAGTCCTCGCTCCACGGGGAGGGCCAGGGAGTAGCAGAAGGGCCGACCAGCATGAAGACGTGCGCCCCCGGCTGGGTGAGGCTTGGGTCCTCAATCGAGGAGAGATAGAGCGTGACGTCGCTTTCATCAATGGCATCGGGGTTGCCGACAAACATCTCGACAGGATGCGCATCCGGCGGCACTGCCGACGCATCGACTACACCCACCAGCACCGAACTTGGGAAAGTCGGAATTAGCGCTTCGACCTTTTCCAGCAGACCCTTCGGCATGATCTCGCGTGGCAGGAGCTGCCTGTAAAGATTCCACACCGTTCCCGAGAAGATAATGTCACGGGCCATGATGCGGTTTCCAGATGCCGTCTCGACTCCACTCGCACGTCCGTCCGCCACCAGGATCCGGGTCACCGTCTCTTCGTAGCGCATCACGCCGCCGAACTTCTCGATGGCCTTTTCGAGTTTTGCCGCCAGCATCATCGGCGAACCTGCCGGGTAATAGCTTCGCCCCACATGGTTCTCGACAAACATCGTTGCCACCAGGAGTGCAGGCGTCTCGTCAATCGTGGTGTATGTGTAGGTTGAGGTAAGCTTATTGAAGAAGCGGCAAATCGCCGGGTCTTTGACCCACCGGTGCATGAGGTCCTTAGCGCTTTTTCTCAACAGGCGCAGGAGCCGAAACTGGCTCAGGGGGTGCTTGAGTAGATTTGCCAGAAGCTCACGCTGCGGTGTCTCGGTGGGGGAAAGAAAGGCTGAGTTGGAGGTGATAATTGCATCGTACAGCTCCTCGAGGTGGCGGTAGAGCTGCTCCAGGTCACCGATGGAATTCGGGAAGAGTCGGTGCAATTCGGCGAAGAAATGCTCTTTCTCGGGCCAGAAAATCACCTTATGGTCACCAAAATGGAGACGGTACATCGCCTCGTGGCAGTAAACATCCAGCGCTTCTTCAATCTCGTTCATCACGAAACGGTGTGGGTTGTACCCTCGTTCCCCGAAGCCGAAGAGCATCGCCGCGCCGAGATCGAACGTGAAACCGTTGCGCCGAAAAGCGCTACAGGATCCCCCTGGTTGAATGTTGCGCTCGAGGACTGCTACCGAAAGCCCTCGCTTGGCGAGCAGCGCTGCTGCTGTAAGACCGGAAATCCCGGCTCCAATCACTATAACGTCGAATTCTTTCTCCATCACAAACCTCGGCGCAGACGGTATACGCGAATCTCTCTAGTAACGCTTTCCAGGGGCAAGGACAGCATGGAAGGCCTGTCCGGCATCCGGCGTGGCATAGGCATCTTGAGTCATGGAAAGCGCACGATCCCCAACCCGCCCGGTCGCGTCTCGCCGCTTAGCGGATCCAGAGTGTCAAGCACATTGTACATGGTGTTCAGTTGCTCCAGCCGCAGGCGGGGATCTGCTGTACATGCCCGTTCATCCAGTGCAACATGCACGATCCTGCCGGCAAAGACACGTTGGCCGCTATCTTCGAACAGCGGTCGATGCCATGTCAGTTGGCACTCCATGGCCACGAGGCACTCAGCAATGCGCGGGGATCGGATGATGCGCGATGGTTCGGCGGTGAAACCAGCGTCGGTGATTTCATCATTCTCCAGGCCGTTATGGGCTACCGTGTTCTCACACGGCGCTCTTTGCTCCAGCTGCGGCAGGTTGATACACCATTCCTTCGCGCGAAGGATATTGGCACAGGTGTGTCCTCCCTCGGTCAGCACCATCAGTGCGGAGTATCCCTGTCCAGTGCCTGAAAAGCAGCCCCAAGAATGCCAGCAGGCATTCGCTTTCCCATTCTCTTTAAGCGTGGTGATCAGGTAGGTGGGATAGGGTATGCTAATAGCGAATTCAAGCCAGGAGAAGATGGCATAGGCGTTAGGCCATGGTTCTTGGAAGTGTGCTTGTGGCTCTGCTGAAAACTCGAGTTTCATTGACTCCTCACACCAGGGATTTCTTGATTCCCGCAGCTGATCCTGATGGCTGTGCTACCTGATGGTGGCTTTCAACGAGAACGTATACGGGAGTTTCCCCACGTGCTCGGGATAAACCCACTGTCCAGCCTCGTTTTGAACCTGTCTCCCGGCAGAGAGCCGGTAATACAGCCAATCGAATTCATGCAGCCACTCAATGTGTAACCCAGCCTCGCTTAACGCCGTGACGATCTCGC
>JAFGFB010000008.1 GCA_016931315.1 Anaerolineae bacterium
GTGGCAAAATCGGCTAGATCACTCAAAAAAACCCTCTGCGCCTCTCTCCGCGAGCGTGATTTTTGCGGGCGCAGCCCGCAAAAATCATAAAAAAGCTACCTCTTTGTGTTCTTGCATCGCCTACATGCTCGTTAGTCTAGCCAGGTTTGCCGCTCTAGAAAAAAAACTCCCTCTGCATCTCTTCAGCGTGCCAAAGTGTCTATCCGCAGGTGTCTCCCCAAGTTGATCTTTGAACTCCCCAATAATTTGTCCTATACCCACCCGACTTTTGGCGTTTGCATGTGACCGGGTATATAATCATGAAATATGGTTTTATTCCTTATCCTGTCTCAAGTTCCATAATCAGGAGGTCATCCCATGTCTGAAAAGCGCACCAAGTCCTTTAATTACGCCATCGGCATGTTTGGTACATCTATCCCCATCAATATGCTCAAGACTTTTGCTTTTGCCTATTACGTGCTCGATCGAGGCGTGACTGCTCAGCAATGGGCGACAATCTTGTTCATTTACACTTTCATTGATGCTCTCGATAATCCCATTTATGGCTTCCTTTCGGATCGGACGCGCTCGCGCTGGGGGCGTCGCCGCCCGTGGCTCGCCATCGGTACTCCCTTGTTAATCCTGACCTTCATCGCCTTTTATAACATTCCGGCGTTTCTGTCCGGAAATTCCATCTACGCCTACGCCATGCTCTTCTATATTCTGGCGGGCACGCTGGATTCCGTCATCAACGCCAACTACGGTGCGCTTTTCCCTGAATTGTTCCGCGATGATGCCAGTCGGGCAAAAACCAACGCCATGCGCCAGGCTTTTCAGCTGGTCGCCATGATTATCAGCATTGCCTTGACCCCCATGGTGACCGATGCTCTGGGTTATGGTTTGACCTCTATTGTGTATGGTATTATCGGTGGCGCGGTTATTCTCTATATGACCTTTGCCTGCCGGGAGAGGGACCCTGAGCCTGAAGAAGCGCGCCCCAGTTTCTTGAAAGCGCTCAAGGACTTGTTGACTAATAGGAAGTTCTGGATTGCCGGGCTTGCCAATGCCTTCTACAGCGCTGCGATGTCATTGGTGCTCGCCTCGGTTTCTTTCTACGTACAATATGCCCTGGGGCTTTCCAGTGGGCAATCCACCTTCCTCCTCGCCGCAGTGTTGGTTGTGGCGATTGCGGGGGTTTCGCTTTGGGTTTGGTTGGTCAAGAAATTCACCTTGATCCCTGTCTGGCGCGGCGCATTGGCGGTGCTGGCGATTACCTTTGTCCCCTTGTATTTCGCGTCTAGTTTGGTGACCGCTGTCATCTTCTCTGCCTTCATTGGTCTGGGTTTTGCCGGTGTGATTACCACAATGGATCTCATTGGCGCCAAGATCATGGATGAGGATACCCGGAAGTATGGCTTACGGCGTGAGGGAATCATCTCCAACGCTATGGGCTTCATGAACCGGCTCAATGGCTTGTTTACGAGCGCTGCCTACCTTTTGGTGGGGCGCCTCTACGGTTTCGAGAGTGGCACAAACCCCGGTCCAAATCCCGATGCCGCGGCGCGTTTTCTGTTGACCATTGTCCCTCCCATCCTTATGGTCATCAGTTTTGCATTCTCGTGGTTCATTGATTTCAAAAATTCGCCTCCGGCAATACCTGAAGGGGTAGAGGCATAGGTGAAAATGCGATGGCGCTTCTACGTCTTGACCATTGTCCTGAAACTGTAAAGGTCACGCTACCGCTCTATGTCATTCTTCCCGATCCCGGCAAAATGGATGGACAACCTGTTGCACAACGCAAAGTGCTTTATCTGCTGCACGGGTTGAGTGATGACGGCAGCGCCTGGCAGCGCTACACTGCGATTGAAACTTTGGCGGCGGCGTATGGGCTGGTAGTGGTCATGCCCTCGGTGGGGCGCAGCTTCTATACCGATCAGCCCAATGGGCAACGCTACTTCTCCTATCTTACCGATGAACTGCCACGCTATCTGGCGGATGTTTTCGGCCTGGCGCCTCGCCGAGAGGATACCTTCATTGCGGGCAACTCGATGGGCGGCTATGGCGCATTCAAGGCGGCTTTGCTGCGCCCCGAGCTCTATGCTGCCGCTGGGAGTTTTTCCGGCGTGCTCTCGCTGGAATTCCTACGCGCCCATCCCCAGGATCCGCGTCGGGATGAGTTTGCCCTGCTCTTCGGTGACCTGGAGCGTCTGTCGGGCAGCGAGCACGACCCGGCAGCCTGGTTGCAACGTGCGGCTCAAGCGCCATCCGCTTTACCACACCTGTATATTGCCGTCGGGCGCCAGGAAGATCTGTATCCGCTGAGTGGATTATTCCATGCGGCGTGCCAAACTCTGGGTGTGCGCTCTGAATATCATGAGGAAGATGGGCAGCATGACTGGTTCCTCTGGAACCGGCAGATTCGGGCTTTCCTCACTGTGCTTCTGGGACCGGTGCATGATGATTAAAGAATTTCCTATTGACACATATCAGCGCATTGAATACTTTATCCGCCATGAGCAAGAGGGCTTGTACCTGACCATCCCTTTCACCATGCCGTTTGGTATGGAGTCGCTCGCGCTCAAATACACCTATGCCCGCCGTGATCGGGATGAAATGGACGTACCGCAGGGTATTTTTACCTCTCGACCCGAGATTAACATCATTGATTTGGGTCTGATTGCGCCTGATGGGACATTGGTGGGCGCTTCTGGTTCGGATAAGACCAGTATTTACGTCAGTGAGACTTCGGCGACGCCGGGTTATCGCCCTACAAAGCTGGTCCTTGGGGAATGGCGCATTCTGGTAGGGGCGTATAAAGTCGCGCTAGAGGGCGTCGCGGTTTCTTACGAGCTGGATATGATCGGCAAACGCCAGCGTCTGCTGAAGGGCGATTTGCACGTTCATACGCTGGCATCCGATGGTGTGCTCACCGTTGCCGAACTGGCCCAGCATGCCCGGCGGCATGGCCTGGATTTCCTGGCAATCACCGATCACAATCAGATGGCGCAAACTGACGCCTTGCCAGATATCCCCGATTTCACGCTTATCCCTGGGATTGAGTGGACGCACTTCAAAGGCCATGCAACTTTCACCGGTGTGGACCAGCCCTACGATGGTTCTTTTGCGGCAAATACGCCCGAGGAAGTGGCGGCGCGCTTCACGAGCGCGCGCGACCGGGGCGCGCTCATCACCATCGCCCATCCCTTCGATGAGAGCTGTCCCTTCCGCTTCGATATGAATAGCCTGCCCTTTGATTGCCTCGAAATCTGGAACGGTCCGATGCGGGTTTCCAACCTGCAGGCGCTCGGCTACTGGCATAGTTTGTTGGTTGCCGGAAAGAAGATACCTGTGTGCGGTGGGAGCGATTATCACCGCAGCCAGCTCTTCCTTTTTCCTGGTGGTCCTACCACGTGCGTTTATGCCGAATCGGCGGGCGTATCGGATATTCTGGAAGCGCTGCGGCAGGGACATGTTTACATCGTCTACGCTCCCGATGGTCCGGTTCTGGAGTTGCGCGCTGGAGAAGATAACATCATGGGCGATAGTGTGTCCTTCCCCACGATCAGTGAGTTGCAGATCGAGGTTAAGGGCTTGCGCACGGGGGATGTGCTTCAGGTCATCACGGCTCAAGGTAGCACGCCCCTGCTCACCGCGGCAACGGATGGTGATTTTGAGGGTACTTATACGATGACGGCGCCTGGCTTTGCGCGCGTCGAAATTCTGCGTGAATTCATCCCCGGTGTGCCGATGCTTCCGGCGTTGATTTCGAATCCCATCTACTTCGATGCCGAAGTGGATTGACCTGCTTAAGGATCTTACCTTGTCCAATCTGAATTTCCGTGACCTGTTTCTCCTGAGTCCCAATGTGGTTTTCCTCAATCACGGTTCCTTTGGCGCCTGTCCTCGACCTGTCTTCGAGGTTTACCAGCAATGGCAATTGGAGCTGGAACGGCAACCGGTGGAATTTCTGGGACGGCGTTTCGGAGCACTGATGCGTGAGGCGCGCGAGGTGCTTGGCGCCTATCTCGGCGTTGCTTCTGATGACCTGGTCTACATCCCTAATGCCACCACGGGCGTGAACATCGTGGCGCGCTCATTGCCGCTCGCGCCCGGTGATGAAGTGCTGGCAACCGACCATGAGTACGGCGCATGTGAGCGCGCCTGGCGTTTCGTCTGCGAGAAACGTGGCGCGCATTATGTGCGGCAACCCATCCCGGTACCGGTCGAATCCCCTGAACAGGTGGTAGAAGCAGTCTGGTCGGGGGTCACACCCCGGACGAAGGTGCTCTATCTCAGCCACATCACCTCGCCGACGGCTTTGATTCTCCCCATCGCGGAATTAATTCGGCGTGCGCGTGAGCACGGCATCCTCACCGTGATAGATGGCGCGCACGCACCCGGACAGATTCCGTTGGCGCTAGATGCACTCGGGGTGGATTTCTACACTGGGAACGCGCACAAGTGGATGCTGGCGCCCAAGGGAGCAGCTTTTCTCTATGCGCGGCGCGAGGTGCAGCCCCTGCTGGAACCGTTGGTGGTGAGTTGGGGATGGCAGGCGGAGCGTCCTGGCCCTTCCCGGTTCATTGACGAGCAGGAATATCAGGGCACACGCGATATCGCGGCTTACTTGAGCGTCCCGGCGGCGATTCGTTTCATGGCGGAGCATGATTGGCCCACGGTTCGTGCGGAATGTCACGCTTTGTTATGTGAGGCGGGAAAGCGTATAGGCGCACTTACGGGTTTGCCGTCGCTCTCGCCCCTAACGGCGCCTTGGTACGCCCAAATGGCAGCTTTCCTCCTCCCACCATGCGACCTTGATGCTCTGAAACAACGGCTCTATGACGAGTCCCGCATCGAGATTCCCTTGATTCCCTGGAATGAGCATGGATTGATACGGCTCTCACTGCAGGGCTATAATACACGAGATGACCTTGAAGCGTTGTTGGGGGCATTAGCGGTTTGTTTACGGGATACGGGCTGAGATTTGTTCGATTATCATGGCACTCTGAGAGGATGATGGACCAATTACTGGCTTTTACGATCACCGAACCCCTGTTGGGGCAATCTGCAGTCTGTGAACCGATTTTGCGTGCTTTGCCGGATTGGTTCGGCATTGAGGAGGCTACCCGGCAATACGTGCGCGAGATTGAAATCTTGCCTACTCTGCTCGCCCTGTATGAGGATCGGGTGTTAGGCTTCCTCACTCTCAAGCAACATAGCCCTTATGCGGCGGAAATCTGCGTGATGGGGGTCCTACAGCTGGCGCACCGACGGGGGATTGGCCGTGCTCTGGTAGCGCAAGCTGAGGTAGTGTTGCGTGCGCAGGGAGTTGAGTTCTTCCAGGTCAAGACATTGGCGCCCACGTACCCCGACCCTGGTTATGCGCGTACACGGGCTTTCTATGAGGCGCAGGGCTTTCGTCCATTGGAGATTCTTCCAACATTGTGGGGTGCTGAAAATCCCTGTCTGGTGATGATTAAGTTCTTAGGCGCATTGCCTGAGTCCTGATTGTGGCCCTTCTGAACGCCGCCTTGAGAATCACGCCCTATCCTGGCGCCAGGATAGGGCGTGATTCCATTTTATCTATGAACCCGATTCCTGTAACCTACCAGCCTTGGTCATCAGGCATGGGCCAGAACTCGAAGAGGGCTCCCACCGATTCCCCCATTACATTGCGACGAATGACCTCGCCGAAAATGTGTGCTACAGAAAGTACCTTCAGCTGTCGTGGGCGACGTTCCGGCGGAATATCTACAGTATTAGTCACTATGATTTCTTCAATTTCGGGGACCTTGTTTAGCCGCTCTACGGCATCGCCCGCGAAAATACCATGTGTTCCCAGCACTGAGACTTGTGTGACGTCCAGTCCTCGCAGGTACTCCACGACTTCCGCAATCGTGCCACCAGTCGCGATTTCGTCATCTACAAGCAAAACTCGCTTCCCGCGCACCTCGCCCATGATGCCATCAATAATGACGCGGTTATCACTCAGGCGGCGCTTCTCTCCCGCCGCTGCAGGCACGCCCAATGCCTTTGCCAGTTTTAGCGCGCGTTTGGCGTGACCAATATCGGGGGAAACTACGACCACATTGTTCATGTCAGGAATCTTCTCTTTGAAATACCTGACAAAGACTGAGTGGGCGGTCAGGTGATCTGTGGGTACGCTGAAAAAGCCATGCACCTGTGCAGAGTGCAGGGTCATCGTGATGACGTGTGTGGCTCCTGCCGCCACTACCAAATCGGCAATCAGTCGTGCTCCGATTGAAATACGTGGAGCATCTTTCTTATCCGACCGCGCATAGGAGTAATACGGAATCACGGCGTGGATGCTGTTGGCTCCGGCGCCACGCGCAATGTCAAGCATGAAGAACAACTGCATCAGGTTATCGCTGCAGGGTGGGGAAATCGGCTGCACGACGAAGACATCTTTGCCTCGGACGCTGGTTCCCAGCTGTACATAATAGTTATCATTGGTGAACTTGCGAATGAGCGTGGGGCTGAGGGGAACACCCAGAAACGTGGCGATTTCCTCCGCTAAAACGCGGTTCCCCAAACCGCTGAAGACCAGAATGCGGTTTTGCAGGTCTTTTCCTGATACGGTTTCCATTTAAACTTCCTCCTTCTACTAGAAGAACTACGGGACCGAACTGCTATCAAGGGCTAAGGCTGGGACCGGGAACACTCCCTTGACAATCCTACCATTGGTTGCGGTGAACGCGATCCGGGTTGTAGCGGTTTGCCGCTCCTTTTTCCTCAGCCGGATAGCCGATGGCGATAAGTGCCAGGGGAATCACAGAGTCAGGGAGTTTGAATAGCCTTTGCAGACCGCCAGCGCGTTCCTCATTGGGGTAGCAGCCCATCCACACCGAGCCAAGACCCAGGGCGCGCGCTGCTACCAGTACATTTTGCGTTGCTGCCGCACAGTCTTGCACCCAGTATTGGGAATGCCGGGCCAACTGCGTGTCACCACAGATCATAATGGCCAAAGGGGCTTCTTTGAGCATTTGAGAGTAGGGGTGAACCTTTGTGATGGCATCCAAGAGCGCGCGATCATCAATGACGATAAAATGCCAGGGCTGTTGATTGTTTGCGGAGGGTGCCGCCATGGCTGTTTCTAGCAACTGCGTGACCAACGCTTCTTGGACCGGCGTCCCAGAATAACGGCGAATGCTGCGCCGGGTCATGATGGCTTCAATTGCGTCCATAGTTTCACACTTCCTGTGGTAGTTTGGGAAATAGTGGAAAGTCGTGTCACCTTCCCACTCCCTTTAGCTAAAGGTTCTTGGCGTCAGACGTGTATTGAGCTCTGCCTCTAGCGCCGCGATTTCGACCTTGATGCGGGTGATGATTTCTTCGAGCGGTACCAGCTCACGTTCTTGCCGGTCGCGGTGTTTCAACTCCACCACATCATTCACCAGTCCACGCAGCGCGACGGTCAAGCGTAGCGGCAATCCGATCAGGTCTGCATCGTTGAATTTCACGCCCGGCGTGGCCTCGCGATCATCGTAGAGCACCTCCACACCTGCCGCCCATAACTCCTCGTAAAGTCGGTCGGCAATCGGCAATGCATCCATGCCCTTGCCACCCAGCACTACGAGCTGCACCTGGTAGGGGGCCACAGAAATGGGCCAACGTAGTCCTTGCTCATCGTGATGGATTTCGGCAATGCACGCCAATGCTCTTCCAATGCCAATGCCATAAGAACCCATGATGACCGGTTTCATTTCCCTATCGCCGCTCTCGAAAAGACAGTTCAGCGCTTCACTGTAGCGTGTCCCCAACTTGAAGATATTGCCCACTTCCACACCACGTTCCGCCCGCAGCGAGGCGCCGCATTGGGGGCACCCGTCTCCCGCTTCTGCTGCCGCGATGTCGGCGATGATATCCGGTTTGAAGTCGCGCCCCACATTGACGTTGCGCAGGTGAAAACCGACCCGGTTTGCCCCTGCGACCAGGTTGGGCGAGTTGGCTACCGCATCATCCACAATGACCACTGCGTCATGCACTCCCAACGGTGAGCCGTAACCCGGCTCTGCGCCAATCGCGCGGATTTCTTCCTCCAGTGCGGGACGCAGCGCTTTGGCATGGACCGCATTCGCCAGTTTGGTCTCGTTGACATCCATATCACCACGCACAACGGCAAAGATGAAACGTGGTGTCTCCTTTTCCCCTTCTGCAATTGTCGCCACCATAAATACGGCTTTGGCGGTTCGCGCGGTGGGGATATTCAGAAATGCGGCCAGCTCTGCGATGGTGGTTACATTGGGAGTGGCGAGTTCCTCTAGCGGCAGTGACTCCTCTGGCGCGGCGGGTGGTTTGCGGAATGTCGCTACCTGGCGATTTGCTGCATAGCCACAAGCGTCACAGAGCATAAGCGTGTCCTCGCCAATGGGCAGTAATGCCATGAACTCATGCGCCATTGCCCCACCCATCATGCCCGTATCTGAAGCCACGGCGATTACATCCAACCCGCAGCGGTTGAAGATATTGAAATAGGCTTGATAGTGAGCGCGATATTGGCGGTCCAAACCCTCCCAATCGGCATCCAGGCTATAGCTATCTTTCATGGTGAATTCGCGCACGCGAATTAGCCCGGCGCGTGGACGGGGATCATCGCGCCATTTCGTCTGAAAGTGGAATAGCAACTGTGGCAGCTGCCGGTACGAGCGAATTTCCTTGCGCACCAGATCCGCGATGACTTCTTCATGCGTCATAGCCAAAACCATGTCACGGTCCGCGCGATCCTGAAAACGCCCCATTTCTGCACCGATTTGGAACCAACGCCCTGTCTCTTTCCACAGGCTAGCGGGGTGCACCACAGGCATGGTGATCTCCTGTCCTCCAATCGCTTCCATTTCCTCGCGTATGATACGCTCGATCTTGGTCAGCGCGCGCCGTGCCAGAGGCAGGTAGCTAAAGATACCACTTGCTAACGGTCGGATGAATCCGGCGCGGAGCAGAAGTTGATGGCTCACAGCTTCGGCTTCTGCCGGGGCTTCTCGGAGCGTCTGGGAGAACAAACGGGTCATGCGCATGGCTTACCTACCTGAAGTAGAAGGTTTTCAACTCATTCTACCACAAACCTTGTTATTCGAACCATGACTTTGCAGAGAAGATAGGTTGTTGGCTTTTATCCACTTTCGCTGAAGTGGGGTGTATTCCCTTGATCAGTTGGGTCAAAGAGCAATTTGGGGGCGCTTGATGGGTAGCCGCTGCTGAAATGCTCTTTAATCGGTGTAAAAGACCTGTCAGACCTCAGGAGCATTTTCCCATGGATAGATTTCTGTGCCGCGTGCGGCTTCACGAATCACAGGATCTGTTGAGTAGTAGCCGTGGCGCTCCGGTGGGATAAGCTCAGCGATGGCGTGCATGATTTCGTGTCCAATCTCATCGAGTTGAGTACGGCGCTCACGTCCGGTTCCTTCGGCAACAAAGGGTCCACAAGGTTTCCCAATGCGCGCGAACACTTTCGCCCGGCGTCCCTTATGCAGCATGGGAAACAGATCAATCAGCCCATCGAAGCCCATTGGAATCACGGGTACACCGGTGCGCGCGGCTACAAAGGCTGCGCCGGGACGGGGTGGACGCAGCACTGCAGCCCAACTACCGCCTTCGGGCGCCAATCCTAATAGTCCACCCTTTCCCAGGATGGATTCCGCCGCCCGGAGCGCTACTCGCGATCCTGTGCCGCGGAACACGGGGTAAACGCCCCACAGGTGTGCCAACCAGCGCACATGAAAGGGGGCATTGGGCATGATGGGGCTTCCCATGAACTCCATGGGCCGAGAAACAACACGAATCATCAATACTGGATCGAGATAACTGAAATGGTTCATCACCAGCAAGGCTGGACCCTGGGTCGGGATGTTTTCCAAGCCTTCAATGTGTAAGTCTGATAGAATCGCGAATGCGGCGTGGATCAAAGCGCGCATGATACCACGCACAGCTTGTCGGCGAGGAAACGGGAATTCATCCTGCATTTCTTAACCTTCTGCTTCCAGTGCTGCCTGCGCTTTTTTCAGATTGACGGCGAGCAGGATGAGTAAACCCAGTGCCAGGAAAATCCCGATGCTTACGATGGCTGCCCGTTGCCCGCTTTGCTCAGCCACCAGGGTTGTAAAACCTTGGGCTTCGAACCACAGTGCCGCGCGGTAGGCGATGATACCATAGACGGTGGGGCCAATAAATGACGATGTGCGCCCTGCTACCGCAAAGAAACCGTAGAATTCCGCGCTGCGCCCTTCCGGACCTAGAACACCCACCATGGTGCGGCTCAGCGACTGTATCCCCGCCATCGCAAAGCCTGCCACTGCGCCGACGGCAAAGAACATCGTCGGTGAATGCGCAAAAAGCAACCAGACAATCGCGCCTACCATCATCGTAACGGAGAAGACAAGTGCGCGTTTGATATTGTAGCGGTGTGCCAACAAGCCGAAGAAGTATGCCCCTAGCACATTGGTTACCTGAACGATGATGACGAAGATGACCAGTTGTTGTTGAGCCAATCCAAACAGCACTGCGCCAATAATCGAGGCAAAGTTCATGACCATCATTACCCCGTCATGGTAGATGATAAAGGCAATCACAAAGCGAATAAAAGCTTTGTACTGTCGCGCCTCGCGCAATGTCTGGGCAATCTTTCGGAAGCCTATCGTGAGATAAGTCTCGCCTGGCGGCAAGGGGAGTGCTTCTGCGCGTTCCTTGAGATCGCGAAAGATGGGTATGGAAAAGAGGGCAAAGAAAAGCGCGGTGATTACCATCGCGAAGCGCGTCATGAAAAGCCCTTCGGTAAACATGATTAGTGGGAATACTATCAATAGGCATACGATGCCGCCAATCGAGCCAATGGCCCAACCGATACCGGATACGCGTGCCATCTCGTCGGGAGCTGCAATTTCGGTCAACAATGCATCATAGAAGACTTGTGCACCACGATATCCGACTTCTGCCAGGATGAAGAAGAGCATACCCAAGACAATGTTTCCCGGCTGAACAAAGAATAGCAAGCCCGTGAAGATGACGGTGATTGCGGTGAACGCGAAAAGGAAGCGTTTCTTGCTGGCAGAAAAATCGGCGATGGCGCCTAATACTGGGGAAATTACTGCAACGATGAGCATTGCAATACCGACCGCCCACCCCCAGAGTCGTGAGCCTTCTGCCCCACCGACGACTTGACCCTGGAAATAAGCCGCATATACAGCGAGCAGCACCACTGCCGCGTATGCGGAGTTGCCAAAGTCGTACAGATACCACGCCCGACGTTCGCGCGAGGTAGCACGGGATCTCAACAGCCCTTTAGCTTGCATCGTTGTCGTTGCCACAGTATTGCCTCCCAGAATTAACATGGTGGGGAACGATCGTCCCCTCTGTGAATTGAGCCAAGTATAGATTGTGCTGCGTTTGGGAAATCCACCGAGATCACGGCTGATACTCAATATCAGCCGTGTGGCTTCACCCCCTGCTGTGCTAGTGTATAATGGTGTTAGTGTATCACGGGATAAGCATAAAACAAATCACTAAACCGCATTCTTACGACGTTTGTTATCAATTGCCTCAATGCGTGCGCTTTTGGCGTGCGAGAGGCATTTGAACTATGGCTGATTGGATAGACACCCAATATTCAGTGGAGGTTGATAATGTCTGAAGAAGAAACGTCTCTCATACCCGGCGAGGCTTTAACCACGGCAGAGGCCCCCCCCACAATGAGAGAACATCCTTCTATAGATTCTTCTTTCGAAAGTGACCCGCATGCTGAAAAACTGCAAGCACTGGCTGCGACTGCGCGCGAGTTGCTTTCCCGGCGCAAGTGGGCTGAGGCGGAACGTGCTTATGAGCAGCTGCTCATGCTGCAGCAACAAGCGGAGGATCGGATTGGCATTGCCCAGACCAAAAATGATCTGGCAAGTCTGTTCCTGGCACAGCAAGAATGGCAGAAGGCCATAGATTTGTTGGAACGTTCACGGGCTGTCTTTGAAGAGGCTGGAGACCCAGAGCAGGAAGCTGTAGCTTTGAACAACCTTGCCGCTGCTCAATATGAGCTGGGGCAAACGGAGCAATCGCTCGCCAATTACGAGAAGGCGTTGGCGATGCGACACGATATGGGCGATCGTGTGGGCGAGGCAAAAACGCTGCGCAACCTTGGCATACTTTATGCCAAGCAGGGCAACACTAATCGGGCAAAGCTGTATCTCAACCGGGCTATCGGCGTGGCGCGTCAAGCCAATGCCGGGGAACTGGTCAAAATTATCCGCAAATCGTTGTCCCAGTTGCCCCGGCGTTAGGGTCGGCGCTTACTTCCGAATTACTCAATGACGATCTTGTCGAGGTCCTCTGCTGGTTCAGGATAGCGCATTTTCAGTTTTTCCAGCGTCTCTAACAATACGGTACCAATAACCAGATCGCGATACCACTTGCGGTTGGCGGGCACAATGTACCAGGGCGCCCAGGGCATGCTGGTTTTGCTGAGCACATCTTCATAGGCGCGCATGTAATCTCCCCAGAGCGCGCGGTCTTTGAGATCGCCCGGGTTAAACTTCCAGCGCTTATCCGGCTCATCGAGACGTGCTTGCAGGCGTGCTTTCTGCTCTTCAGGGTTGATGTGAAGGTAGAACTTGAGAATCGTCGTCCCCTCGTCTGCCAGCAGACGCTCAAAGGCGTTGATGTGATCGAAGCGCTTTTCCCAGACATCGGGCGGAGCGAGATTCTGCACTCTAACCACGAGCACATCTTCATAGTGGCTTCGGTTGAAGATCACTATTTCCCCTTTCCCCGGCGTCTGCTTGTGAATTCGCCAAAGATAATCGTGCGCCAAATCTTCTGGCGTCGGTACTTTGAAACTCGCGACTTTGACGCCCTGGGGATTTACGCCGTCGAAGACGCGTCGAATCACCCCATCCTTGCCGCCGGTATCCATAGCTTGCAGCACAATGAGGATTTTGTGCTTCCCTTGCGCAAAGAGCAGTTCTTGTAGTAGCTCCAGTCGCTCGCTGAGCTTCAGTACTGCTTTTAACCCTTTGGACTTACCTTTCTCGAAATTCGCCTTGTCGTCAGGGTCCCAGTCTTTCAGGTTAACACGTGTTCCAGGTTGTACTCGATAGCGGTCCATCTAAAGCTCCTTTGGTGGTTTTGAATAGGGACTGTTTAGAAGAAAACAGAATCACGATTGATTTCCCAAGTCTGCGTTTTTCCGTTCTGCATCACGCCATGCGTGTTCCAGGTCCTCTATGCTCGCTTGATCATTCTGGAGCGAACTGATCAACTCTCGCGCCATTATTTCGACATCCAGGCGTTCATCTGAGTGTTGGATTTCCTTAGCAGTTTTTGCATCCAGGGAGGGCAGCAGGGCTGCGATGCGTGCTCGTATCTGTTGCTGCATGGGAATGACGATCCGTGCATCTCGCAATACCGAAAACTGAATACGTACAGCCTTTTCGATATCGCCTAACTGCACGTAAAAATTGGCAATTTCGACAAACGTGTGCAGCAAAGTCCCAATCCACTGGGCCTCGAGCGCCAGTTCCACCGCTCGACAAAAATACCCCCGTGCCTCATCGCAGCGTCCCAGAGCCGCAGCTGCTCTTGCCATCCCCCGGTAGGTGGTTGCGATGTTGCCAGGGCCTTCTTGCTGTAACTGTAGCGCATTTTGAAATAGCTGTTCTGCTTCAGCATTGCGATCCAGAGATAGTAGCAAGAAACCGAGACATTCATAGGCATTGCATGTACCACCCAAATTCCCACTGGCCTTGAATAACGCTAATGCTTCCCGGTATATTGCTTCAGCGCTGGATGTGTTGCCGAGTACCTCCAGGGCATAGGCGCGATAAAGTAATGCGAAAGCCTTGCCGTCTTGATTGTTATTTCGACCATGGATTTCGAGTGCTTCATCGAGCAACTTCAATCCATACTCTGGTTCACCCAAATCTGTGACCGTCACGCCGAGGTTGTGCAGGGTGTTGGCAAGCAGGCGCAAGTTATCACTGTCACGCTGGATTGTCAACGCTTGCTCGTAATAACGCTGTGCCAGAGGATATTCAGAGGCAATCATGGCAAGCATAGCTAGATTGTTCAGGGCGTAGCTGAGCGCCTGTTGCGAACCATAATCATTTGCCAGTTCCACGCTGCGCTGGTAGCAGCTACGCGCCAGTTCGTTTTTGCCGGTTGCGTAATAAAGATTCCCGCGCAGGCGGATGGTGTGCATGCCCAACCACCAATCGTCCAGGGTTTCTGAGAGCGCCAGGCTGCGGTCGAGGTTCTCACTAGCGGCTCTGTTATTGCCTAATGCGATATTTGTATGACCCAGATAGTGTGTTGCGTCATGTTCACAAATGGCCGATTGCGTTTTGACTGCCAGGTCGCGTGCTTGCTGAAAATATGATTGTGCCAGATGGTACTGTCCGCGATTGAAGGCAACATTCCCAAATCTCAGGTGAACCTGTGCCTGCTCTGCTTGTGAGTCATGTTTGAGATAGATTTCCTGCGCCGCTTCCAATTGGGCTTGTGCGCGATCATTTTGCGCCATGGCGACTGTTAGTGTTCCTTCTGCCAGCAGGCAATCGGCTAATGCGAGTTCGCACGTCGGATCAAGCGGTGGGATTCGGGGCAGGTTAGTGCGCAGAATTTCGACAGATTCGCTAAAAAGAGCGGCGCCATCTCTGAATTGCTCGCGAACGGTATAGAGCCTGAGCAAAGCCGGAGCTGCTTCCCTAAGTATGACCGCATTCTGGCACTTGAGAGCTCTGATCCAGGCTGCCCGTATGTCGCCCAGGCTTCCCGCCAGTGCTTCTGCACCCGTATGTTGCTGCCGCCCCCGTAGTTTAACGCTTTGGTCGCGCAGCAAGGTCAAAAAATATTGACTATGACGTTCTTGCAGGGATGTGGTCAGCTCTGGCATCAACGACAGTTGCTCGTCTGCAAAACGGTGTAACAACGGGTGGAATTTGTAGAGCTGTCCTTGCATTTTTGTTAGCATGGATTTGCGCGCCAGAAGCTCCAGTGTTTCTAGCGGAACATCCGCGATTCCCTGTGCCGCGGCTGCAGAGAACGGGTCGTGAAACACGGCGCACCGCGCAAAAGCGAGTTTATCTGAGACGGCGAGTGGTTGCCAGGTGAGTTCGAAAGCTGCGTGCAGACTGCGGTGACGTGGCGGGAGGTCGCGCCGTTTTGCTTCCAAAAATCCAAGCCCTTGGGTTATCTTGCGCGCAATTTCGTGGCATGAGAATACTGAGATGGCGGTTGCTGCCAGTTCTAGTCCTAGCGGTAGGCCTTCCAACGCTTCACAAATGGTGATAATCGCATCGCAACTATTTTCTGTGGCTGCAAATAGCGGATCAGCTCTCAGCGCAGCGAGAAAGAAGAGTTCCACCGCGTCAAAGGCTTCAAAGTTGTTGATTTCTTCGTGAACTTCATTGTGTGGGTAACTTAAGCCCTCTAACGAAAAAACCTGTTCTTCAGGTAAGTTTAGGGATTCGCGAGTTGTCAGAAGCAGTTTAACTTGTGGCGTGTGTTGGATGATTTCTTTCAGTAAGGTCGTGTTGGGTAATAGGGATTCGTAGTTATCGAGAACTAGTAATACTGAGCGCCGCCGTAGTTGATTGAACAGGTGGGTGTGCGGGTCCATGCGCCCACTTGCCGGTAGGTTCAGTGCTTCCTCAATGGCAGAGGGTAGGAAGGCGGCGGAAGCCAAAGCCTCACAAGAGATGAGGAACACGCCATGCTGAAAGTCATGCATCATCTCGGCCGCAACTTGCAGTGCCAGACGGGTCTTACCAATCCCTCCTGGTCCGGTTAAACTTAACAGGCGGGTATTCGGGGCGCGTAGCCGGGTGATAATCTCCTCCACTTCTTTTTTGCGTCCCACAAACGTGGTAGATTGCACGCGGAGGTTATTGGGGTAATGTGATAATGAATTTAGGGGGGGAAAGTCCTGTTTTTCCAAACTGGGATGTTGTAGTCGGTAGAGTGTTACTGGCAACGCCAGATCGGTCAGCATGTGCTTGCCCAGGGGGTGGGCTTTGGCTTCGGGAGGGAATGGCACTGCTGCGACGCATTCTTGCGTCATCAGGACCTCACCCATACGTGCTGCTCTTGCCATGTGATGGGCTCGGTTGATTTCGGCACCAATAATTCGGCGACCCAGACGCTCATAAGGACCGGCATGCAGTGCTATGCCTGGCATGATACCTAGCACTGGTGCTTGCGCATGTAGTGTCAATACACAGTCTAGTGCATTGACAGGTTCGACGAAACTGCAAAGCGTGTTTGCCGTCCAGTCGAAGACAGTTGCGCCATATTCGGCTAATAGCGTTTCAATCTGAGGTGCGCGGGTAATTAAGCTTCCATTGGCAGCGGCGAGGCCTAGAAAGATAGGCATAAGACCCCCTCTTGGATCTCACATGCCCTAAGTATAAGTCAGCCATCGTGAAAAGTCAAAGAAAACTTTCTTTGGGCATTCGTAGCAGGTAAACGATCTGCCATCAACCCCACAGTTGCCCCGCGGCAGGCTAGCCCACACGGCATCTTGGTGTA